>NZ_CP109966.1:336170-672341 GCF_026725475.1 Catenovulum adriaticum
ATCAATCGCTTTTGGCCTGCTGTTTTTGTGTTTGGTATTTTCAGCATCGCGAGTTGTCTGCTGTTATTTACACCGATAACAGCTTTATTAATGACTAGCTACTCACTCACTGAAGCTTTACGTTTTATGCTAACAATGTTAGCACTAAATGCTATTTGTTTAGCTGCTTTGCGTTCTGAGGAACAGGCCTACAAAACGATAATGCAACTACATGCCGAGGATATCCATCAACTGGCTTATTATGACACGCTTACAGGTCTACCTAATCGTTGGAGCTTTAAAACTAACCTAGCCCGTATGCTAACCCGTGCAGAGAAGGACAAACAGCGTATTGGTTTGTTGTATATTGACCTCGATAATTTTAAGCAGGTCAACGACCAACATGGTCATGAAGCGGGCGACCGACTTTTACTCACCTTTAGTGAGAAACTTTGGGAAGTAATCCGACCAAATGACCAGGTTTTCAAACTGCAAAGAGAAAGTTTAGCAAGACTAGCCGGTGACGAGTTTGTTGTGCTTTTACCTAACATCAAAGATCCGCTTGATGCCAGCTCCGTCGCAACAAGAATATTAAATATTTTCAAAGGTGGTTTTAAGGTCGATGATGTGGTTCATCTGGTTTATGCTAGTATTGGCATTGCCGTGTATCCTGATGATTCCACCACTCCCTCTGATTTACTCCACCACGCCGATGCTGCGATGTATGATGCTAAAAATAACGGTCGCAATTGCTTTAGGTTTTTTACCCAAGAAATAGCCGACAGACTTAGCCAACGGCAGCTGATTGAAAAATGTTTAAGGCAGGCCTTGAGTGAAGCACATTTCTCTTTGGTTTATATGCCTATATTTGACTGTAAAGATAACAAGATTGTTGCTGTTGAAGTA
Source organism: Catenovulum adriaticum (assembly GCF_026725475.1). NCBI lineage: Bacteria > Pseudomonadati > Pseudomonadota > Gammaproteobacteria > Alteromonadales > Alteromonadaceae > Catenovulum > Catenovulum adriaticum. Next base: position 337,056 of record NZ_CP109966.1, read on the forward strand.
CTGCTCCGGTGTCAACACCCCGGATTAGATGGATTTGGTCCTGACCACTTTATACCAGTAGCGGAAGCAACTGGTTTGATCAAAGAGATAGATTTATGGGTCATCGACAATGCTTTGCAAGCGCTAGGAATCTTACAAAAAGAACACCATTTTGATGGGAAAGTCTGTATTAACATTTCAGGTGTAGAGCTACACAATGAACTATTTCCAGTACAGGTAAAAAATCTACTGGGTTATCATAAAATTAAACCTGAAAGTGTTGAGCTTGAAGTTACTGAAACGGCATTCGTTGCCAACGATGTAACTTGTCTTAAAAATTTAAACGCATTAAGTCAACTTGGGGTCTCTTTGGCATTAGATGATTTTGGAACGGGCTACACGGCATTTAATCAATTAATCCATTACCCTGCGGATTGCTTAAAAATAGATAGGTCATTTGTAAATGATCTCTTTTCAGAACGTGAGGCGCGCCACAAAATGGTGACCATTATTCAAAATTTGGCTAAATTGTACGATCTTCGCGTGATTGCAGAGGGGGTTGAAACCGAAGCACAGTTGACATATCTAAAAGAGCTAGGCTGTGACTGGGCACAAGGTTACTATTTATCGCGTCCACTGCAATGGGATGACTTACTTAAGTTATTTAAAGTTTAAATGTTCATCAACTATAGTGCTGAATTTAGATTAGAAGCGATTAAATTAGTAATCGGTCAAGGCTATATTCATTTCAAGCGCTGAGTAATTTATTGATATCAAAAAATTATCAAAAGTGGTGGGCTGAGGTTTATTCAATAAAACTAAGCCTTCATGTATCTGAAGGCATTAGAATCGGCAAGTGTAGAGCAAAATATTACCCTTTTTACAAAGTTTTTAACTTCGTTACTGTCGCCATAATTTTTTTGAAAAAAGAACTTTTGTAGATACCATACCAGTGGTGGCCTAGTTATTTGGCCACCACACATTCGCATTTTTTGTAATCTAGTTCCCAATACATTTTTAATACGTAAGTAACATACAAAAGTGATTGGCTTTTAACCTTTAACTACGATTTTACCAAAATGCTTAGCGGATTTTTGGTATTGATAAGCTTCATCAGCTTGTTCGAATTCAAATGTTTTATCTATAATTGGCTTGATGTTATGGTCTGCCAATGCTTGATGAAAACGGGTCTGCATTGCTTTACTGGCAACATAAATACCGAATACACGCAAGCTTTTAGTTAAAATTGGAAAAGGATTAATTTTACCTTCCACGCCAGTTAAAATACCGATTAAACTAACGACACCGTTAACCTTGAGTGCATTGAGCGATTTTTCTAACGTACCAGCACCACCGACTTCTACAACAATATCCACGCCTTCGCCTTGGGTTAAATCTAGCGCGGCTTTATCCCAGTGTTCAGTTGTTTTGTAATTAATGGTGTGAGTTGCGCCCAGCTTTTTAGCTTTTGCTAATTTTTCATCAGAGCTGGATATCACAATACTCTTTAAACCAAAAGCATTAGCTAATTGTATTGCGAATACAGACACACCACCTGTGCCTTGAATTAAAACAGTTTGTCCTTTTTTCGCGGGTTGCGGCGTTTCAAATAAAGCATGCCAAGCCGTTACACCTGCACAGGGTAGAGTGGCGGCTTGTTCATAGGTTAAATGTTCTGGAAATCGAATAAAGCTAGATGCTTTCCCCGATATTTGCTGACTCAACATACCGTCGCATTTACCTGCGCCTCTGGAGTTTTTAAACAGGTCAGCGGTCAATGGCCCATCCATCCATTGTGGAAAAAATAAACCAATGACTTTATCTCCAACTTTAAAGTCAGTTACTTTACTCCCTATTTCAACCACTTCACCGGCACCATCTGAAAATGGAACCACTTCTTGTTTGGTTACCTGCCGAGTTATGATATCTCGATAATTTATTGAAGCCGCTTTTAATTGAATTTTTATTTCATCTTCCGCCAACGCCACAGCATCTAGTTCAATTTGTTTAATGGCATCTTTACCTGGTTGTATTTGATATTGCTTCATCTTGCTCTCCTTTTTTGTTAAGCATTTTGTAAAACGACTGCAGCCAACGCATTTTAAATATTATTTACGCGGTTATTAAATGAGTCGTCACTATATAATTACAACTATAAAGCTTGATTTAAAATCAATAAACAGGCTAAAGTTTGAATTATTATCAAATAACTTTTGAAAATAATTGTGCTTATACAAGATTTATACGTGGTATTAAAAGTTGCAGAATTTAAAAATATTACTTTAGCTGCAATCAGTTTAGACATGAGCAGTGCAACCGCAAGCGCTGCGGTTAAACGAGTTGAAAAATCGTTAGGTGCAGAGTTATTTGTGCGTACGACTCGACATTTAAGATTATCTGCTGCCGGCGAGCGGTATGTATCGCAGTGTGAACAAGCATTAAATTTGTTAGATCTGGCTAAACAAAATATTCAGACAGACGCCCAGAGTGTAGAGGGTGAATTGCGAGTTGCTTTATCTTCAGATTTAGGCCGGAACATAGTGTTGCCTTGGCTCGATGAATTTATGCATAAGCATCCTAAAATCAGTTTGAAAGTAAACATTAGTGACAGCAACACTGACTTTTACCGAGATGCCGTAGATGTAGCATTGCGATATGGTTATCCAAAAGATTCAAATCTATACGGGTTTAAAATTTGTGATGCGCCAGGTGTTTTATGTGCATCACCAAGTTATCTAAAAAATAATAAAACGCCTACACATCCAAATGAATTAACAGGTCACAATGGCTTGTTTTATCAGCTACACGATGTCATCCATAATCATTGGGTATTTCATAAGGAAAATCAAGAGTTTAAAATAAGAATGAAAGGTGACAGAGCTTCAAATGACGGAGATTTGGTAAGGCGTTGGTGTGTGAGTGGTAAGGGTGTTGCCGTTAAATCTTATCTTGATATGTCGCAAGACTTGTTAAAAGGCAATGTTGTTCCGCTAATGTCCGATTATACACCCAGAATAACCGAGCTTTGGTTAATTTGCCCATCGCGCCAAACCATTACACCAGCCGTTAGGTTGTTAAGAGATATGCTAAAACAAAAAACTCGAGCAGTCTTTAATGATCTTAAATCGGCTGGAATTGATATCAGAGATATTTAAATTTTTTAATTACAGTATTGGTTTCGTATTGCATTATTATTTTTAGGCACAGCATTTATAGTATAAATGCCATTAATGATAAAAGTGTTAGGAGTTAATTAAGTGTAAGTTTTTATTTTTCTTGATTTAATTAGTCGATCTATCTACGCAGTTCCTTATCGCCTTGCTATAAAAGCCTATAATATATCTTATGTTAAATAGTGGCTTGAATTAATTTTTATAATCAATATAGTCAAACGCAATCAATGCCAGCTAACCTTTGAATCTACATCATGGCGGATTGGTCAATATTTAAGTAATATTGATTGTGAAACATACCTTTATTTTTTGTCCCCCTTTCTTTAATTAAAAATAGTAGCGATTATTTAAAGCCATTTAATTTTGGCACACTGATGTCTAATTAAAAGTTAGAATCCACCTCTACTAAAACCTTAAATTTAACGAACCCAATAAAAATAACAAAAAAAATACAAGCAATCACGAGTGACTGTTAATGATTAATAGTGTGTTTTTATGTGTCATTTTAATGATGTTTTTAGTTAATATGCTGCCTATAAAAGAAAGAACTTGACTGCTTATGATATATTTGGTGTTATATATGTGTACTGGATGTTGGCAATAAGTTAACGATACAAGTTAACACGATAAGTTAACGCCATAGAAAGAAGAAACTTCCAAATATAGGCGAGATGGTCATGAGAAATACCAGAAAACATATAAAAAATGAAAATCGACAAAAGGCACGACTAATTGGTGGCTCCACAGGCATCTTAATGACCCTGTTTACTCCATCCATATTGGCGGCAGAAGTGAGCTCCGCACTAGAGCAAGAAGAAACCGAAACCATTGAAGTGACGGGTGTTCGTAGCTCACTAGAAGACGCACTTAACGTTAAACGTGAAGCTCCCTCAATTGTGGATGCGATTTCAGCTAAAGATATGGATGCGTTACCTGCACTTAATTTAGGTGAAGCATTACAAGCACTACCCGGTATTCAATTGAATACCGATGATGGGCAGCGAAATTCAGAAATCAATTTGCGTGGCTTATCAGGTGGTTTTGTAAAAACAACGGCTGAAGGTCAAAGTTTTGCTACGCCAAGCCGAAGTACTGGCGCCGTTGGTGGTTCAAACCCATTTGGTTCGTTTGAAGGTGGCGTATTTGATGGGGTAACGGTTGTTAAGTCCCCTACTGCTGATATGCAAGAAGGTGGTATTGCCGGTATCGTTGATAAAAAACTTCAACGAGCTTTAGGTAAACAAGATGGTCAGTATTCTTTAAACATTGGTACTCGTTATGAAGAGTTATCTGATAGTTTTGATAATCAATGGTCATTTTCAGGTTCAAAACATCTAATTAAAGATAGATTGGCGGTCGCGTGGAAAGTTGCCGGTTCAGAGCAAAACTTTCGACGTGATACGGTAAACTTCTCAAACTACAATTCATTGAATACGATAGAAAATAACTTTAGTGAATCAAATAATTTTATCTCTGAACAAGCTTTGCAGGACTATAAAGATCTTCATGGTATTACCCATCCTAATGCCATTATTAAAACTATCGGTTCTTTTAGGCAAGTAACTGAGAACTCAAGTGGTGATCGCTTTTCAGGTACGGGTAACATCGAATTTAAAGTAACAGATTCATTAAAAATTGGGGCCAATTTTTTATATACTAAGCGCGAACTTGGTGACAGTACCATGGAAGACTTTAACTTAAGTATGGCGTCTAGCGATAATAACGGTAAGAATTTTGATCATCGTGTGACGTTATCGGATGATCCATCACACACACCAATTAAATTAAGCGATAATCAAAATAATTCTTACGACCCAGCAATACATCATCCTGATTTGGCGACCGTCCCTGTTTATGCAGCAACAGTTGCCGATATTACAAACCTTAACTTTACACCGGCAACACGATTAATGTCTTATACGGAAGAAGCCAAAGGTATTTTCTTATACGCAAATTACACAACTGATGATTGGGTAATAGATGGGACAGTCAGTAAGTCAAGCTCTAGTAATGAATTTCAACAAGAAGCGCTAGATATTCGTCACCAAAATAAATCTCATGTTTCTTATACTGATTTAGATACTGGTGATAGTCTTAAATATGCGCCTACAGGTATTACTGGCAGTTTTAACACCGGTAAAGGTAACTTGGATGTGGCACAAGTCAGTATGTCGGGCTGGGATAATTTCACTTATGCTGACTCTGTAGAAAATCCAATACTACCTTCACTTGATCCAGAAGATCAGTGGAAACGCAATAGTAACGGTTGGGCTAGCATTCCGCTAACTTCTCATTCAACTATTTTAGACCCTAAACTTAACCCTTATAATGTTGAAGACAACCTTAATAATTTATCACCGAATTTTTTATCTGAAGACTTAACACCTGAAGAACGTCAAGAAAAAATTGATGCTATAGGTGGCAAAAGGGTTGAATTTTACTCTCATGGTCGTGTACATCGTCCAGAAAGGGAATATGAGTCTGGTGAGCTTAATTTTGAACGTTATCTGGATTTAGGTAACGATGAGTTTAGAATAACATCGACTAAATTTGGTGTCCGTCACTCAAGAGAGTTGCTAGATACATACGATGTAACAGTAGGCGGCGGCGGTTTAGATACTAGCGTGCTGAACGGCGATGTTTTGTATGCAGAAGATTTCGCATCAGCAGGTCAAGCCGAATTTTATAATGGTGATTTCGCCAACCATATAAATAACGAGACAGGCTGGTTACGACTTAACTCTGCAGAATTAAAAACATTATTACAAGGTGATGGTCTTAAACCTTATGATGAAAACGGAGAACTTGTTGAAGAGTTTGATATAGCCCACCCAACAGGCTATGCGGTCAAACTTGACAATAGAAGCACTGAACCAACCTACCTTTTAAACCAAAGATTCCGTGATAACTTTTCGGCCGACCAAGTTATCAATGCAGCTTATTTAATGGGCGAGTTTGTAGGGGAAATCGGTGACATATACTACTCTGGTAATTTAGGGGTTCGTTATGTTGAAACCACAAACGATGTGATCGGTCAAGGCTTTAACGAAGACGATGAACCAATTGCAGTATTAACTGAAAATGATTATGACCATACGTTACCGGTATTTAACCTTTCTGTTGAATTAACCGATGATATTGTGCTTCGTACTGCTTATTCAGAAGGCATGGTTCGCCCTAACCTATTAGCTCAATCCCCGAGTCCGCGTTATGACAATAGCGGTGGAACAGTCAGACTGGAAAATTCAAAAGCAGAAGTATTACCTTATACCTCACAAAACTACGACCTTTCTTTAGCTTGGTATAACCGAGAAGGTTCTGCAATTGCAATCGGAATGTTTGTAAAAGAAATCGAAGGTAAAATTCAAACGGCCACAATTTGTCCAGTAGGTGATGAAGAAAAATGGGACGTGGGACCGCTTCAAGAAATCGATGTAGGCGGTTCAATACCAGAATGTCGAGAAATTGGCACCTTTGAATCTGAAACGGGTGAAATTTATGAAAACCGTAAAGTCAATATTAAATCAACTTATAATAGTGATATACCAATTACTGTAAACGGTTTTGAATTATCTGTTCAACAAAAATTAGATTTTCTACCTTATCCATTCGATGGTTTCGGGGGGGTATTTAACTTCACTAAAATCGATTTAGATGAGGGTGGTGGTCAGCCGATGACTCGAATCGCGCCTAATTCATATAATTTAATTGGTTACTATGAAAATGATGGCCTTAGTATTCGTTTATCATACAACTGGCAAGATGAGAAATTGCTGAGTTCTGGCGGAACCACTTCTTTCTTAGGTTCTGATGCGCGAACCCAAACAGCGGGTGGTCGTTTAGATTTATCATCATCTTATAGGTTGACGAGTAATTTAAAGCTGAATCTTCGTGCATATAACTTAAATGATCGTCAAGAATTCGAATTTATAGGGGGTAATGAAGATGCAATTTCACGTATTCGTTACTCAGGCCGAACTTATTCTGCAAGTTTATCTTATCGATTTTAAGTAAACATATTGATTTAAATATTAGGTACCACTACTGGGCACTAACATTTTATATAAATGTTTAAGCTATATAGCTCCCCGCTCACTAATGGTACTTACAGAATAAAATATAAATTTTTGGAACAATACAATGAAGAAAACAATACTAGCTTTATCTATTCTTACTACATTGTCAGGATGTGAAATCGATAACAGTGGCGCAAAGAAGCTACCCGCTGTTTTTAATGCTGAATTTGTAACTGACGTCGGATTTGACGGAACTAGAGGTGAAGGTCTAGAAGTGCCTTTAACCTACGGTCACGGCAATGCGTCTGGTGAAATAGGCGTAACCGATGTTAATTTTGGTGAGGCTGAAATTGACTTCACCAAAATGCCAGAAGCACAATATGGCACCTTTACGATGCTAAAATTCGAAGGGACTGATAATTACAGTGGTGAATGGACTTATGATCTGGACGAAACTAACCCTTCAGTTCAAGCACTTGACGGAAATCCGACTGCTACCGTAACAGAGTCACTGACATTTACTTCTCTTGATGGTACCCAAGATACGCTTGATTTTGTGATAGAAGGCGTAGCCGAAGAGGTTGAACCTGAATTTAGAGGTGCATTTACTGCTAATGTCTCTTTAAAAGAAACATTAGGTTTTGGTAGAGCCGAAATTTATGATGAAAATTTTGATGAGAGTAGCTTTCAAAACAAAGGTGAATCTAAATACGGCACTTTTAAAATGAATCCAGATGGCACTTGGGAATATGAGCTAAATAATCGCCACCCAGACCTACAAGATTTAATTGAGCCCACAGACTCAACCTCAGAAACATTTACGGTTTATGCAAAAGATGGTACAGAAACTGAGTTTAAGGTGAACATTACAGGTGCACCATTAAACTTTGCCGCTAATATTCCAAGCACAATTGATGAAACCAGTGTATTTGCGATTGACTTTCTGAATGACGGAATAGTCAAAGAAGACCTTAGCAATGGCAAGTTATTGTTTAGCGTAAAAGGTACAGAAGACTTAGCGGTTAGTGGCGGTTTTGGTATCACTTGTGATGATTGGAATGGTAATAATGACGGCGGTGGTGATAATAGACGCATGGGTCATTTTTATGTCAAGCCTGACGGCACCTTTGAAATGAGAAGCCATGAAATTATTCCGGGCTCTTCCCCACAAGACGCAGCGGCTGACAAATTTGCTAAGGACGATTCAAATAAATACATTAATGAAAATGTAATTTTTGACCAAATGTTGATACCAGGCGAATGGACTCATTTTGTGCTGACGTGGGACATGCGTGATGGCTTAACTTACCCAGAAATGACACTTTCAATAAACGACGAAGCAGCAAGCTCGGATCATTTAGCGATTCCTGCCGATCCGAACGAGCCATTTGTTGCTCAAACGGTCGCGGGTAGTCGGCTTTATAACTGTCTTGACGAAATGCGATTCATTGTCAGAAAAAATGAAGATGAAGGTGGCCTAGGCGCTATGTTAGTTGACGATATTAAGTTATATACAAACATTGATGCGGACGTCAAATTCGATACGCCTGACTTTATTGAAGAATTTGCTAATAGCTCAGCCGGCGACAACGTTTTAGATGCAGACAGACCTCATTATAAGGCGATAACAACCGACAATATTACTATTATACGCGACCTTTAATTAAGTCTAAAAGCTAACAGGTAGGGTTTGACAACTCTACTGCTTAAATTAATGTTGCTTTATTGATATACCTATTAAAGCAACATCATAAAATAGCTAAGTCATTGATAATAAAATTTAAATATGTATGTGTTTGGTAATAAGTAGCACACGTTAAGATAAAAATCTTGCTCCTCAATTTAGGTAAATTGCTGAGGGTTAATGGAACGTGAGCACGATCAACTACTAAAGTAGCATACATAATGAGGATAAATCATGAAAAAACAACTACTGACTCTATCAATCATTACGGCGTTATCCGCGTGCGGTAGCAGCGATGATGACAACACTAAAGCACAAGCTCCTGCGACATTTAGTGGTGATCTTTCTGTAGTATTATCAAAAGCCGAAAACCCTGAATTAAGAGTTGAAGTGGATGATCCAAATAAAAATGAATCACTTATCCACTCAGAAGTCATTGAAGGAAAATACGGTGAGTTAAGAATTGATGCTGCAGGTTTTTGGACCTATGAATTGTACGTAGGGGAAGATGAGCACCCAGATGTTACAGCTTTGGTTAGTTCTGAAAATGCAGACATATCAGAAAACCCGCTTACAATTAAATCAGCAGATGGTACAACTCAAGATATTCAAATCACGCTTGAAGGTATTGACGTACCTGCAACTTTTAAAGATAGAACTTCAGTAGTCATTAGCCACGATACTGGCAGCATAGATGCATTTACCTCTGTTCGTGATGATAATCCTGCTGAAGCAGCTTTTAAACCAGCCCTAGAACAAGAAGGTGCTCAAGAAGTTGATGGTGAAGTAAAAATCACCACACAATATGGTGTGGTTACAATTAACGTAATTGAACCTGTTGATGCAATAGAAGGGGTAGAAGCCAGTGAAGGTGTAGAAGAAGTTGAAGCCGTGCCTGCTGTTCTTGGAAAAGTTGAGTGGACATACGAAATTGATCCGGATAACGAAGAAGCCAGAGCTTTAAATTATGATGTAGAGCCAGAAGATTCTTCTGCAATTCCAACCTTAGACGATACATTTACGCTCACTACTTTAGATGGTACGGAGCAAGAAATTGTTGTTACTCTTCGAGGGTCGTTAAAAGTACCTGCAGATATTGATGCGCTCCCTGGCGGAATTGATGTAGAGCTAACCGAGGAAGAAATAGCGGAAGGTGTTGAACCCGTTGTTAACCCAGATGCAGTTGTAAATATTAACGCTGGCGATACATCAGGTAATTTAGTCATCACTGATCCAAATTTAGCTGAGGAATCTTTTGAAATTCAAGAGGATATTACAACTACGTACGGAACGTTTACGATTGATGCCAATGGCGCTTGGACATATGCATTAGATACGGACAGTGCTGAAATCAAAGCTCATAAAGGTGATGGCGTTACAAAACCGGCACCATTAATTGATAATATTGTTGTTACTGCTGCAGATGGCACTGAAGCTGTTTTACCTATCACGATTGATCCACTCGTTGGCGGTAATTTAGTTGCTGAAGTGGGCTCGGATAAAGATGGTAAATTTGTTGTGAACACCCCAGCTGCAGCTTGGGAAAAAGGCCGCGTGACATTTAAGTTTCAGTATCCAGAAGCCTCATCAAAAGATGCTAAAGTTATCTTAAATGGCCGTAAGTATAAAGGCACTGAATTGAACCGAACGATAATTGCAATGGCTTTTAGAAGCAACGGTGAAATTAAACTTTATAATGGTACATCAGGCACTGGCACTTTTGTTATTGATCAAACTCATACACCTGGTATTTGGAATGATATGGTGTTTACATGGGATGGCTCAGAAGCAACCAGAGGTGCTAATGGCGGTAACGCTACTGTATCCATCTCTATCAATGATACGCCAATTAGTTCCGCAGGTGGAGAAATATTAGCCAATCAAGTTTCAGGCGAGTTTTTCAAATCCTTTACCAACTCTGCCGCGTTTGGTCTGATGGATGAGGCTCAATTTTTTGAAGTACAAGCTAAAGGTGGCTCTAGCGTTTATCTGGACGATTTAACAATCTATTCAGATGAAGCGGGTAACACTGAAGTGCTGAGTGAAAACTTTGATGAGTTAGCAGAAGGTGCAGCATTGTCTGTGGATTATACCTTTGATGCACAAACTAAAGAAGTGATGGTTAGCCCAGTTGCAAAACCAGAATAATAAAACGCTTTACTAAAGCGTTTTAAGATTAAAAATAGCGCTACCTTGTAGCGCTATTTTTGTTTGGTTATTACACCATTTCTACTTAAATAGACCGTTCAACTTTATACATCTCGAGTTCCCTACTCTCATCGATAGTGATTGCAGTGGCAGAATAATTTGGCCACCTAACGAAGTCTGTTTGCGAACATCTGGTTTTAAAGTTTTGTATTAGGTTAAAGAGAAAACTAATCCAAATATGTTTTGGTGTTTTAAAGCCTGGGACAATCTATCAAAGAAGAACGGCTCAAGATTAAATTTGTACTAGGTTGAATAACATGGTTTCTATAAACGCTTCATCCAATCACTCCGCTGACAAACAGACAAAGCTGATTAAACTCATTATTTTGCTAGATTATTACAATTCCCAAATAGGTGGTGAACCGATCTTTTCAACTAAATAATCAATAAATACTCTCACCTTGGCTGTTAAAACATTAGACTTAGGGTACACCAACCAAATCGCCGCCTGATCATCTATTTTATATTCAGGTAAAATTTGCACTAAGCTCCCTTCCTTTAACTCAGTGTAAACATTCCAAATTGAACTCATACATATACCCACTCCTGCTTTTGCTGCAATGCGCATACTAGAACCATCATCACATACAACCCTGGGTTTACTGCTTGTGGGAGGGAATGCGTATAAGCTTTTATCAGTTTTAGAAAATAGCTTTCGTGCTTTGGAATTAATAAACACTAATAGTTGATGCTTTTTAAGGTCATCAGGTTTATTAGGCATACCATATTTTTTTATATATTTAGGCGATGCACACAAAATGCGTGTGTCGTTAGCCAATTTTCTGCCTATTAAGCTGCTATCTTCAGCAGTATAGTTGCGTAGTGCTAAGTCAAAACCACCATCAATTAAATTAACTTGTGTATCCGTTAACTTTAACTCAACGTCAATTTCAGGATATCGTTCAAGAAACTCTGGCAATATTGGCGCGATAAAAAGTTGTGCAAACGTGCTAGATGCCGCAAACCTTAATGTACCACTCACCGTCGCTTTACCTCGTCCAAGTGCTGCTAGGGCCGCATCCTCTTGAGCAATAATTTCTTTAGCATAAGGTAAAAATTCAATCCCTTCGATAGATAAAGCCATATTTCTCGTTGAACGGTGAAAAAGATCGGCACCTAACTGAATTTCTAATTTAGATAAACGAGCGCTGGCCACTGAAGGGCCTATACCTAGCCTTTTGCCGGCCGCTGTAATATTGAGCATTTCAGCCGCCAATACAAACAGGCGAATACCGCTTGTATCCATTAGTTACCTCTTTAATTATATTTAAAAACCGAATTCTGATTCCTTTTATACATTGTTTATTCGTTAATTCAATAAAGATATGATTTAACCATCAAATTAACTCGATCAACACGCAGCACTAATAACCCGATAAAAATGCGGTAGGAAGAATAAATGTTAAAACAGCAAAGTCTCGACACACAATTAGCTTTTCCTCAATTAAATGCTGGCTTTAATCACGTATTTAAGCCAGGAAAATTGTCTGTTGGCTTAGTTGTACCGATAGAGGAATACAGTTATAGCGCGGTTCCTGGTATGCATCAGCAACTTGAGAAAATAAAACTAGCTGAAACATTAGAATTTAGTTCAGTCTGGTTAAGAGATGTTCCTTTTAATGTACCTTCTTTTGGTGATGCTGGTCAGTTATTTGACCCGTTTGTCTATCTGGGCTTACTTGCCGGACAAACTAGCAAAATTGCACTAGGCGTGGCGAGTTTAATATTACCGCTTAGACACCCGGCGCATGTTGCGAAAGCAGCTGCATCGGTAGATGTAATTTCAGGAGGCAGGCTCATCCTTGGGGTGGCGAGCGGCGATCGGCCAGAAGAGTATCCGGCAATGAATATAAATTACCAAAACAGAGCTAAATTGTTCAGAGAAAGTTATGACTATATTCGAAAAATGGCTGAAACAGCACCAAGTATTGAAAATAAATTTGGTTATTTAAATAAACAATTAGATATGTTACCGAAGCCATTGAAAGATCGTTTACCGCTATTGATAACAGGGGCTTCTCAACAATCAGCAGATTGGCTTGCAGCAAATGGCGATGGATGGATAACCTACCCTAAACCACAGGCACATCAGCACCAATTTATTAAACAGCTACGTAAAAAAAACACTAGTGGGCTGACTAAACCCGTTATGGAACCGCTCTATATTGATATTGCTGAGGATCCTAATAGCGAACCTAAACCTATCCACTTAGGTTACCGGCTTGGTGTTAACAAATTGACGCAATATCTAAAAGCGAGGCAAGCAATTGGTGTTAACCATGTCGCGTTGAATCTTAGATTTAATCAGCAAGATATTGAAAAAACATTACATGAAATCGCTGAATATGTCTTGCCTGAATTTAACAAAGAGGATTAAACAAATGCGCAAAACAATTTTATTGACAGGTGCAACAGACGGAATAGGTTTGGAAACCGCTAAACGGCTAACCAAACTTGGCCATACCCTATTGTTGCATGGTCGGAATGAAACAAAACTGGCGCAAGCTAAGCAAAGCTTAATCACGTTAAACCAGCAAGCACAAATTGAAACCTATATCGCTGATTTATCGAATTTAGCTGAAGTGGCTAACTTGGCAGAATTGATAAAACAGCAACATAACAACATTGATGTCTTAATCAACAATGCGGGTATTTATACAACCCCTACGCCAATAACAAGCTCAGGTCATGACGTACGATTTGTCGTTAATACCTTAGCGCCTTACGTGTTAACTGAGCGATTATTGCCTTTATTTAATAATACAGGCCGCGTTATTAATTTGTCTTCTGCAGCGCAAGCAAGTGTTAATTTGGATGCATTAACTGGCGAGCAAAAATTAACAGACAGCGCAGCCTATGCTCAAAGCAAGCTGGCGATAACGATGTGGACTTTTTATCTTGCTCAACAACAAGAGAGTCGTTTTCCAACTTTTATTGCTGTGAACCCTGCATCATTTTTAGGCAGTAAAATGGTGAAGCAAGCTTATGGTATGGCGGGCAAAGACATTTCAATTGGCGCTGAAGTTTTGGAACGCGCAGCACTCAGTGAAACCTTTAAAGGCATCACCGGAAAATATTTTGATAACGACGTAAGTGATTGGGTCAGACCACATCCGGATGCCCTGAATCAAGAAAAGAACCAAGCATTAATCAATGTTTTACAGCAGATAACACAACAGGTTATCTAACTAAGTAATAAACAAATAACAAGCGTGCTTGTTAAACACGACACTAACCAATATTGGAGAATAATATGAAAGCAATGATCGTTAATACCTTTGGTGGGCCTGAAGTATTTGAATCAACAGAAATAGCCAAACCAAGTGTAAAAACAAACCACGTACTCGTAAAAATAGCAGCGACCAGCGTTAATACAGTTGACACCATGATCCGCTCTATGGGGTCAGAATTACCTTTATCTCCAGCAGCACCCGCGTTGTTAGGAATGGATTTCGCTGGAACTATAGAAGAAGTTGGAGAAGGTGTAACAGAATATAAAGTAGGTGATGAAGTATACGGTTGTGCTGGCGGTTTGGCCGATTTGCCGGGTACATTAACTGAGTATATTGTCGCCGATACAAACTTACTTGCCTTAAAACCAAACAATTTATCTATGCGTGAAGCAGCCGCGTTACCACTAGTTGGTATCACTGCTTATGAGGGACTACAACGCGCAAATATAAAATCAGGACAAAAAGTATTAGTCCATGGCGGCTCAGGTGGAGTTGGTCATGTTGCAATACAATTAGCGCGTCATTTTGGAGCCGACGTATTTTCAACAGGTGGCGGTGAGCCACAAGCAAAATTGATTGAAAAACTAGGTGCAACTTCTATTAATTACCGTACAGAATCGGTTGAAGATTATGTACAAAAACACACCGACGGCACTGGTTTTGATATCGTATTTGATTCAGTTGGCGGCGAAAACATGACTAACTCTTTTATTGCTGCAGCTTTAAATGGGCATGTTGCTTCAACTGTATCTATGGTTGAACTTGATTTAACCATGGCTCATTTTAAAGGACTCTCACTACACGTTGTATTTATGCTTATCCCTATGTTGCATAATTATAAACGTGAAGAGCATGCACATATTTTAAAAGCTTTGGCTAAAATTGCAGAAGCTGGAGAATTAACCCCTGTCTTGGATGAAACCTCGTATACGCTCGCTGACATTAGTCTCGCGCATGAGAGATTAGGCAGCGGTCAAGCAATGGGTAAAGTTGTGGTAACGATATAATCAGCTATTAATTTATTCAAGGGGGCGCGCTCCCTTGAACACTTTGAAGGAAACACTTATGTTCAATTTTCAAAAACTAATTCCAAGTATTATATTACTGACTTCCTGTTCTTCTTTCTTTGCTTTTTCAGCAAACCAAAACCATCAATCAGAAGTGGTTACAGCAGAAGAAGTTAATTGGGGTTATTTAAACCCTTTAAGAGGTGATAAAAGCCCGGGTGCAGCCGATTTATGGGGCGATCGTTCAAAAGATGTTGCGACTGGTATGTTGGTGAGATTTAAAAAAGGTTTTTCGTCACCACCTCATATACACAATATTTCATACCGCGGTATTGTTATAAAAGGAGCAATGCATAATGACGATCCTACGGCCGAGCATATGTGGTTGCCAACCGCATCATATTGGACTCAGCCAGCCGGTGAAGATCACATAACAGCTGCTAATGAGCAATCGAACATGATTTATCTGGAAATAGATAGCGGCCCGTATTTAGTTAAACCATCTGATCAGCATTTTGATAATGGCGAGCGCCCAGTCAATATTCACGCAACAAACTTAGTTTGGTTAAATTCGCAAGATTCGGCTCTTATTGATGGTAACAATTTACAAGTTAGTTATTTGTGGAAAAAATCTGGTTCTGCGCCATTAGAAGGTTTAATGATCAAAGTAGCAGCTGGCGCAAAACTTACAATTAACAGCGATAGTAAAGAATTTAGAGCGGTTGTTATTCAAGGGCGTGGGCAGTATCAATCTGATGAATTAACGACGGCTGCAAGCCTCAATCCAGGTAGTTATTTTAGTTCAACTGGGCAATTTACTCATCAGTTAACGACACTTGAACCAACTACTATTTATATTCGCAGCAACGGTAAACTTAAAGCTTTTACGAAACCTTAGAGATAACCGCATCTTTAATTAATTATTTAAGTACGTGTTTAAGCCTAACTAAACCTTAAAATTATCCGTATTTAAGGTTTAGGGCTTATTTTTTATAAATATGAATATGTCTTTATTAAAGAGGCTTTATAAATATCAGCCAAATGCTGTAATGGTCAACTTTTGCTGTAGAAATTCTAAGCGGCATTTTTCATTTCAATATACTGTTGGTGTGGCGTCATATAACCCAGTGCAGAATGCCTTCTTTTGTAATTATAAAATGCAATGTATTTTACAACTTCACACACAACAGATTCATGGTTAATAAAACTAATATTATTTAATCGTTCAGTTTTTAAACTTCTAAAAAATCTTTCCATCACCGCATTGTCTAAACAATTTCCACGTGTGCTCATCGGAAGTGTCATAATGCGGCTAAATTTCAGCACTGTATATGATGAAAAGCTACCGTATTTAGTTAATGATTGGTGATAACACACACGTTTACCCAGCATATCCGACGGAACTTGTGAGCCAGCTTTAATAACAATTCCAGCACCATCAACGCCTGGAATATATCCGGCTTGCCAATCTAACGGGTTATTGTCTATAAACTTCCAGTCAACGGGATTAATAGATGCGACTTTATTCAAAACAATTATTTCATCCGGTTCAATGATTTGAGGTGGCTTCACTTTAGAAAGAAGCAGCGGACGAGCTGCTTCTGTAAATTGCCACGCCAGTTGGCAACTTTTCATATTAAATATCCCATTGCGGTGAAAAGTCCGGGTTGGCTTGACGTTCTTTTCTATCAAGCTTGTTGATAGCGTTGAGCTCTTCTGAACTCAGTTTTAATGATTGACCGGCTAAATTTGTTAAAAGATTGGAACGTTTAGTTGAAGAAGGTATGGTTGATAATCCATTTGATAACGACCATGCAATAACTACTTCTGCTGGTGTACATCCTTTATTATTAGCAATATCAACAATTGTTTTATCTTTTAGAACTTTACCTACCGCAAATGGCATATACCCTGTTGTATGGATATTTTGGGCCTCACAATATGCTCGCAATTTTTCGTTCGTTAGATAAGGATGAACTTCTACTTGGTTTGTAAATATCTGTGAAGCTGGTAACGTTTTTAGAGCTTCTTCCATTAACGCTATTGTAAAATTAGATACCCCAATATGCTTAGCCAATTTTTCATTTTTTGCCTTAGCTAACTCTGTCAAATACACTTTCATTGGTTCGTTGTTCTCTGGTGCTGGCCAATGAATAAGCAGTAAATCAAGATAATCTGTTTGAAGTTTTTTCAAACTCTCACGAACACTTTTTTGAAAAGAATGAGGGTTTAAATTTGAGTTCCAAACTTTTGTGGTAATAAAAAGTTCACTTCGTTTAACCCCGCTATCAGCAATTGCTTGACCAACTTCAGCTTCATTACCGTAAATTTGCGCGGTATCTATATGTCTATAACCAAGCTCTAATGCCATTTTTACTGAATTATAAGCAACATCGCCCTCTAATCGAAAAGTGCCCATCCCCAAAACGGGCATTTCATTATTTATTAATATCATTTGGATTCCTTTATTTATGAAAAATAGGTAGAACTAACTCGGAAATTGCTCGCATAGTTTCTTCAATTGGTGCTTCATTTCTTCGAAGGTGTAAACCGATATGATCAACACCAACTGCTTTCATTGCTTTTAATTCATCAATTAAGCCGTTAATTCCTGACTTTATACCAAAACGGTGGCGCTCAATGGGTGCTTCAGCTTCTGGTAATAGGTTTAGGTGAATAAAGCTTACATAAGGTTTTTCTCCAGCGACTTGACGCCATAGTGCAACTCGTTTTTTATGGTCAGCTGGTGTGCCCGGATAAGCTAACCAGCCATCTACATTTTCGCCCACCCACTGTGGCGACTGCTGGGCAAGTCCTGCTACATAAATAGGATAACGAGAAACTTCAGGGAGGATCTTTTGCCCTGCGTTAAGTTGCGCTTGCGATTGATCTTTTAATATTTTAACAGCGTCACGAAACAGTTGGCCTCTAGCATCGTAATCAACACCAAACAGGGGATATTCAGAGGGTCTATCACCACTCGCAACCCCTAGAATTAGTCTATTGTCACTTAAAGAAGCAATCGTGTTTGCCGATTTTTTTACTAACCAAGGTTGCCTTAGTGGCAACACAATTGCTGCAGTTCCTAACAATATATTTTTAGTTAAGCCTGATAGATAACCTAGGTATGAAAAAGCCTCAAACACTTGTGCAGCGTCACCAAAGTTAGGGTCATAAAGCGGAACATCCCGTACCCATGCAGTACTAAAACCCAATTGATCTGCCAACATAATTCGTTCTTTGTGCAAGCTAATATCCGGTACGCCAAAAGGTCTGTTTTCTGTAATTCTTTTGGCTTGACCTTCTTTACTCCAATCTGAATCTAGTGGTAATTCCACACCAACTGAAAATCCAATTTGCTTTAATTTATCCAGGTTCATAAGTTATTTCATTGGGGATTGCTCCCCAATTCTCCATTAAGCGAGTTTAGCTTGGGCTTGGTCACGTGAATCAAGAAACCCTGAAATTCTGGTCAAGATAATTGCAAATACAACAATTAAAGCGCCTACCCAAGGTGTATCTATAAGCGCCATATCTTCGACAATAACACCACCAACAATAGAGCCAATTGCGATACCTACGTTGAAAGCCGCTATATTTAGTCCTGAAGCAACATCAACCGCGTTTGGAGTATACTTCTCAGCTAATTGAACAACATAAACTTGCAACCCTGGTACGTTACCAAATGCGAATGCTCCCCAAACCAGTACCGTAAGCACGGCACCAATTTGGTTGCCAGCAGTAAAAGTGAAAGCAAATAAAACGATTGCTAGTGCAGTGAAAATAATATTCAGTGCTTTTACGGGTCCCATTTTGTCTGCAAGTTTACCGCCCCAGATATTGCCGATGGCAACTGACACACCATAAACCAGCATGATTAAACCAATAGAGCTTGACGCGAAACCAGACACCTGCTCAAGGATGGGTGCAAGATAAGTAAAGGTAACAAAAGTACCGCCATACCCCACAGCTGTCATCGCGTAAACTAATAAAAGACGAGGCTGAGTCAGTACTTTTAACTGTTCAGAAATCTTAGCGGGTGCTGATTGTTTCAAATTTGAAGGCACTAAAATCGCACTTCCGATTAGGGCTGCGAAACCTAAAATTGATACAATTAAAAAGGTCGCTCTCCAACCAAGCTCCTGCCCTATCCATGTGCCTAATGGAACCCCTGTTACCAAAGCAACTGTTAACCCAGTGAACATAATAGCAATTGCACTTGCCTCTTTTTCTTTAGAAACCAAGCTTGTAGCAATGGTTGAGCCTATTGAAAAGAAAACACCATGTGCCAAGCCAGTTAATATCCTAGCAATAATAAGTGTTTCATAACTTGGCGCTTGCCAAGCCAAAAGATTACCTAAGACAAAAAGCCCCATTAAGGTTAAAAGTACAGATTTACGATTCCAACGACCGGTTAAAGCCGTAAGTACAGGTGCACCGATGGCAACACCCAGTGCGTATAAACTAACCAAAAGGCCAGCTGATGGTAGCGAAACCCCTAAATCTGCAGCAATAGTTGGTACTAAACCGACAATTACAAATTCAGTGGTTCCAATAGCGAAAGCGCTTAAAGTGAGCGCGAGTAATGCTAAGGGCATGTTCAAAATCCTCAAATGATTAAATGATTAAAGTTGAATCATTTTCAACAAAAAAACGGGATACAGAAACAGCAAAAATAGCAAAACAATTTTGTTAAAAGTGTAATAATTAAAATAGGATATCAGATTGCTTTTGTAATAAACTGAGCTTTACAAAAATTGTAGGAATCGAGTTTTATGGGTGTAAAATCAAAAACAGAAGATCTAGAAAACTTTATCACGGTTGTTGAATCTGGCAGTTTTACCGGAGCGGCCAACTTACAAAATACCCAAGTTGCTAAAATTTCTCGTTCAGTGGCCCGGCTTGAAAAAGAGTTAGACGTCACTTTATTAAATAGAAGCACCCGAAGAATTGAATTAACTGAAGAAGGCCATCTTTTTCTTAAATATGCGAAAGAAGGATTAAGTTCTCTAAATCGAGGTGAAGAAGCGCTAAATGATCTTAGAGGCTGCCCCAAAGGTAAATTAAGAGTAGATGCTGCCAGCCCGTTTCTTATTCATCAAATAATTCCATATATAGAAGATTTCCAAATTACATTCCCTGATATTCAACTTGATCTCATTTCCAATGAAAATATTGTTGATTTAATCGAAAAGAAAACTGACGTTGCTATTCGTATAGGCAAGCTGGCTGATTCTAATCTTTACGCTAAAAATTTAGGAAACAGCAAGCTTCATCTAGTCGCCAGTCCTCGTTATCTCGCCAAATTTAATGCACCTCAATCGCCTTTAGAGCTAAAGAAACACAAACTAATAGGATTTACAGATTCACCAAAACTCAATAATTGGTATCTAAAAGAAAACGTAGAAATCAAACCGTATTTAACTGCAAGTAATGGCGAAGCCCTAAGGCAGCTAGCATTAAATGGTAACGGTATCGCGTTGCTATCGAACTTTATGATCAAAAAAGATTTAGCCAATAAAAGCCTTATTGAAATATTGCCTGAAATGGTTATTTCACCTAATCCACGGGAAGAAGTTCACGCTGTTTATTACAAAAACTCTGCCGTATCGTCGAGAATTGCCGCATTTATTGATTTTTTTTCAAAAAGATTTACTTTATAAAAAACAGCTATTTTTGTACATTTTCAAGGTTACTAGATTAATTATTAAAAATAATAAAGCAATTTGTATTATTGCAGGTGTGCACGCGCATAACGACCAGCTGCCACAAAATTGATTAAACAACTTAAGCTTAGCTTCTCGCTGTTTAATCAATTTTAACAACGCGTCCAATCAAACTTGCTAATTGGGCTCATTCAACTGTGATGGCAACATAATTACCACCTCATTGCTTGGGTGTGTAAAATTGTGTATAGACGGTTTCAATTTTTTGATTTGATAAATCGGTTATTTGTATCGCTATTTTCTTTCTCCCAACACGTTTATTTGTGACTATTGAAACCACTTGAATCGCAGAATGACCACTTGGTAGATTAATGACAGATGGGTCATTAAGTACAAATTCAGAGTTAGCTGGTAATGAAATAGCAAAACTTTTAGCTTGTTGCGATTTGTTCAACAATTTAATTGTGTATGTATTTTCAACTTCACCCGAATAGTTAACCCGATATAGCGCATTGCGGTCTCTACTTACATCTATTTCAAAATCATTGCGATAAATCCCCCAAAAGATAAGCATAAGCAAAGTAATAAAAGTAACTGCGCCATAGCTTAAATGTTGCTTCCAGCGATTAGGTGACGTTACCAAACTACTATACTTAATTAACCCATTGGCATAGTTAAACTTGCCCATAACTGAATCGCATGCATCTACACAAAGACCACAATTAATGCATTCGTATTGAAGGCCATTTCGTATATCAATACCTACAGGGCAAACGTCAACGCATAGGTTACAATCAACACAATCACCTAGTCCATCAGGTTTTATTTGGTTACGTTTACGAAGACCGCGGCTTTCTCCTCGTGCAGCGTTGTAAGTAACTAGCTTAGTGGCTTTATCAAACAGCACTGCCTGAAAACGCGCGTATGGGCACATATGTAGGCACATTTTGTCCTTTACCCAACCGGCATTAATATAAGTACAAGCGGTAAAAAATAAAATCCAGTTTTGCACCAAAAAGTAATCATCAAAGTTAAATAAGTTTGAGTAAAGGACATCGACCGGTACAAAGTAAGACATAAAAGTACAAGCCGTTAAAAAAGCAACAAGTAACCAAATACCATGTTTCGCCCCTTTTTTTATTACTTTTTCAATGCTTAGCTCAGCTTTATCTAACGCTTTACTGTGATGATGACTACCTTCAATTCGTTTTTCAACCCAACTAAAGATAAGCATCCAAATAGTTTGTGGACAGGTGTAACCACACCAAACTCGGCCATACAAACGAGTGACATAAAATAGAACGAACGCAGCTAAAATAAATAAAATGCCCACAATCAATAAATCTTGTGGGTAGAGGGTAATTGAAAAAAAATGTATCTTTTGGGCGGTAACATCAATGTTAAAAGCTGCATGAGATTGATAACGCACAAAAGGCAGCAATACAAAAATAAAAATAAGCGCTATTGATAATTTGCGCCTTATTGATTGAAAATATCCAAACTGCTCTCGAAAATATATTTTTTTCGGTTTGGTAGCCGTGGTCATTATAATTCGATTCGGTTCAGGTAAGCTCATTCGTTTCACTCTTTAGATGACAGTAAATTCATTTTATAGAGTGAATCTGCTATTGATATGTACAAAAAAATAAAAAATAATAGGGACAGATAAAATAATAACCAACCTAATAGATGTAAGCAGATAACGGTAATACCTAAAATGTCCCAGTTCTTATATGAATCTATCGCAGAACGACTGCGTAAAAATATTGAAAGCCAATTTTGGTCAATTGGGCATAAACTACCCTCTATTCGTACGCTTAGTAAAACTTATAACAGCTCAAAAATTTCTATCCAAACGGCTTTGCAAAAACTAGAAGCTGCCGGATTAATAGAAGCAAAATCACGCTCAGGTTATTATGTAAAAAAGCAAGATCAGCCCCATCAACCACAACACCAGCTTGAGATCACCCAACCTAAAAAAATTGAATTGCCCGACCTGTTTTACCAAATTATGCAAAAAAGTGCGGCTTTTGATATCTATCCCAGTGCCAAAATCCAGCCTACTGAGAATAATATTCTCACGTTAAATCGACATATAAACCGGGCTATGCGGCATCAAGCAAGCAGCAACGCCCTGTATTATTCTCCCCCTCAAGGCAATCTGGATTTAAGGCACAAAATTAGTCAACATTATTTAAGCCGCAAGCTCTACGTAAAGCCAGAACAAATATGTATTACTGCTGGTTGCCAAAATTCTTTATATTTAGCTTTAAGTACTAGTACTAAACCCGGTGATACCGTGGCAATAGAAAGCCCGGCATTTTATGGTGTACTACAAATATTGCAGCAACTAGATTTAAAAGTAATAGAAGTTCCCTCTTCAGCTACTCAGGGCATTCTGTTAGATAAATTAGAGTCAGCTGCCAAAAAATGGACATTAAAAGCATTAATTGTGACGCCAAATTTTAATACCCCAACAGGTTCATTAATGCCGGAAGCAAACAAGGTAAAATTGTGTGAGTTAGCAGAAAAGTTACAATTTAATATTATTGAGGACGATATTTACGGAGATTTAGGCTTTCACAGAGTGGTTATGCCGCTCAAAGCGTACGACAAATATAATAAAGTTATTTTATGTGGTTCGTTTTCAAAATCGTTATCGCGTGATTTAAGAATTGGCTGGATTTTTTCAGAAAACGATCTCAATAAAATAACCCATCTCAAAATGCTAACTCAATTATCTAATAGTGAATCAACCCAACAAGGATTAACCAGCTTTGTTGGTGAAGGCTTTTATCGAAAGCATCTTCTACAGTACAAACAAAGGCTATTAAATCAAAGAAATAAGCTAATTGAACTTATCAATCAACATTGGGATTTTCACTTCAAATACACCACACCTGAAGGTGGGCTCTGTTTATGGATAGAACTAAAAATTAACACGGATAGCGTTTCATTGTACAACCTAGCAATAGAGCATAATATCGTCTTAACGCCTGGAGCGCTGTTTTCAACAACACCTATATTTAACAAATACATCCGATTAAGTTACGCTCATGAGTTTCAAAAAGAGAGAGTTGAAGCACTAAAAAAGTTAGGCAAAATAATAAAGAGTCTCACCGTATAGCCAGGCTTTATATTCAAAAAATCTTAGCACCACGCCTCGACAACAAATTATCATATTTGAGCGAACATAAAGTAGAGTAAATATTTGGCAAGAAAAGTGCAGAAAACTAAAATAATTTTTACCGAAGTCACCTTAGCTTTGGAGAAAAATGTCACAGTATTTTAGCAATGACCGGCTATAAAGTGTTTTTAAGGTGTTTGGAATAAAAGAAAACTGTAATTCATAACTTGTAATTATTACAAAGAAATTCAGTAATTTTTACCCTGTTTTATCCAAATGCTTCAAACAATACCTCAGCTTTAAAACCCAGGATGATAAAGCCAGATGGAGATAGGTGAATTAAAAATGTCTTTTTGGAGCAAAGTTAGCAAAAATGCCTTTTACGTCGGCATGCTATTAATGCTCACGTTACCTTTGGCGTATGCGCAAAGTCAATCCGCAATCGAGCCCGCGAGCGATCAAGCTAAAGGAATCAGCTATATCTGGTGGAGTATGTTTTGGGTTGCTCTAGTGATATTTGTTGCTGTGATGCTTTTACTCGGCTGGGGCTTATGGAAAGGTAGATCTAAAAAACCGACGCAATTAAGCTATCTAGCCAGTCGTAATTTGGTCGTTATTGCCGGTGTAGCAATTCCTCTCATTACCGTTTTATGTTTAGTTGGCGGCAGCTTAATGTTGGGTCGTTCCTTGTCAGCGCAACCACCTGACGGTGCGCTAGAAGTTCGTATCACCGGTTGGATGTGGTGGTGGCAAATTGAGTATCTCGATGACAACAACAAGGTTATCGCAACCACCGCTAACGAACTGCACATACCAGTAAATCGTCCAATTAAACTCTACCTAGAAAGCGGCGATGTCATCCATAGTTTCTGGGTGCCACAACTGCACGGCAAAACGGATTTAATTCCTGGACGCACTAATTCTAGCTGGTTTGAGGCCAATGTCGCAGGTACTTTTCGAGGACAATGCGCCGAATTTTGCGGATTACAACATGCCCTTATGGGCTTTTTGGTGGTTGCTGAATCTAAAGCTGAGTTTCAGAGTTGGTTAAAAAACCAGCAATCCGAATCACAACAACCGAAAAATAGTGAAACCTTAGCGGGTCAGCAGGTGTTTTTTAAAACTGGTTGTCAGCAATGTCATACCATCCGTGGCACTGATGCGGCTGGCACGGCAGGGCCCGACTTAACCCACTTAGCGTCTAGAGAGTCAATCGCTGCAGTGACCAGAAAAAATAGCCGAGCACATTTAGGTGGCTGGATTGCTGACCCTAACGGCATTAAGCCCGGCGCTAAAATGCCATTGTCCCAGTTAAATGCTAAGCAGTTATCTAATTTGCTAGATTATTTACAAAGTCTAGATTAAGTGAGCGAAACAGCAGACAAAAACGCTAGTCAGTGATTAAAAACAAGAGAAAAGGACGTGAGCTTGAAAAACCAAATACCAACCGAACAAGCTATTTTTGACCATCAGCAGGGATCAGAGCCAATATTGGATAAAACTTGGTTATCTCCTACTGGATTCTTTGGTTGGTTCACCCATGTGAATCAACGGAAAATAGGTTTTCGTTTTGTTGTCACCTCATTAATTTTTTTCGCGTTAGGCGGACTATTAGCGCTACTGATGCGCTTACAGTTAGTACAACCTGAAAATACCTTGATGGGCGCTGAGTTTTACCATCAAATAATGACAATGCATGGAACTACTATGATGTTCTTTTTTGCAGTGCCAGCAATGGAGGGGCTCGGTATCTACTTAGTCCCCTTAATGCTCGGTACCAGAGATATGTCATTTCCTCGGCTGAATGCATTTGGTTACTACGTTTATTTGATAGCAGGTATCACTTTATATTTGGCTCTATTTTTAGGTATGGCCCCAGACACAGGTTGGTTTAGTTATGTTCCTTTGGCTGGCATTGAATTTTCGCCGGGAAAAGGGGTCAGTTTCTGGACAACCATGATCACTTTTATTGAGATTTCGGCTCTAACGGCAGCCGTGGAATTAATTGTGACTATTCTAAAACAACGAGCCCCAGGCATGACCTTGAATCGAATGCCTATTTTTGTCTGGTCGATACTTGTGATGTCATTCATGATCGTATTCGCTATGCCTACTGTGATGGTCGGTAGCGT
Source organism: Catenovulum adriaticum (assembly GCF_026725475.1). Taxonomy (NCBI): domain Bacteria; kingdom Pseudomonadati; phylum Pseudomonadota; class Gammaproteobacteria; order Alteromonadales; family Alteromonadaceae; genus Catenovulum; species Catenovulum adriaticum. The sequence continues at coordinate 363,281 of NZ_CP109966.1, forward strand.
TTTATTGGCTTTAGATCGTACTTTTGCAACTCAGTTTTTTGTTGCCGCTGGCGGCGGGGATCCTTTGTTGTGGCAACATCTTTTCTGGTTTTTTGGTCATCCTGAAGTTTATATTATAGTTGTCCCCGCGCTTGGGATTGTATCCACGATTATTTCCACGTTCTGTCAGCGTGAAATTTTTGGTTATACTGCGGTTGTACTCTCTATGGTTACCATTGGCTTTGTATCGTTTGGATTATGGGTACACCACATGTTTACCACTGGCTTACCACATTTAGGACTAAGCTTTTTTACCGCTGCCAGCGCCATGATCGCCATCCCTAGTGGTGTGCAAATATTTTGTTGGATCGCCACACTCTGGGGTTCAAAAGTGAGACTCAAAACGCCTATGCTATTCATCATGGGTTTTTTTGCAGTATTTGTAATTGGTGGATTAACAGGCGTAATGGCTGCTTCCATTCCATTCGATATGCAAGCCCATGATAGCTACTTTGTAGTGGCTCATTTGCATTACGTGCTAATCGGCGGCGCTGTGCTACCATTTTTTGCTGGTTTATATTACTGGTACCCTAAAATGACGGGAAAAATGCTCAGTGAACGTTTAGGGCAATGGAGTTTTTGGCTAATATTTGTAGGATTGAATTTAACCTTTTTTCCTATGCATCAATTGGGTCTAGATGGAATGCCTCGTCGGGTTTACACCTATTTACATAGTATGGGATGGGAAGACATCAATTTTTTTGTAACCTGTGCCGCTTTTTTAATGGCGTTTGGTTTTCTACTCACCTTTATTAATACGTTTATCAGTCCTCATAAATCGAAATCCGCAGGTAGTAACCCTTGGCAGGCAGATACGCTTGAGTGGTGGGCAGAATCGCCGCCACGAAATTACAATTTCCGACATCTACCCGTTGTAAACAGTCGCACGCCACTGTGGCAAAAAGCACCAATACATAAAGTGACAGGGATCCGTGCTGACCGCCGCGAGACATTAATTACAACCTTACTCGACGCAAAGGCCCAATCGGTTTGTATTATGCCTACCCCTACTTACTGGCCGTTTGTGCTTGCACTAACAGTGGGCTTTGGCTTTTTAGGTTTTATGTTTAAACCAATTTTGTTTGTAGTAGGTTTCTTTCTTAGTTTTTTTGCGATTTTGGGTTGGCTGTGGCCGTCACGTCCTTGGTTGGCAGAAAAGCCGCCTGAAGAGGGTCACCCTATTCGAGGTTTACAATAATGAGCACACAAATGAATAATGAACAACAGGCCACGAACGCAGATATAGATGTATCTAATTTCTCTCGTCATTTAAATGGCAGAAATGCGCCTATTTGGTGGGGCATCATTGGCTTAATTTTGATTGAGCTCAGCGTAGTGTCTGCTTTCACTGTGACCTATCTGTACTTATATATGCAACATCCACAATGGCCCCCTAATGATATTGAGTTGCCTCCTTTACTAATTCCTACTTGGTCAATGATTCTCATGTTATTGAGTTGCGTGACCATGTATCTTGCGGGTAAATCCGTTGAAAAAAGCCAGCCAAAAGGTTTTGTGATTTATACATTCGCATCTGTCTTTATGGCTTTATTAGTTCTGTGGATACGCTGGGGTCAGTTCGACAATTTTTCAATGAGTTGGAATGAACACGTATACGGCTCACTATTATGGACCATCTCAGGGTTTCATTTTATCCATATTGTCTCTGCTGCGATTGGCACGGCTGCAATAGGTTTTTTCGGTGTTGCAGGATTTTATACGAAGCAGCGACAAATTGGTGTGGTGGTCGATACCATGTACTGGAACTTTGTTGCCCTTGCATGGCTACCATTTTATTTTGTGCTGTATTATTTTCCTAGGTTTTAAATAATGATTAAACCCGCTTCACTTAAAAAAATTGGCGCTGGATACCTATGGCGTTTTTGGTTTATTGCCATCTTGGCTTGGGCACTGCAATTATTTGCTAGCTACGCGCTGGTAGAGTGGCATTGCACCCGCCCCCGAGCTTTTGATGAATTAACGTTGCAGTTACTCGTGGGTATTTTAACAATCGTATGCGTGGTAACTGAGCTTGGTAATCTGTTTTATGCATTAGGTTATTATCGGCTTCTTAAGAAACACAACAATAGCCATTCTCGCGAGATATTTATGGCAGCAGGCGCTATTTTAATGAGTGGTTTTCTTGCTGTGGCAATTTTTGTTCAGGGTTGGCCAAGCTTAATATTGCCGGCGTGTCAGAGCGCAGGAGGATAATGATGCAAATTCGAATATTAATTTTGCTAATAAGCATGCTGCCTAATTGGGCATTTGCCCACGTAGTGCATATGCCCTTATCCGAACAATACCGCTTTCTTAACATAGATCCTGTGGCGGCATTATTACTGCTCATTATTGCTGTTTGTTATTATCGTGGCAGTCGCAAAATAAGTCAGCGACTTGATTCCAAACAACAAACATTTCGCAAGCATATGCACTGGTTTTGGTGGGGTTGGTTCACACTACTTATTGCTTTAGTTTCGCCAATAGATGCCATTGGTGAAGAGTTATTTTCTGTACACATGATTCAACACGAAATGCTGATGATGATAGCCGCGCCTTTGCTGGTATTATCACGTCCCGAACAAAGCGTTTTGCTTGGCGGTAAAGGAATGATGACCTCTATTTTTCATCTTTTAACCGGGCGCTCGCCACTGATACTCAATTTTTATCGAAAACTGGTCACACCGCTTTGGGGATGGGTGATACATTTTTTAGGGCTTTGGCTATGGCATTTACCCGTGCTGTTAAACGCGAGTTTAACTAGCACTTGGGTACATAGCTTACAACACGCCACATTTTTACTAATCGCATGGGTATTTTGGTATTCAATTTTCAGGCTTGATAAGTCTCACTCGATGGCTGCGGTTGTTTCATTATTCACCACTGCTATTCACGCTAGTTTATTAGGGGCTTTGCTCACGTTTTCACCAAAAATTTGGTATAGCCCTTATGCTCATACTACGCAGCAATGGGGTTTAAGCCCTATTGAAGACCAACAATTAGGAGGGCTTATCATGTGGATGCCAGCAGGAATTGTTTTTATTGTAGCGGCACTCGTAACTTTGGCTCGATTACTAAGTTCTAACAACCAAAATCAACAAGCTTCAAACGAAGGATTTCTAGGTCGCAAAAAATGAATATTTCAATGCGTGCTTTCACTATAATTACATTAGGTATCACTATTAGCCTGAGCTTGGACTGTGTGGCTAGGGAACACGTAGATGATGGCCAAAAATTAATGATTAGCAAAGGGTGCAGCAGTTGTCACCAATTAGCCAAATTACCTTCAGCCAAAGGATTAGTAGGCCCGCCCTTAGATAATATGGCCTTGCAAAGTTATATAGCGGGTGTGCTACCTAATAGCCGTGAAAATTTGACCAAGTTTTTGCTTAATCCGCAACAATTTCATCCTGATACCGCGATGCCAAAACCTGAAATTACTCAGCAAGAAGCGCAGCGCTTAACTGATTACTTATGGAAAGATTAATTTTTGCCTATGACTCGAACACTCCTCATTAAATTTAACAAACGATTTTTTTCAATAACGGCTTTGGCTTTTGCTTTAATCGGGGCGGTGCTGTTCAGTCTGGTTTTTTTTGGAGCTTATAATGTCTCCGCACTGACAGGGCACACAAGCCCAGTATATAAATTTTTGGATTATACGCGGATCCAAGCAATAGATGCACGTATAAAAGATCAAGTTCCAGATTTATCAACTTTTGATAAGCAAGAAACTGCCGTTAAAAGTTATGAGCAACACTGTATATCATGCCACGGTGCGCCCGGTGTCGCGCCTGAACCTTTTTCGTTGGGCATGATGCCGGCACCAAGCGCGATTGTTCGCGTCGCTCGTCAGCGTTCACCCGCTGAACTTTATTGGGTAATAGAAAACGGAATTAAAATGTCAGGCATGCCTGCTTGGAAATACCGTTTAAGCGGTCAGGAAATATGGCAATTAGTTGCCCTAATTAAGCAGCTACCCAAATTATCAAAATCTCAATATGCTCAACTAGCAAAACAGAGGAATACACCTAATCAGACAGCTTCGCATGTAAGTGAAACGGCATTTGTTTCCGCCAGCGAAAGGAATAACGAAACCCTTTCTGGGCAAGTGGCGCTACAACAATATAACTGTAACAGTTGCCATGTTATACAAGGTATTGCATCGGCCATTTACCATGTTGGTCCCCCGCTCAATAATATGGTTAACAGGCGATTTATCGCTGGCACATTGCCAACCACTCGTGAAAATCTAGTTAAGTGGATCATGAACCCACCTCATTTTAAGCCTCAAAGCTTAATGCCCAACTTACAGGTTAAACGGCAACACGCTGAAGCTATGGTTGATTATTTATATGAAATTTCAGATAAATAGCAGTTAACCACAGCAAATAAAAGCGATACCATTTGTTTAGCTTTGTAGCCAATCCACTTTATAATCTAATTTAACTTAAACATGTAAACATGCGTGTATGCTCACTTAGCCTTTTTCTTGACGTCTTCATCGTCTTTAAGATCTTTTAAAAATTCTTCAAGAGCTGAGCCGGGATCTTCTTCTCCGGCTATCGACTCAATGGCTGCCTGAGCTTCATCATGATCAAGCACTTTGTCGTGTTTCTTGTCGGTATGTTTCGGTTGACTGGTCATTGAAAATTACCTCTGTTTATATAAACAATCATTTGCTTGCTTCTTCACACAAGCTTGCTATTAACCTTTTAATTTGTTTGGCTAATTCACTTTAAAGTATGATTCCAATCAATCATTAACGCCAAAAATTATTCCTAAGCAAACTGTAAACATCACTGGTTTTGCCATTTAATACGGCTTTTAAACCAAATAATGCGGTAGAGGCTACATGTTCAGCCTCAATTTTGGGTGGCATCACTAACTCCATATTGTTCACTTTAACATCTAAAAGTGCTGGACCATCATGTTCAAGCCATTCTTGCATTGCACTTTCCAACTCGTCAGCTTTTTCTACTCGTGCACCATATAAGCCACAGCTTTTTGCCAATAAACTAAAATCTGGGTTTTTCAGCTCGGTATAAGCATCTAGCATCCCCTCAACGCGCTGTTCCATTTCTACAAAGCCGAGCGTTCCGTTGTTAAATACCAATAGTTTAACTGGCGTATTTTCTTGTACAAGTGTGAGCAAATCGCCCATTAACATGCTCAAACCGCCGTCGCCGCACATGGCTATTATTTGGCGTTCGGGGTAGGCCTTAGAAATACCAATGGCCTGCGGATAAGCATTTGCCATAGTACCGTGCAATAAGCTGGTTAAAAAACTGCGTTCTCCAGTAGCCTCTAAATGCCGTAACAGCCATACCATAGGCGTGCCACCATCAGCGGTAAAGGCTGCGTCATTATCAGCTAATTTATTAAGTGTTTGGGTTAAAAACTGCGGATGAATCAAGCTATTATCAGGCTCGTTGGCACGGTCGAAATAAGCTTTATTGTCCTCTTGCCAGCGTTTTAACATTTTATCTAAAAAACCTCGTTCGCTGCGCGGTTCAAGCGTTTCTAAAAGCGCATTAATCGTGTCACCAACGTCTCCTTGCAAACCTAAATGTATTGGCGTACGTCGTCCAAGGTTTGTCGGATTTATATCTATCTGGACAATTTTAGCGTCTTCTGGATAAAACTGTGTGTAGGCAAAATCAGAACCCAAGCAAATAAGAAGATCGCATTCAGTCATTGCCTCAAGTCCGGAGCGGTTCCCTAAAATACCTGTCATTCCGACATTGTAAGGATTATTAGGCTCAACGAATTCTTTAGCTCGCGTGGTGTGAGCCACTGGCGCTTTTAAGCATTCCGCTAAAGCGATTACTTGATCGTGAGCGTGGCGCGCACCAATACCAGCATAAAGCGTTATTTTCTTTGCTTCAGTTATTAGCTGAGTTAATTTTTTTAGCTCGCTATCTACTGGGCGAACAAGTGTTTTGGGCCGATGAATGGCCCAAGGCAAGTCATCAGCGGTATGTTCTTTAAACATATCGCCATTAACCACAATAACAGCGACTCCGTTACAGGCAAGAGCGGCTTGTGCCGCCATTGCTGTAACACGGCGAGCTTGCTCAGGATGAGAAATTCGTTCACAAAAAAATGAGCATTGTTCGTAAATTTTTTTCTGATCTACCGCTTGAATGAAGTTAAACCCCTCTTCAGCGCGATCAATGTTAGAGGCAATCATAACCACAGGGGCACCATTTCGATGGCTCTCGAAAATACCATTAATAAAATGCAAACTACCTGGGCCTGTGGTACCCGCACACACCGACAATTCTTGAGTTAAATAAGATTCGGCCCCTGCAGCAAAAGCACCAACTTCCTCGTGGCGCACGTGCACCCACTGAAGTTTCGATTTGCTTATATGGCCGGTAAGGTGATTAATGGTGTCGCCCACTATTCCGTAACAACGTTTTGCGCCTGCATTAACGAGCGTATCAACAATAACTTCAGATACTGTTTTTTTCATAGCATGCTTCCTTGTTTTTCAGCTTGTGTATTTTTGTCACGCATAGGTGCCAAATCAATTTGAGGTGCAAAGCTGTCTGCCGACGCGGCCTTCCACCACTCTGCATAATAAGTTTCTTCCGGGGCATCCAATAAAATGTTTTTGGGTAGAAAACTATAAATGCGGTCAATCATTTTTGAATCGGTATCCCCTAAACGGTGAATAATATGATGAGGCTGTAAGTCACGGGGATGAGTTACCCCCGTGGAGGCGATAATATCGCTTAAACCTACCAGTGTTTTTTGATGAAAACGGGCCGCACGCTCAGCTTGGACATCGACCACTAAACCACGTTGGCGACCAGGATCTTGAGTGGTAATACCCGTAGGACAAGTACCCAAATGACAGCGCTGAGCCTGAATACAACCAATAGAAAACATAAAAGCACGAGCTGCATTACACCAGTCAGCTCCTATGGCAAAATTGCGTGCCAGTCCTGTTGCTGAATACACTTTACCACTGGCGGCCAACCGCACCTTGTCGCGTAGTCCCGTACCAACTAATGCGTTTCGTACTGTAATTAACCCTTCTGTAAGCGGCATGCCTACGTAGTCTGATAGCTCTAAAGGCGCTGCACCTGTTCCCCCTTCGCCACCATCGACAACAATATAATCTAAATAAATGCCGGTTTTGTGCATCGCTTTCATGATGGCAAAAACTTCATGAATGTGTCCCACGCACAATTTAATACCCACAGGTTTTCCTCCCGAAAGCTCTCGCATTTTAGCGGCAAATTCTAATAACCCAATAGGGGTCGAAAATGCCGAATGAGCGCGCGGTGATTGACAGTCTTCATAAGCTGTAACCTGTCGAACTCGAGCTATTTCTTCGGTAACTTTAGCGCCAGGTAATAAACCGCCATGCCCCGGTTTGGCCCCTTGGCTGAGTTTTATTTCGGTCATTTTAATTTGTGCTTGGCTTGCTCCTTCAGCAAAGCGAGAAGGGTTAAAGGTCCCGTCATTATTTCTACAACCAAAATAACCAGAGCCAAGCTCACACACTAGATCGCCGCCGTGTTTTTGATGGTACGGACTAATACCACCCTCACCTGTATCCTGGTAAAAACCACCAATTTTTGCACCTTTATTTAACGCTTCAACCGCATGCGCAGAAAGCGCACCAAAACTCATTGCAGAAATATTTAAGATAGATGCACTATAAGGGGTTGAACTCTGCTCATTACCGACACTAACACGCGGGTTTTCATCTGGATTTTCAATCGGAATAATGGAGTGGTTGAGCCATTCGTATTCAGGCGAGTTGGTGTTAAGTTCAGTACCAAAAGGTCGAGTATCAGTTTTACCTCGAGCTCGGGCGTGAACAAGATCACGAGCCTTTAAACTAAAGGGTTTTCCCTCTAAGTTACCCTCAACAATATAAGAACGAAGATAGGGGCGCAGATCATAAAAAATCCAGCGAATACGCGACGCCAATGGAAAGTTTCGGGTTAATGTCCATCTAGTTTGGTAGTGATCAAAAACCCCTACGATGAATAACGGTAAGGTAAACACCAAGCCTATTAACCACCAAGGATTCAAAAAAGCACAAACGATAAAAATAACGCTTAAGATTGCTACGCTAACTAATAAAACCGAGCGTTTAAGGCTATCAAGAAAGCCTTTTAAGCTTTGTGTACTAGTACGCGAAGATGCCATAAAAGGTAATGCTCCTTATTTTTATCAAAACAGCTTAATCGTCTTTAAGCGTTCTAACCGTTTAATATGCAAAAGTTACCCTGAAATTGCCCGCATTATTCAATACCTCAAGCTATTTTAAACGCACATTTTCAAGTGGAAATTTAAGCTCAGCCTGTATCGGAAAATGATCAGAATACACCTTAGTTTCGGGGGTTTTTAATACCTTAGCTTGCTGCACTAAATGACTTGGCTGACACCAGAAACGATCCAATTTAAACAAAGGAAAACGATTAGGAAACGTTGCACCTAAACTCACGGAGCGTAATTGCCGATTAATCCTACGTAAACTGCGAGAAAACAATTGCCATTCATTAAAATCACCCGCAACTAAAAATGGCACATCGTCGACATTTATTAAATTATCTACCACAGCTTCTAATTGAGTAAATTGTGCCAATCGTTCATATGATTTTAAGCCCTTATGGGTATTTAAAATACGCAGTTGATGGCCATCTATATTAAATAGGACATCCTGAATGTTTCGTGGCTGTCGAGTATCCACACTAATATCAAGAGAACGCTGGGAAAGATGTGAAAAGCGCGACAAAATTGCGTTGCCATACCAACCTGACTCGGTAAAAACAGCCGGCGATGCGATAAAGTCAGAAAAATAACCCGCTTTAAGGTAGTCTATTTGAGCTTCTTTATCTAAATCTGGATTACGTAAATCCATTTCTTGCAAGCAAACAATATCTGCTTGTTGTTGTGCTAGAAATTGACCGATTCGACGATAATCAAAAATATCGTCAACCCCTACGCCACTATGTATATTGTACGAAATAATTTTTAATGACATTAGTAAATAGGTCTCTATATTTGGTCTTGCATTTTAATAGGTGAAGATTTGTCTTCTTTACTCGGCTGTTTTTTTGCTTGCCGAGCCTGCCAATAATTCACTAGGCGTTGCGACCCGTAAGCTAATAAAAACCAAGCGATTATACCACCGACCAAAAAGCCAATATGTTTAGGGGTTGGATTTCGGAATATATCCGCAATAGACCCACCAACAACGGCTTTAACGATCATTGGCGGTAACATACCTAAAAAGGTCCCAGCTAAAAAATGCATTAATTTAATAGATGAAATGCCTGCTACTAAGTTAATCAAGCTAAATGGCGCGATTGGAATCATCCTAATAACAGCCACCCCAAAAATGCCATTTTGAGCAAACTTTTTATCAATTTTATTTATTCTTGGACCCGCCAAATCACGTAAGCCCTTATCACCCATCAAGTTCCCTATTAAAAATAATACCGCTGTACTAGCCATTACACCCGCCATCCCGTAGACCACACCCCAGGTAGCGCCAAAAACCATGGCAACAGCTAGGGAAAGCACTGTTACCGGAAAAAATAAAATACCCGCAATAACGTAAATACCAATCACGGCAAAAAACGCCCACGGGCTATCACGCACAGATGTGAGTAACGATTGCAAATAATCTTTGCTCATCCAGTCAACATTTTGACTCAATAAATATCCCCCACCAACCAACAAGGCAATAATAACAATAGCCGCTGTAATCAATAATCCACTTTTACTTGGATTTGGAATTGAAAATCGTTTGCCATTTGGTAAAGGGATTGAGGGAACTATTGGCTCTTGCGGATCGCCAATAGGGGTTAAAATTTGTTGCAAGCTTTGATCAGTAAATATTTGGTCGTCGGCCTCTTTGAGGCAATACGCATACTTTTCTTTGCATTGGGTAAGCTTACCAAATGTGTTTTCGCCATCTATGAAAGTTTGAACTTCATCTACCGACCAGCCCGAGTGCTCGCTAATAAGATCATTTCTGAACCATGCTATTTGCTCTTTGTGAGTATTGTTAGATGCCGCAAAAATCAGATCACACTCTGTATCTAACGACATCGAACGATTCGTTAAATTAGAAGAACCAATCACAAAGTGTGTATTATCAATGACCATCACTTTAGCATGAACACGTTTTTGTCCTTTAATTCCGTCTTCATTGGTTGAGCCTGAATAAGCAACAAGTACTCTTTCATCTTCGATACCGTTTTCTAGGATTTGTTTAAAATCTATGCGTCCAGCCCAATAAGCTTCTGTTTCCACTGCACCTACTGGTTGATAAGAACTCACTAACAATACACGTAAATTTGGACAAGCCTTTAGACGTGCATTTAATGCTTCAGCAATTTCACCCCGGTTAGCAAATTGATTTTCTATATAAATGAATTCTTCTGCTTGTTCAATTAATGAAAGCAGCATTTTTCTGACTTCTTGCACAGGCTTTACATCGTCCATAAAAGGCACAGTCTGTGACACTGCACAATCAATATTTTCCAAAATAGGCGTTACACTTTTTGGCCAGCAAGAAGGAAGGCCCTGCGTATTTTCTTGCGCAGTTAATTCGGTAATGTGTTTATGTTTCTCAACTAATCGATTCCATCTCCAACGTACTAGCTCAGACAATTTTTTCACAATAGGGCCTGTAACCGCTATTTGAACATCGTGAAATGGCCCATAACGCCCATCGCCATCGTCACGTTCTGGCTCATTTATGCGGTGTTCACGTGTATCCCAGCGGTGAACGGCAACGTCCATACCACCCGAAAACGCTAATTCATCATCAATAATCACTATTTTTTGATGCTGACTTCCACCCATCGGAATGCTGCTGTCTAGCACTGTATGGACATTACTTGGTGTTTTCTCATCCCAAACTTCTTTGGCCCAAACCTCTCGCATTCCAAAAAAAGCGAGCGAAGAATCCCAACGTAATAAATACACCTGTAAATCTGGGTTCTCTTTAGCTTTTAAAGCGATAAGTTCACTAATGACTGAGGGCAACTCAGAAGCTTTTTCTTCATCTCCTCTGAGCAGACGAATTCGACTATCGATGTCCCACCCAACAATAAAAATACTACGCTGTGCTTGTGCAATTGCTTCGTGCAACGCTCGATAGTAATTTGCATAGTCAACAATAGGAGCTGCGTATCGTGCGGTACTTTTAGTCGTGTAAATATCTTCTTGATCAAAAATCGTTTCAGCGCTATTCATTTAGTAAATATTTCCCGTTTGCTAAGTAATTATTTCATTTTTTTTAGCTGGTATATCTGCTAGCCATTAGAAATAAGCTTCGCATGCTATTTAATAAAACTTTATTGATATAGATAGCAATTTTAGTGCCGATGTAAAAAGGGGGGGGGAACAACAGCCAAAACCGGCACTGTCTGGCACCCTGTTCAAATGCTGCGTTCATGAGTCAGAAAAGTAGAATAAGGGAATAAGGGAATAAGGGAATAAGGGAATAAGGGAATAAACAACATTAAGTAATCATACAAAGCTATATAGAAGATATGGGTATTTGTTGATCCCGAAAATATACTTGATTGGACTTAGGTATCTCAGACAACTTAGCTTGATTAATAAATCTAACTGATGACTTAACCTAGTTATGGACAAAGCTAAGGATAACAGCCTACCCTTGTCATCAACATAAAAATTAGCGCTATGATGGTCATGCTAGAATAGGCTCATTTTCAAACCAGTGATTTTAATTACTTTTCAAAGTTTTTTATAAAAAAATCAATAATGTGTGATTAATACCTAGATTAAATCACTACAAGTAATTTTCGAGCCAGCTATTAATTTCTTTTTGGTTTCGCTTACCCGTTAAGTTTTTGGTATGAATATTTGTTGGATTAAGGCATAAATCTTCATTGTCGTCTCTTCCAAAACGAAATTCTCTCACTGCGCCGACTGGCTGATCTTCAGAACCATATAAACCAATTACGTAAAGTCTTAATGTGTGATCTTTTTCTATGATGGATTGATCTTGATTTTCACTTGTGAGACCAATAACACGCTGGATAATATTATTAAACTCGCCCATATCTCGATAAGCGCCGCCTTTAAGAGGACCTTGCACTGTGGTACTTGTATGTTTATCCCCATGAGTTATCTCAAGATCTGTAACTGAGCACCTATATGTTTTTTGTTTCGTAATTAGCTCCGCGATTACGAGCGAAACATATAATGATTGTTCGCTCATATTACATATTAAACAACGAGACTTTAATGCTGTGCCTAAACTTTGATTAATCAGTATTTTAGGCCTCATTTTGCGGCGATAATCACTCAGTAGTAGTTGAGCATAGAGTAACCAAATTGCTAACATGCCAGCATTAATCAATACAGATAATGGTCCTTGATACTCTGAAATCCAGCTTAACATGATACCTCCAGTTATCTTAGTCAAAGCAAATAGTTTAACTTTTTTTTTGTTAATCTCAAGCGGTACAAAGCTAAATCGTCATGTTAGGTAAAATGACTGTAAGGTCTTAAAAGTCATATAATTTTAGTTGGATTAATGACTAGCGCTCTCATATTAAGATCTGCATAGCTCAAAATTTAACTTAAAATAGCAATCTAATAAATAAACATGATTTTAACTTAATGAAATAAAATGTTATATCTACTGCGTCAATCGTGTATCATTTAAATGTTAACTATTAAATGTAATAGTGAATTATTAATTTATTCCGGAGATAACCGTGGTAGTTTTTAACACATCATTTTATAAAAAAGCACGCACTATTAAGCTTTTGGCTGGGTTAATGGCTGTCAGTAGCTGGGCTGTTCAAGCTGATTCATTGAGTAATGATATAAAGCAGTTAATCGAAGATCCCAAAGCCCTGTCAGCTGGCAAACAAACTTTTGAAATGGTATGTGCTGCTTGCCACGCTAAAGATCTAAGCGGCGGTACGGGTTTTAATTTAAAAGATGAAGAATGGATACATGGTGATAAACCGGCCGAAATTTATCACAACGTATTTAATGGTTTTATTGATCAAGGTATGCCTGGTTTTGGTGCTATTTATCAACCCCAACAACTCAAACAAGTTGTGGCTTACGTACTCTCAAACCGACAAGGTTTGGCTAACTTACAATACCGCATCTATCCCGTTACCACTGAAGAAAAACAGTCTGACTATCATTTACCGGTTAATGCTAAACCAGCAAAATCAGGGCCAGTGCCAAATAATTTAATTGATTTTGCTTTGCCTGAAATTCAAAATTTTGTGCTTGAATTTGAAGGTACTTTATATACACCGACAGATGTTTCTCGTTTGCATGCCACCACTAACTACAAACATAGAACTGAGTTATTTATCGACGGCGAAAAAGTGCCCATGGATATGGACCACTGGCAAAAAAGAGTCTGGACGCTAAAACCCGGTAAACAAAAGTTTTTATTGAGATACTATCGCATTGGTCAAGCTAAAAACCTGAATAAAAAAGTGAATTTTTTTGTAACCAATGAAAGTATGACCCAGAAGCTATATGGTATTTCAGTATCGGGTAAGCAGTTTTTAAGTAACGCGACTATACCGCTAAAAGCCGACCAGCATGCTCGATTAGTTCGTAAAAAAGTGGTTGATTTACCTACATTTTCGATCTCGGTTGGTCTACCGAAACAAGTTAATTATGCCTTTAATACACGAACTTGCTCTATTGTAGGTATGTGGACTGGCGACTTTATAAACGTGGGGCCCAATGTTGAAGGTCGCGCACGAGACGGTTCTGTTATTTTGGGAGACTGGGTATTTAAAAATCCTCAAGTCATTTCTCCCATTGCCGAAACTAGATGCCGTTTTGAACAATATCATGTAAATGAAAAAGCGCCTGAATTTATTTTTTGGCACGATAATACAAAGCTCAAGATGCGCGCAACTGGCGAAAACGGTAATAGCTTAACATTGAACTACCAAGTGATATCTGGAGATTTAAACAGACTGACTAAGTGGCAATTACCTAAAGGCGATAACTTTAACGTAAATGTCCAAGGCGGCAGTATGAACAATCAAGCGTTAATATTAGATAAAAACAGCCAGCAATGGCAGATAAAAATTAGCAAAAAGGCAAATTAATCATGAGCATTCGAGTAACTAAACTAGCGACTGGATTAGCTTTGTTAGGGATTACATGGGTAATGCCCTCACAGGCCGCCAAAACCACTTATATACCGGATGGCTATCGTATTGAAACCATTAAAACACCCAACGATGTGCGTTTTCATGTCACTGGAATGGATTCAAATCAACAAGGAACGCTTTTTGTTGCAACGCGCTTTGGGGATGTTTGGCGTTACAAAAATGAACAATGGTTAAAAGTAGCAGAAGGCCTACATGAACCAACAGGCCTGCTATGTGATGACGATGGCAGCTTAGTCGTTGGGCATAAACCCGAATTGACCCGTCTAATTGATGATAATGGCGATGGGATTACCGATCGTTATATTAACATGGCCAGTCAGTGGGATTTTCACGATAATTATCATGAGTTTAATTTTGCCCCAGTGAAAGATAAAGCCGGTAACTACTATGGCACTTTAAACCTTGGTCATGGCGTCCCTGATTCATTAAGTATTGGCGCAATGGACACAGCTGGCGGTTATCGTGGTTGGGCATACCAAGTTAATAACAAAGGTAAATTTGTGCCTTATGCTTATGGTTTGCGATCACCAGCCGGAATAGGAATTAGTCCAGACAACGAATTATTTTTTACAGATAATCAGGGTGACTGGGTTGAAACATCTAAACTACATTTGCTGAAAAAAGACGCTTTTTATGGACACCCAGTTAGCTTGCGAGATCACCCTGACTGGACGGTTGAGAAAATTTTAAAAGAGAAAAAGAATTTCAAATTATTTGATGAAATGCGTGAATACCCGGTCGTTTGGTTTCCACACTTAGAAGTTGCGAACTCACCTGGTAACCCGGAATGGAATATAACAAAAGGCCAATTCGGACCATTTGAAGGACAAATTTTTATTGGTGATCAAACGCAATCAAATGTGTTTCGCGTGATCTTGGATGAAGTAAATGATGTTTACCAAGGCGCCGTTATCAACTTTATCGATGGTTTTCAAAGTGGCAATATCCGAACAGAGTTTGATAATAAAGGTCAACTTTGGGTTGGTCAAACAGCAAGAGGTTGGTATTCAAAAGGCGGTAAACCTTTTGGCTTACAAAAAGTCGTGTGGGATGGTACAAACCCATTTGAAATACTCAATGTTAAAATGATTAAAAGTGGATTTAAAGTCACTTTTACAGAAGCCATTACTCAGTCATCTGCTGATAATTTGACCTTAGATATTATCGAATGGGGATACGAATACACCAGCCGATATGGCTCACCTAAGCAAGATGAAAAAAGGTTGCCGGTAAAATCACTTAAAGTGTCAGACGATCGTAAAAGCCTAGTATTTGAAACCAACTTAAATGAACGTAAAGTCGTTAAATTTCAAATCAATGGGCTAAAAGATAAAAAAGGACGCAGTCCAAGTGTGCCAATTGTTTATTACACAGTGAACAAAGTGAAATAAACAAAGTAATGTTGGGGGTAAATTTTACCCCCTATCTTCTGTACTTAATTTTTTACTTAATCTCTCATATTTAATAAAAAATCACCTCAACAGAGTTCGGATTTTAGCTGGATAATTGATTAAATATGGTTTTACCTAATTCATCTAACTTTAACAAGACTAGTGGATTTTTATTCCAGATTTCTGAGAGCGAAAGAAATCATTGAATGATAGAAACTGAATCACGCTCAACAATATCAGATAAAAATAGATGGGTACGATTTGAGACTGCTTTGCTTGTATCACTTAATTTAATCGCAAGCTCAGCTGCATAATGAGCCATTTCTTCTATAGGGTAATGCATAGTTGTCAATTTTGGGCGACAAGCTTTAGCAATAGACAAATTATCAAAGCCAATTACAGATACATCTTCTGGCACTCGAATTCCTGCATCGAATAAAGTATGTATAGCACCGATTGCCATTAAATCATTATAAGCAATCAAGGCAGTAAACTTGACACCTGTTGCTAATAGTTCTTTTGCAGCTTGCTCCCCTCCCTCTAAATTGGCAGTAGCTTCCCTAACAGCGTTTTTATGTAACTGCAATTCATTTGCCGCCAACGTGTCTTGAATACCCCTTAACCGAATTTCGGGATCGTTATTTTGATATATACTGGTAACGACAGCAAAGTCTTTATGGCCTTTGTCTACCAAATACTGAGTCGCTTGCTTGGCTGCTGACTCATTATCTAGCCAGACACAACGGTTTGCAATTTTAGGAATATAACGATTAATCAAAACCAAGCCTGGTATTTTTTCCGCTAAATCAATCAAGGTTTTTTCATCTGAATATTCGCTATGAAGAATAATTGCATCACAATGGTGATCTCGTAACGAGTTGATTGCATCCAATTCGGACTGGGTTTCATATAACGAGTTACTCATTATCAATTTATAGCTTTGATCTTTTGCTGCCTTTTCCACACCACACGCCAAAGTACCAAAAAATGACATAGACAATTTGGGAGTGACGACCCCCAGTGTGTTCGTGCTTCTTTTTACTAACGCTTGTGCATTCATATTTGGACGATACCCCAATTCCTCAATAACTTTTTTAACCCGTGAGCGACATGCATCACCAACGTGCCCACCGTTATGCACAACACGGGAAACTGTAGCGGTTGAAACACCGGCAACTTTTGCAACATCCTTGATTGTAACCATAAAAACCTCTGCAAATACTTGAACTAGGAATCAAAACCGACTGATAATAGCAACCATCTAGTATTATTATGTATCGCTATATCACAAATGTTATCCAAAAATAGCCAATTGGTAAACGTTTAACGCGGTATTTTCAAAAAACGTAATAATAACAGTCCAATCAACGCAAAAATAACGGTGCCAAAAACAAGAATAAGTCGCATTAATAATATGCTGATCTCATTTTGTTGAGCAGCTAAATCCGCATTAAACCCAATAATATTTAGGCTCACTCCAGCCAATATAATAGCTCCAGCGCTACTAAAATTATTAACCCAATTATACAAAGCCACAAAAACACCTTCTCGCTTAGATCCAGTTTTATATCGATCGATGTCTACTAAGTCAGCTAACATAGCAGGTATAATAATAGTCATTGCACTCCATATTGGTGCACATAAAATCGCATCTAGTAAAACCAACCAAGGATAATTTGGATTAAAAATAAACCACTTAGCAAAACCACCGAAAATGGTTATAACAAATACCCACTGTAATACATCTTTTTTTCCAAATTTTTGCGCAGCATAAGAAATTACCGCAGCACTAAAAATACCAAAAATAGCATGAACACTAGACAAACCGCCTTTTAGAATAGAACCTTGAGTTAAGTCACCATCATATAAATAATAAACAATCAAATAATAATCAAAGCTTGCTGCAAACGCAGCACCACATACCTGCGTAATACAAATACAAAATAAAATCAGTATCGGCTTGTAACTTAGTACCTCTAGAATGCTTTTTTTAAAGTTTGGTTTATTTAACAAGTATCGATCAGGTTTAACTTTATCATTATTTGCATTTTTTTCTTTCACAAACAAAGCAGGCAACATGCCTAAAAACCCAATGAAAAATAAACCCATTCCCCAACCTACAAAACGCACACCTACAAAAACACTGCTAAAGATAGTCAACTGAGTTAACGGAAACACCCAATGATAAACTAATGACGCTAACCTTACGAAGTATGTAGTAATTTCCATTATTTGCGTTCTTTGTTTGGGAACTGAGGTGATTTCATATGATAAACATGTTGTGGGAACCACCAAGAAGGTAACGCTGAAATGAAACAAACATGAGAAAGTAAAAAAATAAGCTAACTGTGCCGTTTCAGACCAAGATTCTGGCACCATCCAAATCATGCCAAAGTATACTGGTGACAAGCAAGATGACACTAGGATAAAAGGTTTTCTACGGCCAAATCGGCTATAAAATTGGTCAGAGAAATGTCCTACCCACGGACCAATAAAACTTGCCAGTAACACCGGAATTGTCATGGCTAAACTCAATAGAAACGGATCAACCGCAAGTGTCATTTGATAAAAAGGGATAGCCAAAATGCCAATGCCTTGATTCGCAAAAAATATTGCAAAAAAACCTAGACCTAAGGCATATTTTTGTTTTTTATCAATAACTTTAGAAAAGTTAGATTCATCGTTATAGTCACAAGGTTGAGTCAATTAATATCCCAGAAAAAAAATACAAGTAGCAAAGCATATAAAAGCCTTCAGTATATATTTACATACCCCCTAATTAATACTAACTATTCTGTTCATTTTAATCATATTTGACAATATATCTGCAACTTGATTTAGGCTTAAATCAATGTTTATAAATAATCTAAACATCCATTGTAAGCCTTTTTTGCCATCTCCTACACAAAGGAAAATAATTAATTTTCGAGACTCTAACGTTCGATTTTTCGACTTTAAAACTACGCAATAAAAAAACTAGCGTTTAATCAAACTCACTGATTCAATTTCAACTGCATGCCAGTTACTTAAGTTAGAATTTTTACTTGCATCAAACGAAAGCTGGAACCCCTGCATATCAGTTAAGTCATCTGTACTAAAAGTCTGAGATTTAACCTTATTAGCAGGGTAAACCGACGGCATAAACATAGGGTAAGCTTGAGGTAAAATTGTATCGACAGGTTTTAGTTTATTCAGCGGAATTAACACATATTGCCAATCTGTACCTATTTTCACGCTTGCACCGTAAGCCAACCCATGTTTATTTAATAATGCAAATTGAAGATGCTCAGCCACACTTGCCGATTTCGCTTTTAAAACCAAAGTATTATAACCAGTTAACTGTCTATGCTGCATTGCATTATCTTCCGCTAAGGTCGCTCTCAATAGCGGGTTATGGGTTTTATCTAAACCGTCAATCGATAATTGAATCGCTAAGCCATTACCCATTTGACCACTCACGTATTGCCACTGTGCTTTAGCTTGCGCCGGATATACAAACGCATTTTGTACCTGATTAGCATCAAATAAAGTAACAGGTGCATCTTTAAGTTTTAAATTGGTTTTATAATATAATGGGAAGTTATTGGTATTCTGCTTTGCAACAAAATTCCAATCAGACGGTTTACCTTTAATATGACCCGGTAAAGTCGTGGTTTGATTAGCTTGTTTTACCACAAACATATATTCTAATTGGCCAGCTTTATTCCAGTCTTGAGTATTTGGCAAGTTTAACTGATACCAATGATCATCGGCTTGTTGCATAGGTAGCGCGGTAAAGTCTCTGTGACCTTTGTATTTAACCCAAAGTTCAACTGATTCAATGGTTTGCTCGCTACTTACCTGAACTTTGAATACTTTTTTATCCGCTTGATTAATCTCACGCTGTGGCTGATGAAATACCGTAATTGGATGATGATGTGGAGTATTGTTAAGCTGTTTTATACTTAACTCTGGTAAATTAAAGTAAGTATCAATTTTTGCCGTAATATTTGAGTCAACGGACTGCTTTTTACTTAACAGATAAATACCGGGTTTAATCTTAAATTCAGCCGACTTTGCTTGTGTCTGAAAATTATTATTTTCATTCAGCCCTTTGATATAAAATGAATTACCTAATCCAGTTAGCTCTAGTTTCATATTTTGTTCGGTTTGAAACAAACGACGAACTTCACGATGTTCACTTGAGTTTTGGTAAGGATCTTCTATCAACTGCATATCTGGATACACTTCAAGCTGCCAAACACCACTATCAAGTTTATCTAAAAAATAAGCGCCGCTACCGCTGTATTGAACCGCTTTAGAGTTACTTGTACCGGCAATATGTTGCAGTTTTTTCGGATTAACCGGCTGGCTTTGAGTCGAGTTAGAATAATAAAAATGTGTGTCGCTGTTAAGTTCACTTAAATTATTAACCGGATCAATATTAAATTCACCAAACTGGTTATTTTGAGGGTAGCTTCCTGCATTTGCTAATCTTTGCTGACGAGTAAATACTTGGGCTGCAATCATTAAGCTAATCGCTTTTTTAGGTGTGTAAAGCAGGTTGAGATAATGGGTATTATACTCAGAGTTGGTATGCGCAATTACACTCGGATCATAAGCAAATTGTGTCGCCCACTGAAATCCCGCTTCGCGAAAACTTCGTGCCATAACAGGATAGGTGTAAGCATTGTCAATATCCGCCGCATCAAACTCATATACCATTTTGGCTTTATTGTCACAGGCTTTAATATCAGCAAATGGGTTAGTATAACGGGTAACAATCGGCAGCACATTGGAGTTAAAACGGCTGTTTTTAACTAATCCAGTTGGATACCACTGAAAAGCAACACCATCAATGCTGGTTTCACATAACGCTTTGGCAAAGTCAGGATCATAACCTTGTTCACTGGTGTTATAAAACAAAGGTTTTGTCACACCTGCATCTTTTGCTGTTTTAATTAGTTTTTCAATATACGCCGCACTTTTTTGCGGTGTAGCTGTATGTTTTGGCTCGTTAAATAATTCAAACGCAATAATATTTTCGTCTTGCTGGTATGTTTTGCCTGTATACGGATTGACATGATTTAAAAATTGAGTCAGGTATTTTTGCTGTGCTTTGATTGCCTCTGGGTTTTGATTCATTTGATACTTTTCATATAGGCTTGAAAAACCCGGCTCGGTTGGATCGGGTTCAGGCCAGCCACTACCCCACCACGAAATTGTGGTAATAACCACTTTTATATTTTTTTCAGCAAATTTTTTAACCGCATAATCAAATAAATCCAGATGATCGTTACCGTCTTTTAAGGTTAATAAATTACCCTGATGATCACTAATTTGTCTGTCCCATATATGGATTCGATAAGCCGTTAACCCCAAGCGGGCAATATGGTCGACATCCATATCAATCGCTTTTTTATGGTCTATTCCTGCGCGTTTAATCGCCCGATAACCATGTGCAAAAGGCACATTATAATTTACCCCAAACAAGGCAACTTCATCGCCGTTTGTCCATTTTAAAACGCCGTTTTCAACATAAGTTGGACTATTTGACGCCGCTACAGGCGCATTAAATACAAGCGCTGCCGCGCAAGCAAAAGAAAGCTTTAATTTAGAAAAAGTTTTTAATTTCATGTTGTAACCTCTGGTTGTTACAATAAAGTCACGATAAAAAAAGCTGAATCCAATTACCTAAATTCAGCTTTTTTATTCAAGTTCTCAACAATAATTTACTTAAAACAAGTTATCAGCCGTTGATACATTAAACTGTTTACTGGTTGCGGTAATTTTAGCTTGTTTAAAATCGCTGCCCGTTTTAATCACCGCAGTGGCAATGCCCTGCTCGGTAAACGGAGTTTGCGGATTAATCAGCTCAATATCACCTTGAGTGCTAAATTCAATTTCAACGCCATTAGCCGGAACCAAATTACCTTTATGATCCAACAACTTAGCGTATACAAATACAACATCATTAGCCGCCGCAGCAACTGTGCTGGTATCTAAACTCAACTCAACACTTGCAACTTTACCCGGTGTAGTCACCTGATGTGTTGCAACCTGTTTACCATCAATAAAGGCTTTTGCAGTTAAGCTGCCCGGTTTAAATTCCGCTAGCTTAAATTCAAACGGCGGATGTGGTAAATGAGTCGATAATTTATCGCTATTTGGCTGTTGTTTAGCAATTAATTTATCATTTAACCAAAGTTCAACTTCTTCTGCGTTACTGAATACTCGCACGTTAGTCGATGAGTTTTCTGTCCACTCACTGGCGATATGTACCATAGGACCAGACTGATAAGCATCAGACTGAATATCAGCATCACGCTGGCTTTGATAAAAGTAATAACTATATTTTGGCAACCGATAAATGCTCATAATACCCGAGGCTTCTAAATCGTCAGCGTAACCACGGTTATAATCAAACATCACCCAATAACCATCGGCAAAAGCTGGCACTTGCAAGTTATCGTTATGTGCTTCTTGCAAGTTAGTGGCTTGTTGCAATAATGGTTTTTCGCCGGCACTTAATAACTGTCGGCTGGTACGTTCGCTTTCTTTTAGATCTGCCCAGCTATCCTGATTTAAACCGGCATTTTGCGCATAGTATTCCCAGTCACCGTATTCAGATACATTGTAAGGATAGGTAGGGGTTTCGTAATGTTTCATTCTGTGCTGACGCGCTTGCAGATAAATATCGTAGCCTAACTGCCAGCCCGCAGAATAAGAGTTTGGATATTCATCATCCACCGCCTGATTAAACTTGGCAATTAACTCATCTTTCATCCAAGATTCGTTTAATGAGCATTCCCATGCTAATACACTGGCATGATTGCGATCACGACGGATCATATCGCGACAAGTTTGTACTACCTGAGCTTCAAATTCAGGTGTTTCATTAACGTACTGCCAACCTAAAATCGCATCAATTAATACCAAACCTAATTCATCAGCAGCTTGCATAAATGCAGGTGAGTGCGGGTAGTGAGATAAACGCACATAGTCAAAACCGGCTGATTTTATTTTCACTGCATCACGGTAATCTGCTTCTGGTGAAGTTGCATAACCTACATGCGGATATTCCTGATGACGGTTTACTCCACGCAAAAAGGTTTTTTCGCCATTAATTAACAGTTCATGTTTATCGTTAAATTTAAATTCACGAATACCAATTTGAGTTTGTTTGCTTTCAACTAACTTATCATCCTGCCAAATTTGAGTTTCTAACTGATATAAATTAGGGGAATTAGGCGACCAAAGCTGTGCATTTTTAACTAAAACTTGCTGATTAATATGCGCTTTTTGACCAGCAGCTAACTGTTTATTTTGTTTAACTTCAGCAACCACTTCACCTTGATAAACTAATCGCTGAACTAAATCAAAACTAGCCGCTTGCTGGCTATCATTGGCAATTTCAGTTTGTACATTTACTTTTGATTGCGCTTTAGCAACTTGCGGGAAAGTCACAAAAATACCACCACCGGCTTGAGTAGCTGACAGCATTTCATCGGTAATGTGGAGCGGGTTTTTAATCAATAAATTAACGTCACGGTATAAACCACCGTAAGTATTAAAATCTAAAATATCTAAAGGTTTAGGACCCGTAATATCACTGTCGGTATTATCCAACTTTACTAATAAGGTATTATCTGAACCTGCTTGTAATTTATCGGTTAAATCTAGCGTAAAAGGTAAATAACCGCCTTTGTGATGGCCAATTTTTTCACCGTTTAAATAAATATCCGCAATATTCATAGCCGCTTCAAAACGGATTAATACCTTTTTATTTTGCCACTCTGGCTTAAATTCAATATTCTTTTGATACCAGACATAACCCTGAAATTGATCATTAACCAATAGCGGTTCAATTTTTGGCGTATGCGGTAAACCCACAGTTTGCCAGTTAAGGGCTGTTAGCTTGTCATTCGCTAAATTTTGTTCGCTTTTAGCAAATTGCCAATTTTGATTAAAGTTAATTTTGACAGCTTGGTTTTGTATTTGCTGAACTTGAGTCGTATCACTGGTATTAGTAGAAGGCGTTGAGTTAATACAACCAGTTAAACTTGCTGCAACTGCAAGTGCTAAGCCATTATAAATAAGTTTATTCACAATCTATATCCTCATTACAACATTGCCAAATGGCAATTGGATTGTGTTAAAAACCTCAATAATATTAATTAAACTAAAAACAGGTTAATCAATTAAATCAATTGAGTGCGCTAGAAAGATTAAAAATAAGGGGGGTATATCCCCCTTTAGTTGAAACTCAGTTAAATTACATTGAATATTGGAAGCCAACTAAATAACGGCGACCCCATTCAACACTATAAGCTGGTTTTGAATAGTCATTATCCCAATAGTTTTCTGATGACTCATTAGTTAAGTTTTGAGCTTGTAAAGTCAGTTTTAAATTCTCGGTGACAAAATAACCAATACTTGCATCAGCTGTTGTTTCAGATGAATTTAAGTTAACTAGCTGAGGATCCCAGCTATTTACACCTGTATATTCACTACGATAGTTGACAGAGAAACGTGCATCAAACCCGTTTTTGTCATACCAAAGTGTTGCACTACCAATATGTTTAGACAAGCCACCTAAATTGTATGGATTGCTTTCTGGTTTGAACTCTTTAACATCACTATCTGTATATGAGTAGTTAGCAAATATCCCTAAACCATCAAATGGTTCTGGTAACATATCAAACGACTGTTGGTATAAAACCTCAATACCTTGAATTACACCACCTTCACCATTCATCGTACCGGTAAAAGCATAGTCTTGGCCGTCAAAACTTAATGTACCTTCGGTTAAACCAATATGTGACTGTAAATCTTTAAAGAAATAGTTAATTGATGCAGTAGAATTATCGCCCCAGTAATATTCGTAACCTAAATCAATTTGGTTTGCGATATACGGATTTAATCTTGGATTACCACCACTTGCTGTTGGCGGGTTAGTTTGATTACTAAAGCTAAAGCCAGTTCTCATTTCTAATAACGGCGGACGAGATAAAGTTCGAGCAGCGCCGAAACGAATTTGAGAGTCATCGGTAATATTAAAAATCATATTTAGTGACGGTAAAAATTCATCGTATTCATGCTCAACTGTAGTTGGCGAAACAACGATTTCTTCATACCATGTACCATCATCTGCCTGAACCCAACCATTACTCACCATTTCATGGCCTGATGATTCAACTTCTGTTTTAGCATAGCGCACGCCAAAATTACCTGAGTAAGGGATACCCGCTAAATCACCAACCATTTCAACTTGAACATATAAAGCAGTATTTTTTTCTTTTAATTTCCATGACGAAATATTATCAACCGCAGTATCTTCAGGAGCTGTTCGTCCATCAAAAGCTGCACTTGCAACTTTATCCCAGTTTTTAAAAGTATATAAATGAGGTTCAAGATCGTCTGACGTAATTTGATATTTATCAACTAATGCCTGCCAAGCTGGATCATTACCAAATACAGATGGGTCAAACGCGTAATCAGAGCCAATTGAATATGCTTCACCAAAATCGGTTAAACCATGATCAACATTAGCTGTTTTTGTCCAATTTGCTAATTGAACATTCTCTTTAGTTCTGTCTGTAACACGTGCACCAAATGCAAACTTACTTAGCACACCAAAGTCTAAATCACGTTCAAAATCTAAATTGATATTGCCCATTTCATCAGTTAATTCTCTTTGACTGTCACCTGTCATGGTTGCATAAGTGGTTTCAATTGTTGGCTCCCAAACATCTGGTGAAGTTTCATACCAAACTTCCTGCTGCGCACTAAACGCATAGTTGGCCGGGTCATTAACTCCACCAACCATTAAAGGCTGAGCTTTATCACCAGAAGCATTAAAGCCAACTAAATAATCACCACCAACATATAAAGGTTCGATATTTACCCATACAGATTCAATACTGGCTTCTGACATCCCAATATCGAATTTTGTTGTCCAGATTTCTCCAATATGCTCCACATTAATTCCAGCACTTAGCATTTCATTTTTCTGAAACCACTTCGGAATAGATAACTGAGCACCACCTAATTCCTGTACACCGGCAATAACTTGCTCTGAACCATCACCACTGTCTTCAATCACAGGGTTTAAATCAGCATTATGATATGCATCATAACCAAATCCAGTAGGACCACTTTCCTCATCAGCCCAATTACCTAGATCATTTGGGCCTTGCTGGTCATCTAATTCTTTGATATCAAATTGTGAATAAAAAAGATCCCCTTTAATATTTAACGACTCAGTTGGTTGAAATTCTAAAATCAGTAAACCACCGGTACGCTCATTTTGCCCCCGTTTACTTTTGGCCATTACACCCCAAGGTGCATCTTCAACTTTACCATTTTCATTCATGTCACCACGGTTTACGCCATTATTGTAATCCCATGATTGAACACCTTTCTCTATCGAAGGTTGATCTTGATAGGTTAAACCAAATGCATAACCAAATTTTTCTGAAACTTGATCAACAACACTAAAATTAGCTTTATATCCGCCGCCATCAGCATCCGGTAAATCATCAGCTAATGTATTGTACATATAGCTTGCACCAAAATTGATTAACCGTTTATCTTTTGATAGAGGGCTAACAAAGTTCATATTAACTAAACCCGAAATACCACCTTCAGCCTTAGTTGCTAATGGGCTTTTATATACTTCAACCCCGTCAATTAGCTCTGCCGGAAATTGCTCAAAGCGTACATCACGGCTTGGTTCAGCCGAGACAATTTCTCGGTTATTCATAGTCGCCACATTTAATCTTGGACCCATACCACGAATTGAGATTCGACTAGCGTTACCACGGTCACGAGAAGCAGCAATACCAGGTAAACGCACTAAAGAATCAGTAATACTAACATCTGGTAATGTACCTAAATCGTCCGATGAAATAATTTCAACTGTAGATGAAGCAAAACGTTTTTCACGTAAAGCTTTACCTAACGCACCACCAAAACCTTTAACTGCGATAACTTCAATGTCTTGATCTTCTGCTGTATTTTCTTGTGCATCTTCAGCTGCCTGTGCCATTTGTACATTAAGCACTTGTGAAACAGCCAAAGCTAATAAGCTTAATTTGATTGAATTTTTCATTATGTATCCCCAACCGTATGTTAAGTGTGTATTTGCAAGCTCAAAAACAGCCTAAAATTTAAGCTTGTCACCGTATTGTTAAAATATACACGTTAGTTAAACGTTTACCAAGTGTTTTTTTAATATTTTTTATAACAATTAAGACACAAACGAAAGTAAAGATGGATTAAATCTGCTTTAAAGGCTAAAAATCACCAAAAAAAGGTTTTAAAATTATAAAAATACAATTAATTACCACTACCCCATCGCAACCGAGCACACATCAGAGTAAACGATTACCATCGACACCTTTAAATAAAAATAATCCTATTTATTTGATGAGATATTTACGGAGTTTGATTATTAGTAACAGATAGTCTGTAACAATAAAGCCTACTATTAAGTTTGTTAGACATAATCCTTTTTTATAAATATTGCGAGTTGGGATTATTTTTTATCTAATGGCATCATTAGCATGCTTTTTAAACTGGATGTTTTTTCTGCTTGAGGATACTGGCTAAGCCCTAACTTAATATCTTGATCTGTCTTTTGCGCAGTCGGGGTAAAGCTAGCGAAAAGCTTATCCCACCACGAAACACTAAAGCCATAATTAGAGTTAGTTTCACTAACGCGCTGGCTATGGTGAATCCGGTGCAACCTTTGGGTAATGAACAAATAACTCAACCCGTTATCTAGTTTTTTAGGCAACCGAATATTTGCATGGTTAAATACTGAAAACGCGTTTAAGCCAATCTCAAACACTAGCACCGCATAAACAGGCACACCCAAAACCAATACAAAAATAGCTTTATAAAATAAACTTAACATGATTTCGAGCGGATGGAATCTTAGTCCGGTGGTCACATCAACTTGGCTATCGGCATGATGCACTTTGTGCAACCGCCACAGCAAAGGAACTTTGTGCATTAGCCTGTGCTGCCAATAAATCGCCATATCGAGTAACAGCAAACTGCTTATCAAAACAAGTGTTGATGAGACGGCTATTTGATTAAATAGCCCCCACTCTGCATTTTGAGCCATAATAGCAACGCCCGCTAAACCCGCGGGTAAAATCCAACGCGCTAACAGCGCTGAGCAAAATAGTAATAAAAAATTGCCCTGCCAATGTTGCCAACGCTTTAATGGGGCATCGCGAGCTGGTTTTAGGGTTTGCCAGCAAGCCATAACCATAAAAACCAACAAAAATACGCTTAATCGCCAACTTGAATCTGTCAAAATTTATGCCTTTTCTGTGACTTGTTTAAGGGTTTTATAGCCACCGTAAATACGAGTAAACACAGTAATAAAACAGGCAAGAGCAAACAGGTAAGCCAGTACAGCAAAGTGTTCAGGCCAAATACAAAAAGCGATAAAGATTAAAATGGTTTCTGTGCCTTCGGTTAATCCGTGTAAATAATAAAAACTTTTGTATTTAAACTGAGGTCGCTCTATTTGATATTTTTCAGCGGCGATCGCAAAAGCTAAAAAGCTACTGCCCGTGCCAATAAAGCTCACTAACAAAACCACAGCTGGCAACGCATTGTTGACTGGATCGGCCAAAGCAAACCCTAAAGGTACAGCCGCATAAAATAAAAAATCTAAACTAATGTCTAAAAAGCCACCGGCGCTGTTACTGCTTTTTTGATAACGTGCCAATTGACCATCTAAACCATCTAAAATCCGATTAAAAACAATCACGCCTAATGCAGCGTACCAATGTTGCATCGCCAATAAAGGAATGACTAACAAACCCACTATAAATCCGGTTATGGTTAATTGGTCTGCGGTGATTTTGCATTTATTTAATAGCATGACCAGCGGCGTTAATACGCCTTTAACCAAAGGCGTTATGGTTGAATCTAACATAAAGTGTTTACCTCTATTACCGGGCCGCCTGCGACTTTTGCATCCTCAATATCGTGAGTCACCATCAGCGCAGGTAATTTACGTTGGCGAATTTCAAAAAAGACTAATTCTCTAATCGACTGCCTCAATTGGCTGTCCAACTTACTAAAAGCTTCGTCTAATAAAATAGCATTGGGCTGACTAAAAAGTACTCTTAGTAAAGCCACTCTTGCTTGTTGCCCGCCAGATAATTGCTGTACGGGGGCATCGGCTAAATCAATCAATGACATTTGTGCTAACGCTTGTTCAATTTTGGCTTTTTTATCGCTTCGGCTAAGTCCTTGTTCCGGCATGGCAAAAGCAATATTGTCGGCCACATTTAAATGATTAAACAACAAAGCATCTTGAAACAGCAATCCGGTTTTTCGCTGCCACGCAGGTTTATGATCAATTCGTTGATTGCTTAACCACACTTCACCACTTGCGGTAAAGTTTTCAGGTAACATGCCAGCGACATAGCTTAATAATGTCGACTTTCCTACCCCAGAGGGGCCCATAATGGTTAGCACTTCACCGCTTGCAACCTGTTCATTAATCGAAAGTAGTTCTCTCTCACCGAGCTTAATACTAACGGCTTTTAAATTAAGTCCTGTCATGTTTGCTGGCCTTGTTTACGAGTGCTGATATTGACTTTTTTATGCGCGTTTTCTGGATTAAAAATAAGCTTAGGTAGCCAAGCTGCCAGTATAAAACCCAGTAAAGGTAATATCATTTGTAATATGGCATATACAGCACTTGTTCGTCTGCTCGCGCCATTTGCTAATGCGACTGCCTCTGTGGTTAATGTCGCGTAGCGCCCTCCACCCGATAACAATGTAGGTAGATATTGGCTCAAACTAATCGCCAACCCCAGTGCAAAAGCCACCATAATAGCAGCAAACATTTGTGGCAGTTTTATTCGCCAGAATATTTTGCAAGGTTTGGCGCCTAAACTGGCAGCCACTTTAATCAATGCAGGGTTAAAATTTTGATAGCTCACCGCTAAAGACAAATACACATAAGGAATAACATAAATTAAGTGGCTTAATAAAACCGGAATAAAAACAGCTTCACTAAAAAAGGCTTGTTGAAACCATAACAAACCAAATAAAAACGCCACACCGGGCACCAACAGAGGAACATAAATAAGCATATCTAACCAATGGCCGCCCGCTAATTTATGTTTATTCGCTGCTGATTCTAGGGTAAATAAACTGAATAAAAGTGCAAGTCCGCTACTTGCCAGTGCCATTTTGACACTATTTAAAATAGGTTCATGCAATTGAGTCAATGCATTCTGCCAATGCAAATAGGTTAACTCTTGTGGCCAAGCATCAGGATAAGGCCAGAAACCAGCAAATGACCACACCAACAAACCACCCAAAGAAACAGCCACAACAATGACAAACAAAGCCACAAAACTAAACGCCAAAATGCGATAAAACTGACTTAAACGATTTAAATTGATGCTTAATAAAAACGATTTATAGCGACAAAACAAACGCTCAGCTATTAGCCAGAGCAAAATAGCCGTTAAAGTGACTAAAGTTTGCAATAAGGCTGCGGCACTGGCTACAAATCGTAAATTCAAATCTGAATGATTAAACCAGTTTAAAATCACCACAGCCAAAGTTGCTGGATTGTTGGGTCCTAAAATATACGGAATTTCAACACTCGCGCTGGCATAAGCCAACACAGCCAAAATAGGTAAACGTATTAAAGGGTAAATTTGAGGTAATAACACTTTTATAAAAGCGGCTTCAGGTTTTAACCCTAAACTCACGGCAACTGTGGTTTCTTGCGCTAATCTGTGCTTTAAATTAGCTTGCTTTAACACACTTAAACTCATTAACAGCAAAAATGGCAGCTCTTTAAAAACTAAACCAATAATAATAGAAATCCCCCAAGGATCATTTGGCAGTAAGCTATTAGTCACTTCATCAGAGCCCGTTAACCAAGGGGATATTAACCGATTAAACCAGCCAGAGGGGGTTAGCAAAAATGCAATCGCGATAGCAGCCGCCGCATGGGGCACAGCCAGCACAGGGCTAAGCACGTGTTCAATGCGCTTTAACCACCGGCTTTGATAAAAAGTTGCCAAAATTAAAATATTTAATTTAAACGCAATTAATGTTGATACTAAGCCACAAAACAAGCTTAAACTCAGCATTTTATCTAGGCCTGGGGTTGTGAATAATTGCTGAAATACCTGCAACGAAAATTCATCTCGCCCCAGCGCCGGAAAATAATTAAAGGCAGGCAACACAACGCCAAATAGCCCAGCACCTACCGGTAAAGTAATAAGCAATAGCAAAACGGGTCGACTTAAAGCCGATAACAAATAATAAACTAACGACATTATTGCACCCCATACCGTTTTAACCATTCACGATTTAAACGGCTAACCCAACTTGGATGCAGTTCACTTAACAACTTAACCTTTGCATCTGTAGGCAAAGCAGACGGATGGGCTTGGTTTTGCACAAATAATCGTTGTTGCTGTTTGGAAAGCGCCGCCATATCTAATACCGTTTGATCGCCCCAAATATCAATTTGTTGTTTTTTTGCCTGCGCTTGCGGCGATAATAAAAAATCGGCTACTTGCTTAGCCGCTTGTTTATGTCGGGCATTAAAAGGAATAGCCACAAAATGAATGTTACTTAAGCTGCCATCTTGCATTACATAAGTTCTCACTTTACGCGGCAAGTTATACTGCTTAACCGCAGCAGGAATTTCAGCCGCGGTAAAAGTAAAAGATAAATAAATTTCTTGATCGTCAATTAAGCGCTGCATTTGCGCACCACTTGATGGAAAGTACTGCCCTTTTCTCCATAAGTGAGGATGCAATTTATCCAAAAATTGCCATAACGGCTTACTCAATTGATCAAAACTTTTATTATTGACGGGTTGATAAAGCATTTGTTGAATTGCTTCTGGTTGCGTTTGATTAAGCACACTAATGGCATATTTTAAAAAGCTGTTTGCATAAAAATCAGGTGGTTTAGGATAAGTAAAACGATGCGGATATTGTTTAAGCCATTGCATGATTTCAGCTAAGGTTTTGGGTGGCTTAGCGACCAAACCCGAGTGATAATAAAACACCAAAGAAGCCTTACCCCAAGGCGCTTCTCGCTTTTGGGTATCCATTCCAAAATCTCTCAATACTGCGGGATTTTGCTTTGGCCGGGTTAACTTAAAATGTGTTAATTCGTCTAACCACGGCTCGGCTAATAACTGATGTTCAAGCATAGACGCAAAATTTTCGCCATTAACCCATAATAAGTCGACACTGCCATTTTTGTCATTTCCCGCGGCTTTTTCGGCCAATATCCGGCTAACCGCATCACTGGTATCTGTTAATTTAACATGGATTAACTCAATGTTTTTTTGCGCTTGTAAGGTGTGTTTTGCCCACTGCAAATATTGATTAACTTGCGGGCTACCGCCCCAAGCGTAAAAATAAACTTTTTCTGTGGCCTGAGCTGCTTGACAAAAAATCAGCGTTAATACAAAAAAAAGCAAATTAAGTTGGGCATTCAACCCTTTGTTATTGCGCGCTAACATCATTTGCTCACATCATTTAAAGACCAATCATATTTTAAAAAATCTAGCGATATAGATTCATCTTTTATTTGTTTAATTTGAGTTTGATTTAAAGCCAGTTCATTTTTGTATTTTAACGCAAACTGATAGAGGCTATTCACCCCTTGCCAACCTTGTTCAAAATCCTTGTCATACCAGTCAAATATCGACGAAAAATAAAGGGTTTTGCCTTTGGCATAGTTACGTGAACTGTCTGACATAAAGCGCACCGTTTGCGCTTCTAATTGTTGATTTAATTGCACAGCTCGGTAAGCTTGTTCACGTAGAGCGGGGCAACCAACACTGGCGCAATTAACCGCAAAATGAATTCTGGGCTCGTTAAATTGCCCATTGCCGCGGATCCATTCGTGCTCAATTGTATCTAAACTGACCGTTTGCCCTAATAACGAAATAAAGGTTTTAGACCAAGGCGACGAAAAAAAGCCGCCGGTATCTCGAATAGAATCTACCGGATAGTGCTTAATAATCCATTTTACGGTAAAAGCATTATAAGCATTCAACAAAAAAGCTAATTGTTTATTTTTGTGCCATTGCTTAAAACGTTTATGACTGACTGCCGATAGCGAATTTAAATAACGATCCAATCGATCCGGTTGCTGTGCCAGAGCCTGATAATTAAATTGTGTTGCATGGCCACCTGCTATTTTCACAACATGCTGAGCTAAAATTTGATCCCATAATAAATGCAAATCTTGATTGTCTTCAGCCTGTGCTTTTGAGTAAAAACTCAATATCAGGCACAAACTTAACAGATATTTTATCTTCATTAGCTGCGCATCCAACGGTGATATTTTTCTACCCAGTTTAATAATGTTTGTGGCGCATTCGCGCGCTTCCATTCACCTGCGGCGTATTTATTTACTTCAGCCCATGTAGGGTAAGCATGAATAGTGCCCAATACTTTATTTAGCCCTAAACCGTGTTTCATCGCTAATACAAATTCAGCTAAAATATCACCGCCATATTCACTGACTAAAGTCACGCCTAAAATCGTGTCTTTACCGGGCGGAGTTAATACTTTTATAAAGCCCGTGGTTGAGCTTTCGGCGATTGCCCTGTCTAACTCAGCAAGGTCAAAACGCGTGACTTCATAAGCAATGCCTTTTTCTTTGGCTTGCGTTTCATTTAAGCCAACCCGCGCCACTTCAGGATCAATAAATGTGGTCCATGGAATCACTCGGTAATCTACTTTAAATCTTTTAAAGCGACCAAATAAAGCATTAACCGCCGCGTACCAAGCCTGATGCCCTGCAACATGGGTAAACTGATAAGGACCAACGACATCACCGACTGCAAAAATATTAGGGTATTTGGTTTGCAAATATTCATTGGTTTTAATGGTTCGTCCTGTCTCTATGCCAAGCGCTTGTAAGCCAAAACCTTCTAAACGAGCCGAACGCCCTACCGCACAAATGAGTGAATCAAACTCAATATTTTTTTCACCTGATTCGGTTTCTAACTGAATCACTTTTTGACCGTTTTCAATACGGCAAGCCTTTGCTTTATGACCCGTTAAAATATTAACGCCTGATTTTTGCAGTGTTTTTTCAGCTAATTCAGACACTTCAGGATCTTCACGCAGCATAATACGATCAGCCATTTCAACTTGAGTCACTTCACTGCCTAATCGAGCAAAGGCTTGCGCTAATTCGCAGCCAATAGGGCCACCGCCTAACACCACGATGCGTTTTGGCACTTCGTCAAGTTCAGCATAAGCTTGCCATAAGGTATCCGATGTTAAATAGCCCACCTCATCTAAACCCGGTAATGGCGGAACAAAAGGTCGAGCGCCCGTGGCGATAACAATATTTTTACTGGTTAAGGTTTGTTTTGAGCCATCGTTTAGCGCAATTTCAACCGTCCAAGGATCAATAATATTGGCATAACCCTTTTGTACGTCCACGCCTAAATTAGTGTAACGTTCTACACTATCATGAGGTGCTACCTCTGATATCACGCGATGGACTCTTTGCATCACGTTTTTAAACGAGAATGGTGCATTACTTGGCGTTAATCCATATTGGTCGGCATGTTTTTGTTGATAGGCCAATTTAGCAGACTTAATAATCGCTTTGCTTGGCACGCAGCCGTAATTTAAACAATCGCCGCCCATTTCGCCCGCTTCAACTAAGGTGACTTTTGCTTTAACCGCTGCGCCAATATAGCTGCTGACTAAACCACCCGCGCCCGCACCAATCACAATTAAGTTTCGGTCATACCTTTTTGGTTTACGATAACCTAAATACACTTTTTGGCGGTTTATTAACGCGATCAATCCTTTAGCCAACCACGGAAATATTCCCAATAAAACAAACGACAATATTAAAGTGGGCGACAAAATGCCTGACAAACTTTCGAGCTCGGCAAGCTGAGTGCCCGCGTTAACATAAACCACAGTGCCGGCCAACATACCTACCTGACTGACCCAATAAAATGTCCAGCTGCGAATTGCGGTTAAACCCATTAACAAGTTAATTAAAAAAAACGGAAATACAGGCACTAAACGCAGCGTAAATAAATAAAAAGCTCCTTCTCTTTTTACCCCTTCATCAATCGCTTTGAGCTTTTCAGGGAATTTATTTTTTACCGTATTTCGTAAAATAAAGCGCGCAACTAAAAAGGCTAATAACGCACCAATACTGCTGGCAAATGAAACAATAATTAAGCCTTCAACTAATCCAAATAAGGCACCTGCCGCTAACGTTAAAATGGCAGCGCCGGGTAATGAAAGCGCGGTAATTAAGACATAAAAGACAAAAAACGCGGTAATAACTAAAAACGGTGTTTTGGCTTTTTGCTGATCAAATTCTGCCATCGACGACTTTAAACCATCTAAGGTTAATAAGGTGTGCAAGTCATAATGGAAAAAACCCAATACCGCACTGAAAATAATCAAAATTAACAATATTTTTTTAAACATATAAGGCTCTTTAATTAATTGAGTTCAAGCTAATTGAGTTCAAACGCAAATAAACAGGCGCGTGTTAAAATTTTTGTTCAAAACTCACTTTGGCGTGAATAGGCTCATTGGGCATCACTAAGGTTGCGCCAAAATAACCCCCTTCAAAAACAGGCTGCCAGTTTTCTTGATCACTTGCGTTAATCACATCTAAACGAATATTTGCTAAATCACTTAGCCGATAACGGGTATTTAAATTAAGACTATGTTGATCACGAATATTGACTGTTCCGAGATAATCCAACGGATAAGACTTTGTATAAACTAAAGATGTCCCCAATTGCCATTTAGGCGTTATCCACACCGCGCCATTTAAACTCACCATTTGCGAAGGTATGCCCTGAACTTTAGCATTAGATGCAGCAAAAACTGTGTATGCGGGTGAACCGCCAGCCGTTCCTTGAATAATATCAGGCCTTGAATTATCAAATGCATCTGATATTTGGCGAGTTTCTTGTGCTGAGGTGGAGTCATTATAACGAGCATCTAAATAACTATAGCTCAGATTAAACCAATAACTTTCATCTGTGTGCCAAACTTGTGTCTCAGCGCCTTGTGTTTTAATACCGGTATTACTGCCATCTTGGTTTCTTAAACTACGGGTTTGCTCAAAAATGGCAGCATCAAAATACCAATTAGACTCGAACGGTGCATATTTAAACCCAAGTTCGTATAATTTGTTTTCAGTTGCAAAGTTTTGACGACTAATTAAATTATCGCCCCCGAGAACATTACCACCCGCCATACTATTTGAAGTTGAATCGTTATTGCTGTAGCTCATGTAGGTATTAAATGTTTGAGATAATTGATAACTTAAACTCGCTTGGTAAGATTGTAACCATGCTTGAGTCTCATCTTTTGCAGCAACAACCCCAGATGGCGCCAAGGGGTCTTGTGCTTGCACATCATAAAAATCACTTCGGTAACCCAAGTCCAAATTCAAATATTCACTTAACTGCGCTTTGTGTTGCCAAACTAAGCCAATTTGCAAGCTTTTTGAATCGGTCGTGTCTGACAAAGAAAAATCGCCTACTCCATCATTATCAAGATCATACTGCCCACCCGGAGAAACAAAAACGCCGGGCCGCAATTCAATCAAACGATCTTTTTGCGACTCGGTTAACGGAATTTCACGGTTAGATAAAGGCCCGGTTAAATCAACCGGGTTATCAGCTTCTGTGGTAAATTGGCTGTAGCCAAGTACATTGTTGTATCGTATATCCAATGCAAAAGTTGAAATATGCGCTAAGTTCCAATGCAGATCCAATTCACTTCGATTTTCAAATGTATGCGCCCCATCAATAATCTCAACAAAACTATTTTGTGCAATTTCCTCACGCTCTAAATACTGATAATAAGTTAAATTTCTAAAGCTAAGTCCATTATTTAATACCGTTTTATAATGGCTATGTAATAGATAAGTGCTTGCATCGTTTTTGTCATTGGGGTGGGTATACACTTGACTACGCGGTATTTTAATCAAGCCTGTTGGTGAAATAACCGCGCCCGCGCCGGGAACAAAACTGCCATTAGGTTGCTGACCTTGCCCTTGAATATACAAACCATCATCAATTAATGCCTGGGTTGGGCGGTTAATGCCCGCATTATCAGTATAGTCCACCTGATAAACTTCAAAATTAATATCCCAACTGGTATCAGCATCAAATTGCTGGGCGTAGGCCATAAAAAAACTATCACTGATAAATTGGCTGTAATCGTAAAAACTGCCTTTATCTTGGTGTTCATAACTCACTCTAAACGCTTTATTGTCCGGCTCAAAAGCATAGCTATAATCCAGCTGAGCTGAGTATTGGTCCCAACGTGCTGCAGATAATTTAAGCTGACCAAAGGATTTTTTTAAATGAGCGCGTTTTGAAACCATGTTAACAAAGCCGCCATTACGCTGCGTTGTCCCTAGCAATACAGGCGCAGGCCCTTTTACAATATCTAATTGCTCAACCGAATTAAATGATAAAGGAATACCAAATCCATTATTACCTGCTTGGCGGCGCATCCCATCTTGAAATAAATCGCCCAATTGTCCACGCAAACTCGGTAAACTCGGATTACCAAACCCACTAGCAGCATAACTGTTAGGCGTTACCGCTAAAACATCATGCAAATCATTAATATTAAGTGCGGCCATAGCCTCTTGGCTTAAGCTAGTCAAAGCTCTTGGAATTTCTATCGCGCTCACACCTTCACCGAAAGGCCCTGAAACCAGCGCATTTTTTTGGTTCAGCCGCGAGCCACCTTGACTGCCTAAAACTTCAATAACCTCAATACTTGAGGTTTCAACTTGTTGGGCTTGAACGGTCGACGATATCGTATAAGCCAAAATTGATAAGATAAATGTGTGTTTCTGTGTTTGCATCTGCAACCCTGTCATTATTCGAGTTTTTATTTAAGCGCTTTTATGTAAGAAAAGTGATAATTAAAAGCGGATATATACAAGTGACCGTATAGCGACTGGGTAAATTTCAAAAAAATTCAATTAAACAAATGTATTAGGATGAAATTATATTTTGTTTCATCAGGTCTGTGTGCAGCTCAATCATTAAAATTATGTTAGGACGTAAAATGGATAACTCAACTCAAATTAGTCAACAACAGGTAAAGTCGATTCAAATCAGTTTGTTTGCACTGCGTTTAGGGGTATTTATCGTGATGTTTGTCTGGATGATAGATAAATTTATTAACCCTTCACACAACATAGCCATATTTAAATCCTTCTATGCCATTGACGGATTAAGCATATCGTTAACTTATGTGATTGGTATTGTACAAGCCATCTTAGTATTTTCATTTTTGGCAGGGTTTAAAAAACGAATTAGTTATGGCCTTATCTTTATATTACATGGTGCCTCAACTTTATTTTCATTCCCAAGATACTTAGAACCTTTTGACAATATGTTGTTTTTTGCAGCATGGCCTATGTGGGCAGCTTGTTTTGCACTTTATTTATTACGAGATTTAGATACCTTATTTACTGTACGAGCAAAAAGCTAAAAGCATTTAATCTTAATACAAGATAAATTTATGTCTCGACAGCCTTAAAAACAGTGAAACTGACATAATCTCAGCTTCGCTGACTGAAACACAATTAACCTCAACTCGGGGTAAAACATAATCATTAAACCGAGTTGAGGTTAGTTAATCTTCTTTAGTTGTCGCTGGTAAGCCAGTTAACGGGTCCAGCACAATCGTTTGATACGCTGGCAGTTGAATTT
The DNA here is from genome assembly GCF_026725475.1 of Catenovulum adriaticum. Taxonomy (NCBI): domain Bacteria; kingdom Pseudomonadati; phylum Pseudomonadota; class Gammaproteobacteria; order Alteromonadales; family Alteromonadaceae; genus Catenovulum; species Catenovulum adriaticum. The sequence continues at coordinate 401,632 of NZ_CP109966.1, forward strand.
CAATTTCTTTTGGTAAAGTATCGCGATTACTTTTAAAGCCATAATAATCCCTGCCCTGCTGAAAGTATTGGTAATGTTGATTCACCATATATTCAGGCAAAGCAAAATCGTAAAACGCAACTTCATCAATAATGCCTTTGAAAGCTTCGCCGGCATGGCCTGTCGCGTTAGGCGAATTGCCAATATTGGCAATGCCTGATCCCCCACTTAACATTTTAGAGCCAGGCGGATATTGATAATAAGCGAGCATCTGACCATCAAGATAAATAGCTTTCAAACCCGACTTCACATCGTAAGTCGCCACCACATGATGCGCCTTGCCATCTTTAAGCTCAGCTAGAGTGGGACGATTTTCTTTGCCATCTAAGGGCAGTTTTAATTCGTGATAACCTTGACCCACTAAATAAAGCCCAAAACTTAACGACTCATCAAAATCACCTTCAGGTTTGAGCATAGTTTTGCCTTTATCGTTTTGAAAACTCAGTAACATTCGATGCTCTTTATCATCCTGATCTTTTCTAAATATTTCATCTATTTCGCCGTGTTGACGACCAGGGAAAGTCACACCATTATATTCAGGTACGATCAGCGCTTCTATTGTCACACCATCAATCACCGAAAAGCTACCCGTGGCAGGCGCAGTACCGCCCCCACTACCCACGTTAATTCGAGCATCTTTTGTGTTATCAAACTGAAAAGCACCACTTCCCACTAAACCATTTACTCTAACAGCACCTTTACTGGGTATACCAGCGGAGTTCCCCGCAAAATCTTGAGCTTGATCACCCAGCCCATTAAATGACCAAAAATGATTTGGGCGCCAACGTGCAGGTATTAAAGCTGTATTTTTCCCTGTGGTAATCTGAGGTAACTCATGTGTTAAGTCCACCGTCAAAGTTGATCCCTCTGATCGCACTTTAAAATTAGGCCCAGAGACAACAAGGTAACTGCCAGCTGCCTCATCGACAGACAATTTACCTGTTCTTAACTCGATTTCTTTATCATTATAAAACTTAATTTCTGTTTGCTCAGCTAACGATAATTGTTCACCCGATTTTAGTGTTAACTGGGTGGTTTTTTCGGTGTAATAAACACCGGAGGTCAATTTATTATTGTGAATACTTCCGGCTCCGACAATACTCAACCGGCCGTCAATAATCTCAGCTAAGTTAGTATCCTCTGAATCAGCTAGTCCAAATATAAATACAATAACCGCCAACATTATGCTCAATAGACCGCTAATAATAACCAGCCATTGAAGGTAAGCAGGTTTTTTAAGCTGAGATTTATGCGTTGTCGGCAATTTTATCGCCCCATCCAAAACGGGTGAAACTTGATTAACCTCGGGGTATTCTTGTTGACCAACTGGGCGAATTAACACTTCATCTACCTGCATGCGCCTGCGAACCACTTCCATCGTGGGGACTGAGTCAGCAAGCATCTGAACATGCATTTCAATATACTCATGGTAAAATTTTTGCGCTTGTGGATTACCGCTTAATAATTTTTCTAGTTGTTTTGTTTGTTCAGCAGTGACGGTGTCGTTGCAAACTGCATCAGCAATTGCCCGAATGTCTTCATATTTGTCTGTACGGTTCAAAATAAACCCTCATGCTTTTTGCGGTCAACACAGTCAAACAGTTTTTTTCTGAGTTTATGCACCGATTTACGAATGGCGAATATAGAACGTCCCGTTTTGTCAGCTATTTCTTGGGCTTTTAAGTTCTTAAGGTAAAAGTTTTCATATAAAATTTGATCGGCTGCTAACAATTGAGCACGGCATGACTCTAATATATTCCAGCGCTGCTCTGAGCTGCTGTCAAAAGTACCAGCGTCTGCAATTTCATTCATTAATGATTCGCTCAAACCATAAGAGAGCTTATTGTTTTGGCGCCGATATACCCTGACTCGGTTAAATACAATACCATTCGCCCATTTAGAAAAGCTGGTATGGGGCTCAAACTTCTCAAATTCTCGCCACAAAATAATGCTGGTTTCTTGAAAAATATCATCAGCCGCACTTTTGTCCATCACATAAGCGTATATATAAGCGTAAATGCGTTTGCGATCCGCTTCAAATAGCTGAATAAATTGTTGAGAGGTGTTTTCAATTGCCTTGTTATTTTTATTGACTAAATTATTTTTTAACGTCAATGCAATGCCTCTTACTGAGTTAAATCTCACCCACTATTATTTGTAATGAAACAAACAAAATGTCAGTCAGCCCTGTGTCAGAAAGGGCTTGAGCGGGTACTTGAGCGGGTATGAATTAATTTGCTCCTTTTAAGCTTTTTTCAGCCACAACCAAATAAGCATAAATTTAAATTATTTTAACATCCACCTCAAGTATTACAACGGAAGATGAGCCTATTCTAGGTTTTTTACACATTAATTAAACTTAAATTTGAGATGACAAAAATTAAAGATAAGAAAATTATGACGGTTAATGGGTATCAATTTTAAAACTAACGGCCTTTTCTGATTAAAAGTGATTAATTTATTTTCTAACCGATAAGGTTTGCCCCTTGTTTAAATAGCAACTGAATTAATCTCATCAATCTATATTAATAAATAGTTAGGTAAAATAATGAAATATATTAAGGTTTTTAATCGTCTCATTTTCAGTAGTTTATTTTTAATATTTTCGACTCAGGTCATGGCAATAAACTGGCAAGCGGAGTGGATTTGGACACCGCAAAAAATTGGCAAACCAAACTCTTGGGTGGCTCTGCGCAAAGAGGTTAATGTTGAAGAATTAAGCGATACAGCCACCGCCTATATCAGCGCCGATACCAAATATTGGTTGTGGATCAATGGTGAAATGGTCGTGTTTGAAGGCAGTTATACTGGCGGGCCATCACCTGTTAAAGCTTCTCCTCGAGTCGATAGTTTCCCAATCGCGTCTAATAAATATTACGACGAAGTCGATATCAGCGAGTATTTAAAACCGGGTAAAAACACCATTGCTGCTTTAGGTTGGTATTACGGCGCCAATGGCGATAAAGGCACGCATATCTCTGCTAGAATCGCTGGTTTTATTTTTCAAGCTAAGGTCGGTGAACAAACTATAATTTCAGATGCCTCTTGGAAAGCTAAAGAACACAATGCATACCAACCTGTGGAGAAAGAAAAACACCGTCGGGTTGCCGCATGGAGTGTTAAATATGATGCCCGAAAAGACATGAATGACTGGAGTGATCAGGCTTGGTACATGCCAGGTTATGACGACTCAGCATGGAAACCGGCCAAAAGCATGCATCGTCCACCACGAGCCCCTTTTTATGAACTATATCCAAGTGAAATTCCAATTTTAAATGATTATGGTTTAGCCAATTGTAGCAATTTCCCAGATTCAGCTTTCCCTTTTGTCAGCGACGGAAAAAAAATTAAATGTAAGTTAGATTTTAATAAAAACATCACCCCATATTTTGATATTGAAGCGGACGCTGGCTTAAATATTCATATCAAATCTAATATGCGTTTAAATACCATTCAAACCGACTACACCACCAAACAAGGTCGACAGCAGTTTGAATCTTTGTCTTGGATGAACGCTCGCATTATCGAATATACCATTCCAAAAGGCGTTAAAGTGCATGGCTTAAAATATCGCTGGACGGGTGTGGGTGCAACTCCCGGTCATTTTGAGTCTGACGATGATTGGTACTCACGCATTTGGCAAATGGCAGAGAACACTTTATACATTTGTGCCCGTGATAATTTTATGGACACACCGGATAGAGAGCGCGGTTTATGGATTGGTGATGTTGCCGACCAAGCCAGTTATTTATTCTATTCAATGGATAAACCCGGTCGCGATTTATTGAAAAAAGCCATTAAAGTGACCATGGCTTTTAGTGATTCTGAATCAGGTATTTTCGCGGGTTTAGGTCCGGGCCGTTTCCGCGAATTACCAGCGCAAAGCCTGCAATTTATTGAGCAAGGGATTTGGCATTATTACTACAACACCGGCGATTTAGAAACGCTTGAATACGCATATCCGTATGTACATAAGTATCTAGAACTTTGGGGCATTAAAGATAATGGTTTAGCCACGTTTAGAAGTGGTGCATGGAAATGGACCGACTGGGGCCCGCAAGACACCATTGATTACGATGTAATTCAAAATGCGCTTTATTACAGTGCCTTAGTATCTGCACGTAAAATGGCAAAAGCGCTGGGTGATGACACTCATATTGCCATGTATGACCAGCGCATTGACTCTATTAAAGCCGCTTATCAAAAATACTACTGGCAAGATGGTTTCTATAGCAGTAAACCAAACAAACTAAAAGATGACAGAGCCAACGCTATTGCTATTTTATTTGGTTTAGCCAAACCAGAACAGTACCAACAAATTGTTGATAACGTTTTAGTACCAAATCATTTTGCCAGCCCACATTTTGAATGGATGGTTTATAACGCCATGGCAATAGCGGGTCGTTATGACGATGCTTTAGCTCGAATGAAGACCCGCTACGCCAAGCAAGTAAATAATCCAGCATTATCTACTTTGGCTGAGTATTTACCTAGCGGCGGCACTGAAAACCACGCCTGGAATGCACCGGCGACTGTACTAAGTCAATATATTGCGGGGATTGCGCCTACCTCGGTGGCGTGGAAAACCTTTGACATCAAGCCGAATATGGCCCACATGAAACAAATAAAACAATTAGTTCCAAGTGTGCAAGGTGATATTGATTTTGAAATTAGCCGCAGCTCGGATGACATTAAAATTTCATTAAGCTCGCCTAAAGGCACAACCGCTGTTGTTGGTATTCCAAAACAATATTTTGAGATTGATGAAGTGACGGTAAATCAACAAAAAGTTTGGACTAAAAATAAGTCTTTCTGGTCAAAAGCAAAACCGATTGATGGCGTTAAATTTATCAATGCGGATGATAAATATCTGAACTTTGAGGTCACTGGCGGTCAGTGGCAAATTGAAGCTAAAAAATAATATCTGGTATTTAAGTGAATCAAGCTTTCTCAAACTCAAAGCTGGTTCAAGGAAATTAAAAGGCCATGCATAAGCTGACTATATATGGCCTTTTCATAAAGCTTTAAAACAACCTTTATAAAACCATCAGCTAATAACAATGGGGCATGATTGAAAGGCTAAGCCTGAATCATAATAAAATTAATGGGTCTATCAATGAAAAACAATTCTAACTCGCTGACGACTATTTTTAGAAAAAAGTTAGGGATAAGCCTGAGTGTAACCACTTTAAGTTTGCTTAGTGCATGCAACAATACCGGTGTGCAACAATCTGATCCAACAACAGAAACATTGGTTGAATCAAAACCGGTTCAACAAGCCAATGACGCTTTTTATCAAGCCCCGGCGGATATCCTTAAACAAAACTTTAAATCGCCGCCTGAGCAAGTTAAACCTTGGGTTTATTGGTATTGGATAAGCGACCATATTTCTAAAACTGGCATTGAAAAAGATTTAGCCGCAATGCAAAAAGCCGGCATTAATACGGCGTTAATCGGCATTGTTCACCTAAATGGTGAACAAGGTGATGTGAAAGCCTTAACCGACCCATGGTGGGATCACGTACGTTTTGCCATCAAAAAGGCTGCAGGCTACAACATTGATATTGGTTTATTTAATTCACCCGGTTGGAGTCAGTCGGGTGGCCCTTGGGTCGACTTAGATAAATCAATGCGTTATCTGGACAACCAGGAGTTTCAGGTTGCTGGCCCACAACAATTTTCAATGACTTTGCCAGCGCCGGGCGCAAAAGGCATGTCGGGTGAATATTATCAGGATGTGAAAATCGTCGCGTTTAAAACGCCCACTTATGAAAAAAATCGATTAACGCCAAATAATAGCCAAATTACAATAAGCAACCCGGCTACACAAAAGGCGTTAGTTCAACAGGATTTAACTGCTTTATTTGATAATAAAACATCAACCAGTTATCACCTGCCTGATGCTGTCTTAAAGCATAATGGCAAAGGGCCGAGAGGTGGCCGGTTACAAGTTGATTTTCAGCCAAGTCAAACGTTTCAGGCCCGCAGCTTAGAGCTTTACCCTCACAAGAGTTTTAGAACTCAAGTCACTTTGTCGGCTAAAAACGCTGCCGGACAATTTGAAGAGATAAGAACATTTGAAATGCAACGTCCGCGGGATATGGCAGCCATAGGCCCAGATCACGATGCGCCTATCGTAGTCACTTTTCCTGCTATCGAGTCTAGCCACTTTCGTTTAACCTTTAATGGTTTTCATCTGGGGCGTAAAAAAAACAAAGATGAGCCAATTGGTTTTAAAGAAATCTCATTATCTACAGCTTACAAACTTGAACGTTATCAAGAAAAGAAATTGGCAAAAGTATTTCCCAATCCCATGCCAAAATTTGATACTTACCAATGGCCATTATCAACGCCGATTGATCATCCACAATTATTAGTTCAAGGCTCTGAAGTAGTTGATATTACTGAATTTTCCAAAAACGGTGAGCTGAATTGGCAAGTTCCTAAAGGTGACTGGACCATTGTTCGTTATTTTATGCGCCCTACCGGCACCAAAAATAGCCCATCAAGCAAACCGGCTCAAGGGCCAGAAATTGATAAACAAAGTAAAAAAATTGCCCAATATCACTTCGATGCCTACATAGGTAAATTTTTATCCTCCATGCCAGCTGAAGATCGCACCGCATTAAAATATGCCGTGGTCGATAGTTACGAAAAAGGTGCTCAAAACTGGACCGACGGTTTTGCTGAAAAATTTAAGCAGCGCTATGGTTACGATCCAATTCCCTATTTACCGGTTTACAGCGGCCGTGTAGTTAATAGCGTGGAACACAGTGAGCGTTTTTTATGGGACATACGACGTTTAGTCGCCGACAACGTTGCCTATGAATATACCGCAGGCCTTAGAGAAAGAGCCAATGAAAATGGTTTAAAACTTTGGTTAGAAAATTATGGTCATTGGGGTTTCCCCGCTGAGTTTTTACAATACGGTGGACAAGCTGATATTGTCAGCGGCGAGTTTTGGGCAAGTGGTGATTTAGGCGCAATAGAATTAAAAGCCGCCTCATCAGCGGCTCATATTTATGGCCAAAAAACCGTGATGTCAGAATCTTTTACGTCAGGCCGTGATACCAGCTTTAAAAATCATCCGTGGAATTTTAAAAAACGCGGTGATTGGTCGTTTGTTGAAGGCGTAAACCACACCCTTTTACACGTTTATATCCATCAAGCGTACGACGAACGTTTTCCGGGCGTAAATGCCTGGTTTGGCTCTGAGTTTAACCGCAACAATACCTGGTTTGATTATATGGGCAGCTGGTTAAATTACATCAAACGCGCCAATTATATGATGCAGCAAGGCAAGTATGTCGCTGATATTATGTATTTTATTGGTGAAGATGCGCCAAAAATGACAGGTGAAATAAACCCTGCCTTGCCTGCAGGTTATTCGTATGACTTTATAAATGCCGAAGTCATATTAGAGCGTTTAAGCTTCGCCGATGGTTATTACCAACTTCCGGATGGCATGCGTTTTAAACTGTTAGTTTTACCTAATTTAGAAACGATGCGCCCTGCTGTGCTGGCAAAAATTGCGCAATTGGTAGAACAAGGCGGCGCAGTTTATGGCCCTAAGCCTAAGCGTTCACCAAGTTTAGAGAACTACCCACAAAGTGATAAACGTGTGCAGGAATTAGCTAACACTTTATGGCAAAACATAGACGGTAAACAGACAACGCAAGCTCGATACGGCAAAGGTTCTGTCTTTTACCAGCAAGCTCAAGATGTCAAAGGTGCTAACGCTGAAACGATCGATTTAGGCGTAATTTTAGATCAATTAAACACACCAGCTGATTTAAGTGGTTTACCAAAAAAGGTCATATGGAGCCATCGCAGTAGCGATACGCACGATATTTATTTTATTGCCAACCAATCAGAACAGGTGCTCAGCATTAACCCAAGTTTCCGCACGACAGCTCACCAAGGTCAGCCTCAGTATTTTAATGCTGTGACCGGTGATATTTCAGACATTGCTCAGTTTAAAAAGGCTAATGGCCGTATTGAGATACCAATGCAGCTAAATGAACTGGAATCACGTTTTATCGTGTTTGAAAAACAACCATCCGCTCAAAGTCACACCCTTGGCAAACAAAATATTCACCAAGTAAACCACGACGGTAAAGCTGTTTTGTTAGCAAGTCAATTTGATAAGCAAGGCAACCGTATTATTGAAGTGAGCAAAAACGGGGCTTACCAAATCATCAATCAGGATGGCAGCGAGCAAACAGTATCAGTTGCCGATTTGCCTGAAGTGATAACGTTAGACCAACCTTGGCAGCTAACCTTTCAAGAAAACCGTGATGTACCAAGCAGTTTAACCTTAGACAAGTTAACCTCATTAACTGAGCTAAAACCGGTCGCTTTGCAGCATTATTCGGGCAGCATTCAGTATCAAACAAGCTTTAATTTAAGCCCAGAAATGTTACGGGATAATCAACAACTGCAACTGGATTTAGGCGAAGTTGGCGTCATAGCGCGTGTGAATATTAACGGTAAAGATTTAGGGGATTTATGGAGCCGGCCTCTGACCGTTAACATTAATGACGCAGTAAAAGCCGGTATCAACACCCTAACCATTGATGTGGCGACTACTTGGTTAAACCGTATTATTGGTGATTTAAAATATCCGGAGCAATTCCCAGAAAGCAACAAAGCTAAAAGCTTCAAAACCGACATTACCTTTGAGGGAACCATCAAGAAAAACGCCGCACTACAGCGTTCGGGGTTAATCGGACCGGTGCAACTTAAAGCGATTCGTCAGGTGAAGCTATAGCCACCTAAAATAAGCAGGATAACCACTATTTTGGCGCAAGTGACGCTGTTGGTTATCCTGTTTTTCACCATCAAAAACTAGTGAACCCATTAACATCTACTTTTTCAGGAAAATAATCCTAATGCATTACCTCAATAAAACAGCAGCCACAGCGATATTACTCTTAAGTTGTATTTTCATGGCCTCCTGCTCTACTTCATTAGCACCAGAAAGTGTTAACGATGACGATATAATTAAAAGCCAGCCTTATTCGTTTGAATCTTTATATCAACAGCAAGGTATTGATCAATCATGGCAACAATTATTGCAAACCGACGACCTAAAACCGCTTGGCACCCATACAAGGCACGGTTCTTTGGGCGCGGAGGTTGATATTAATAATCAACTTATTGAAACTGGCCCATATGCCAATACCCCGATCGATGCAGTGAAAAGGGATATGCGTTTGCATACCTTAGGGCATCCGGCACTGGATAGTAAAGACTTTGCCAAGTGGTCTCGTTGGTATCAGGAAGACGGCAATACCCAAATATTTCGATTATTTAAAGACGAAGTTAATACCTCAAATAAACGAAAAAATGCCGCTAGGGTAGAAACTTTTATCCCGAGTCAACGCTGGTTACCTCAGCTCGGTGTAGTACGTGAATTTGGCGCACGTTTTACCGTATTAAAGTCAGGCGGTTGTGTCGCCCCCCACTATTGTTCAATTTTCCAAGCGAAAGGCAATAACGTTGATCATTGGTCGGTGATGTTACGAGTCGATAGTGACGGTGCATTATGGTTTTATCCTCGCGAAGATTTATCGAAACGACAATTGATATCAAAAAATGCCATTGGCCGCCCCTTTGATATGAAGGTATTAGATGATGGCTTAAATTATGAAATGTTCATCGACGGCCAATCAGTTGGCACAGGTCAGTGGCAACGTACTAAAGAAATTGGTTTTCGTTGGGGGATTTATGTTGGCCGCTCAGCAGTACCTGAAGACATCATTGTTTTGGTGACTGGCGCTTCAATGAAATAGGCATATCAGGCTGGCACGGTATCAAAGTGAGTGCCTGTTATGGGAGCCGCTTAGCTGTTCCCAGTTTTTCTTACGGCACAATAAAATAAATAGGTTAATCATGATGAACACCTTAATATTTAATACATTTTTAAAATTAAAACCACTTGGGTTGCTATGCCTTTTTTAGTGATAAGTGCATGTTCATTTAGCGGCATATACAATAACAGCTCAGGCAATTCTCAAGCTGCTACTGCCCCTATCACACTTAAAGTGGGTGAAGGTTTTGTGGATCCTATTGGTTATTATGAATCAATACCTCGTTTTTCTTGGCAAATTGACCCAACGGCAAGTTATAAATTTCAACAAGCATTTCAAATTCAAATGGCATCGTCTGTCTCAAAGATTGCAGATGCTGATTTATGGGATAGTTTAAAACAACAATCATCAGCTAACGCTTGGATAAAATATCAAGGTAAACCACTGTCATCAAGTCAAAAAGTCTACTGGCGCGTTCGTATTTGGGATGAAGACAATCAGGTTTCTAATTGGAGCAAACCAGCGACTATTGAATTAGGGTTATTGTCTAATCACGACTGGCAAGGCAAGTGGATCCGTCATCCAGAAACAGGTGATACGGTCACATTTGATGTATCCGATAATAAAACGAAAGAAGTTAAAACAGTAACAAACAAAGTTTATCGTCCACAATATTTAAGACGGTCTTTTACAACCCACGACAATACCAACTTAGAAAAGACAGAAATTAAACCTAGCATCAAACAAGTACGTTTATACATTACCTCAAAAGGTATTTTTAACGCTTATGTGAATGGTCAAAAAGTTTCAGAAGATGTGATGACCCCAGGTTGGACACCATATAAACAGCGGATTGAAACCTTAACCTATGATGTTACTTCGCTGGTTAATTTAGGTACAAATGTACTCGCGGCCACCGTAGCCGAGGGCTGGCATACCGGACGTTACTTAAAGTTAAGAGCATTAAAAGTCGAACCTTCAGCCTTATTAGCACAGCTTGAAATTACCTATAGCGATGGCACATCGCAAATAGTAACAACAGCTCAAAACTGGCAAGTGACACTTAACGGCCCTATTCGCTCGGCGGGTAATTGTGATGGCGAAACTTATGACGCTAATTACGAAATGTCGGGGTGGAATACGGTTGATTTTAACGCTAATGACTGGAATACAGTTATCACCGAAAACATCGAACCACACGTTGCGCTAGCGCCTAAACGCCACCAAGCGGCAGCGATAAAATTAACCATACCAGCACAAGAAATTGTTGAGGTAGCTAATCCAAAACCCGGAGTGGTGGTGTTTGATATGGGGCAAAACATGCTGGGCGTGCCTGAATTATCATTGCCTGGTATTGCTAATCAAAAAATGACCTTTCGTTTTGCTGAAGCTCTACATAAAAATACCTTTTATACTAAAAATTTACGTACCGCAAAAGCAACAGACTACTATACGCCCGCTAAATCAGGCCAAATCAATTATATTCCTACTTTTACCTTTCATGGTTATCGATATGTCGAAATCTCAGGCTTTGATCAATCTAAAACACCTGAGTTAAGTTGGGTGAAGGGTCGAGTATTACATTCAAACTTTATTGTAAATGCCAATTTTAAAAGCGCTCATGCTAAGCTGAATAAACTCTCTAAAAATGTGGTTTGGGGCCTCCGCGGTAACTTTTTAGATATTCCAACCGATTGCCCACAACGAGATGAGCGTTTAGGTTGGACTGGTGACGCTCAAGTTTTTGCCGCACCTTCAATGTACATGGCTGATGTGTATGGCTTTTGGGCCGCATGGATGCAATCGGTCAGAGAAGCGCAAAACCCAGACGGCGGTGTACCAAACTTTGTACCAAATAAAGGCCATGGTTTTGGTAAATTAGCTTCTGCTGGCTGGGGAGATGTTGCCGTAATCATCCCTTGGGAGCTTTATTTATTAAATGGCGATAAACAATTTTTACGAGACAACTATGACATGATCAAAGGCTGGCTCGATTTTCACAACTCTAGGTCAGAAAACTATATTTCGAGCCTACGTGGTTTTAAAGATTGGTTACAACCCTACGCCAAAAAAGGTCAAACGCCACAGTATTTAATATCCACGGCTTATTATGCACGCTCATTAGATTACGCCGTAAAAATCGCCAAAGTACTCGGTTATGAAAATGACGCTTCAGCCTATACCCAGACATTAAATAAAGTAAAACAGGCCTTTCGCAATAAGTTTTACGATGAAAATACCAAGGTAAAAAGTGCCTCAACACAAACCAGTTATCTGTTACCACTGGCATTTGAGTTATTTGAGGGTCAAGACCGGATTAATGCACAGCAACATTTAGTAAAAACCATTAAAGCCAGCGATAAACATTTAGGTACAGGCTTTTTAGGCACGCCTTTATTGGCCCCGGTACTACAAAAAATCGGCCGAAGCGATTTGATGTTTGATGTATTGTTTAAAGAAACCTATCCCTCATGGTTTTATTCTATCAATAATGGCGCCACCACCACGTGGGAGCGATGGAATTCATACTCACTTGCAGAAGGTTTTAGTAAAGAGTCCATGAACTCGCTTAACCATTACGCCTATGGCGCTGTAGCTAAATGGTTTTATGAAGGCATTTTAGGCATTCAACCCGCCAGTGCAGGTTTTAAAGAGATTAATATTGCACCGCAATTTAATCATCGGTTAAAACATGCATCGGGCAGTTACAAAACACCTCAAGGTGAAGTAAAAGTGAGCTGGAAAATCGAGCAAGATCAACTTGATATGCAAGTCAGCATTCCAAAAAACAGCCGCGGTAATTTTAAGTTACCACAGGTGACTGACTTAACAATTAATGGCGTAAAATTAACTGAATCGAATCAGCACATTTTAGCTCAGCAACCACCCGGTGTTTACCAAATTAACGGCATCATTTTGCCTGCTAAATCAAACTAAAACATAAAGAGTAACCTTATGAGTATCCAAAGTTTATTTAACAAAATGCCCTGTTATATTAATGGCCTGCTGCTGTTAATATTGACCTCAGTCGCCGGCTGCAGCCTAAACGATAACGACAGTAACCGGATTGCCCAACCACAATCATTAAAAATTAACGAAGGCTTTAGCAATCCGCTTGGATTTTACGATGCAAAGCCCAATTTTTCATGGCAATTGCCAGCAAGTAGCAGCGTAAAAGCACAAAGCCGCTACCAAATAAAAGTGGTATCAAAACCTGAACTGTTAAGCCAATCAGCCGATTTGTGGGACTCTGGGGTGGTACAGAGCGAACAAACAACTTTTATTGAATATCAGGGTAAAGCACTGGACTCAAGACAAAAAGTGTATTGGCAGGTTCGATTTTGGGATCAAAACCAACAGGTATCAAACTGGAGCGAACCGGCTCAGTTTGAGCTTGGTTTATTAAACAATCATGATTGGTCAGCAAAATGGATTGAAATTGATAGCAAAAAACCGATTCAATTAAATCAATATAAAACGCCTATTCATATACCACAGCATTTACGAACTGAGTTTAACGCCAATAAAACCATAAAAAGTGCGCGTTTATATATTACGGCCAAAGGCGTATTTGAAGCTTTTATTAATGGCAAACGAATTGGAAACGATATATTAACGCCGGGCTACACGCCCTATAAAAAACGAATTGAAACCCTCACCTATGATGTGACCCCGCAAATTACCCAAGGGCTTAACGCAATAGGAATTCAACTGGCGGAAGGTTGGTATGCCGGCCGATTTGGGCCTAAACGCCATTGGCATAAAAAATTAAAGCTAACGCCAAAAGTACTGGCTCAATTAGAAATTGAATATGCCGATGGCAGTCAACAACAAATTGTAACGGATCAAAACTGGCAAGCCACTCAAAATGGCCCTGTGCGCACCTCGGGTTTATATGATGGCGAACGTTATAATGCTAACGTTGAATTACCAGGCTGGGCGCAAACAGGGTTTGATAGCTCTGATTGGTCTGGGGTAAAAACATCAAACATTGAAGCGGATGTGTTACTGCAACCCAAACGCCATTTTACCTCTAAAAATAAACAACTATTACCTGCCCTTTCGGTTAATAAAGTTAATCGTAAAACCATCTTTGATTTAGGCCAGAATATGGTTGGCGTACCTAAAATAAAAGTGCCAATGAAACAAGGCCAAACCCTTAAATTGCGCTTTGCCGAAGGGGTAAATCAAGACGGTTCGCTTTATACCAAAAACCTAGGCAGTGCTAAGCAACTGGATTTTTATACCGCCAAACAAGACGGAATAGTTGAATGGCAGCCACAGTTCACCTTTCATGGTTTCCGCTATGTTGAAATCAGTGGTTACGACACTGAATTTAAACCAAAGCTAGATTGGGTAACGGGTGTAGTGCAATATACTGACTTTAAAATGACAGGTAAATTTGAAAGCTCAGATCCACTGTTAAATCAACTGCAATCAAATATTGAATGGGGCTTAAAAGGTAACTTTTTAGATATACCAACCGATTGTCCGCAACGTTCAGAGCGTTTAGGTTGGACAGGTGACGCCTTAGCTTTTGCCAATACGTCTTTGTATATTGCTGACAGCCATGCCTTTTGGTCGGCTTGGATGCAATCTATCCGAGAAGAGCAATTTGAAGATAACAGTATACCTGTGGTTGTTCCAAATGAAGTGGGCGAAATCGCTCAAGCGGGTTGGTCTGATGCAGCAGTCACTATTCCTTGGGATGTTTATTGGCGCACCGGTGATAAAAACATTTTGGCTGAAAACTATGAAATGATGACCCGCTGGATCAAATATCATCAAACTCAGCTCAATAACGGTATTAGTGAAATGTGGACAGTCGGCGACTGGCTACAACCTTATTCACAGCGTGAAGATTCAAGACGAGGCGAAACGGATCATAGCTTAATCTCAACCGCTTTTTATGCCCGTTCGGTCGAATTTACCTTAAACAGCGCCAAAGTATTAGGCAAAATCGACGATGTTAAAAAATACAGCACATTATTAGCCGAAATCAAAACAAGATTTCAGCAACACTTTTTTGATCAAGGTGGCCGTTTGCAAGTGGGCAAACAAACTCAAACTGCTTATTTACTAGCAATAGGTTTTGATTTGCTAGATGCAGCTACCACAAAAAAAGCAGTCCCGCATTTATTAGCCACCTTTGAAGATGCAAATAACCACCTTAGAACCGGATTTTTAGGCACGCCACTGATTGCGCCAGTGCTGGAAAAAGTGGGCCGCACCGATTTGGCCTTTGATTTATTATTTAAAAAAACCTATCCATCTTGGTTATATTCAGTTACCCAAGGGGCAACGACAGTTTGGGAACGTTGGGATGGTTACACCCATAACAATGGTTTCGCAGACAAACAAGGTTCTTTAAATCACTATGCCTATGGCGCCATTGGCGAATGGATTTATGATCGCGTTGTTGGGATCAGTCCGCTCACTGCTGGGTATAAAAAAATACGTATCGCGCCGTTAATTACTGAGCATTTACAGTTTGCACAAGGAGAGTTCCAATCCGTTTATGGCACCATAAAATCACATTGGGAAAAAACAAACTCTGGATTAATTATGAATATCAGCATCCCTAGCAATACCCAAGCGCAAATAGAGATACCCCATTTAAACAAGGCAGTTTATATTAATCAGCAACGACTAACATCGGATAGATTTGAGATTATCGAGCGTAATCAACAACATGTGGTTATTTTAGTTGAGGCGGGAGAGCATCAAATTGAAGTGAAATCAAAAGATTTATAAACCTATAAATAGCAAAACAGCTTCAAAGTCAGCCATTAATATAGACTGACTTTGAAGGATTTCATTTCTTGAATGGATTATTGGGTTACCATATTTTTGTATTGTAAGAGCAGATGTAGGCGCCCCCGTATCAGGATTAAATCTGCCATTACAGGAATATTTTATTAACGAGGTTTGTCATTCGTTAATATGGATGCAGGCCAACAAGCAGATGATTTAGTCTAAACTCGGGATAAGAAATTAGCTAAGAGATTAGCTTAATTAGATTTGAAAAAAGGTTACTTTTCTTGGCTTAGGTTGCACTGATACAGACGGGTTTCAATAACCGTTCTCTTATCTCCAAAAGCATTGTTATCCAACTGTATTATTTGAGAGTAATCTATCACCTCATCAACTAAAACCGTATCTGCACCTGCTTCTGCTGCCAGCTCTTTTAACCGCCGATTACAGTGCCTTTCACCATTTTCACGGCGACTTTCACAGTTTTGCATCCGAATATATTTACATGATTGGGTAAGCTCTGTAACAATAACAACCTTGTCGGCTTCATTATTAGAAGCTGTAACACAGGCTGCTAATATCAAAAAAAGTGGCCAAATCAAGAATAATTTCATTTAGAGTTTTCCCTTTATCATTTCAGATTATAGCAAGTCATGTGAATAGCTTGCTGCTGTTCAAATCATCACATCGCTTGTACTATAAAAACTCCGTAACTCACTGAAATAAAGTACAAGTAATTTGATGAAAGCTTTTTAAGGTGGAAGTTTTTAAGGTGAAAGTACAGGCAATCAGCAATAGAACACCAAACATGATGTTCTATTGCCTCGTACAGATATTAATTAAAATATCTTCTGCGTATCGCTAACAAAACAATCAATGCTGCAAATAATGATGTAGTGCTGCCACCACCTGAACTTGAACCTGATGTCTGATCTTGCTCATCGTTATCGTCTTCAGGGTCATTATCGTCTGGCTGTGTTTCTTTTGCAGTTACCACAATCTGCATAGTTGTTTCTGACTGTAAATCTTGGCTATCCGTTGCCACTGCTTTTAAAACATGAGTGCCGACTGGCAAATCAGCCAGTTGAGTTTCACTTGCAGTCCATTGGTAAGGAGCAGATGTTAATGCCGAGATTTGAACACCATTCACAAACAAAGTAACTTGCTTGATTGTGCGTGTACTCATTGAGGTAGACGCAGTTACATCAATCGTTAATTCGTTATACCCCTGCTCAACGCTTAGTGAACTTTCACTAAAATTAACCTCTGGCGCGACGACTGTTTCTTCTACAATTAAATCGGCAGTCACTTCTAACGTAAGGCCTTCACTATCGGTCACAATCGCTTTTAAAACATGAGTACCGACAGGGAAGTTAAGTAACTCTTCTTTAAAATCATCATTATGGCCCCACTCGTATGGCGCAACCGATTCTTTTCGAATGAGATTACCATCAATGTACAGTGCGACGTCGGCAATAGTGCGGGTTTCAACTGGGGTTGATGCATCAACGCTCAAAGAGAAGCTGCTATACCCTTGTGAAACTGTGTAAGTCTCTTGCGAAAATGATGCGCTCGGCGTTGGATCCACTACACTTAAATTCGATGTGGTTTCTGCTGTTTCACCTTTACTGTCATCCACAACGGCTTTTAATACATAGTCGCCAATTGCTAAGCCCTTTAGGCTAGCCTCGGTATTTGACCATTTGTACGGTGCCGTATCGAGCGTTGAAATAAGCGTATCATCTAAATATAAACTAACCGAGTCAATGGTACGTGCGCTATCAGGCGTGCTCGCATCAACATTGATTTCAAGGTTTGTGTAATCTTTAACCACTGTGATATCTGATTTAACAAACTCGACTGTTGGTGTGCCTTCAACCACATTTAGAGTCATAAAAGTTTCAGAAGTGGCGCCTGTATCATCAGTTACTAGTGCTTTAACCGTATAAGAACCTAAGGCTAAATTTTGTAATTTTGTTTCGCTTTCTGTCCAAGTAAACGGTGCCGCGTTAAGTGTGGACACCAGCTCATCATCTACATATAAAGAGACAGAAGCAATCGAACGCGCAGGATCTTTAATGGATGGCGTGGCAGAAATTAATACTGATGAATAATCTTTAATTAAGGTTAATTCAGGCTGATCAAAATTAACGGATACGGTAGGAATATCCAAATCAATAATCTGTAGATGTAACGGCAGTGAATTGCCTGAACCTCTTTCCTGCAAATAATAATAAACTTTACCATCATGAATGTAGATAGTGCCGTGGGCAAATGTCGGCCCATCTGTTGCTTCATAAACTCGAGTAAAAATACTAGTACCACCTGCAGCCATTTCAACATACGGTCGGCCGTTATTAAGCCCAATAATGTAAATATTATCACCCGCAGTATAAATTGAAGTAGCCCCAACAAAGTCTGTGTCTATAATAAACTCTTCGGCTCCAGCAGGTTTATATGAGTGGATATAGACCTTTTCTTTTGGCACATCAGCAAAACCGTACTTGTCAGCTTCAGATGAATTGTTATTCGTTTGTACAAGACTAATGATATGAATATCACCACGCGCAGTGACCGTCCAATCAAAATCTTTAACAATATAAACTGAGTTTGGTTGCTCGTGCGTTATATAATCACCGGGCTCAAATACTTTAATTTCATCTGAGTTAACCAGCGGATACGTCATGGGTTCACCTTTATGGTTTTTCCAATCTCCATCGCCTTGAGGATGATCCGAATAAGCATAATAAACACCATTTTGGTATTTATATTTATCATCGTTGTCATTACTACGTTGCTGAAAACCAACACGAAGCTTACCATTTAGGTATTTCATATTACCGTATAAGCCCCAGTTGTAGGGGTTGCCGTGCGTTTTTTGATCTTTGTGGTTAAATGGCGTGAATTTAGACCACTTTTGATTTTCTGCATCATAACGGTTAAAGATATAAGCCCCGTTATTATTACCCCCTAAACGCATATACAACAAAAGCGTACCATCTGTTGTTTCAAAAAATTTGGGGTACGTTAAACGCGCAAAATTACCTTTATCCGCAATATCGCCTGTCATCGTCAAATGTTTATAATCATCATCACCTTGGCTAACTTCACTGGTATCTTTCACAAACTTGTCTAAGGTAAAATCAGCGTCAGGTAGTTCAGCCGCCCCAGGCACGGAATAAGAATAACGGAAAAAATCATCTTTGAATTTACCGTCATAGTTATTATCGTCATAGGCGTGCATGTCGAAGACCATATGAATGGTGCCATTAATCGGACTCACCGCTAAACCGATGGTATTGTGTGATTCACCAATCCACCAATCACCTCTAAAACCAGTGTGTTGGTGCGGAAACTCAATATCAACCGTTTTACCAGTGAGGGTATTAAGCCGTGTTAACATCACGTGGCGATCGTCTTTACCACCACGATACCAAGTCATAAAGACATAATGTTTGTAAGTTTTAACCGCATCACCATGGGCAGAAATACTTCTGCCAAAATGAAAATCATAGACGTCAGTACCATTGTTTGGCACATTGTAACCAACATTACTACCATCAAAATAAAGGCCATTGTCCGCTATTTTAGTATCACTCTCTAACGTCACATCAGCATTTACATTTGCGGTTGTCAGCAATAAGGCAGCGGTTAATAGTTTAGAAGAAGTTTTAACTAAAGATTTTAGTATTAAATCAACACCTTTCATACGACTACGACAATTGCCAGTTGCTGACTTGTCGTCGCCAACTGGTATGCAGCTTGTAATGTTGTTCACGTTTATACCTCGTTTGAAATAGATTTGTCTTAAGCCACTATTAACAGGTCTGAAACCCAGTTAACAAAAACCCAAAACGAAGACAATTATTAATACATTATGCCAACATTTAAAATCATTATCAAACACAAACAATCAACTCAAATCACATTTAATTTATAAACGTGGATAACAATAAATAAACCATTGCTTTTAATGACGAAATTTGTCAGTTAATGATTACCCCCACCTCTTTTATTTAACGCACAGTTTGATTGCCGAAATGCTTGTACCTAAAATTTACCAGCAATACTTAAACCTGTTCTAATACGGCTGAATTTCACCCGTCAGCAGCCAACTGATACAAGATATCAGACACATTAGTTAAATGACCGCCAAGTTTAAAAACTTCATTAATAAAACAATGCATACAAGGGGGAAAAATCACTAACCAAATGATTTTATAATCTTTTATAGATGGCTGGCTTTTAAACTTACTCCCGTAAAGCTTCGCATTCATTTATTATGAGCCTATCTTCCCGTAGCGGCTGCGTTGAGACAGATGCAATACAATTACTCCGCTCTCTGTTTTTACCGGAAAATACATTTCATACCGACCATCGCTGGACGAGAACCAATGCTTTTTATTCTCTGCGCTAAAAACGGAGTTCAAGTATTTCCGTTCTTCACTGGACGTGCTTAATATGTAGTTCGCTTTTTGAGGTTCTTTGTCATCATTAAGGTACATGTATCCGCCAAAGCCCAATAAATACGACTTGTCATTGATATCATCTCTAACGATTACAGTAATAGAAGGAAATTTTTCCTCTACCTTACTTAAAATTTTAATATCTTGTGAGGTATTCTCGAGATACTCTCTTGTAAATGAGTAATTAGATAGTCTCGACATAACATCACTTTGCTCTGTAACCAAATCAGCAGCAGAGGAAACAAGATAAGTTTCTTTTTTGTAGTGGCCATATCCCCCAAATATAGCCCCAAAAATATAACCAGTAATGAACTTGTAAAAATAAAGACCGGACGAGTGGTATTTGATTTCCTTGCCTCGACATTTCTATTACCTTCAGCAATCGCAGTAAGATTGAACATAATATTCAATATAATTGAGCCCGACAAAACTGCAAAGATACCCAATATACTTAGCAAAAACATTTCGGTCATATTTTCCCGAAATACCTTAAACCCAAAAACTGTAGAGCAAACAAAAATGAAAAACCAGTACATTAGCCCAACAACCGAAACTAATGCGATTTTGTTTGTAACTTTAACGATATTCATAATTTCAATTCCATATGCTCATAACGATTTAGTATTCATACACACCTAGTTTGTGTGAATAAATCATTTGTTAAACGGGCAAACAACACGGTTGTTTGGTTCTCGGCATAGCAACATCCGTTCTCGGTGGTATTTTTGATTTTTGGCGAAACCATTATACCACCTTGCTATGCCGATTATTTTTTAAACAAAGATCAACAGCCTTAGTTAGCTTCTCTTTTTACCAAGTCATACATTTGGGAGCCAGCCAGTAAAAACGCGCCTACGCCGTACAATTGCGAATCTTCATACGCAACCACATCAGGTTTATCATTTACACCTTGTACCCAACCAAACTTTCCATCAGGATGAACGGACGAAGACAATATATCCCATGATTTCAAAATGTGAGGCAAATATTGATTTTTATCTAACAGTCCGTTGTTAACGCCCCAAGTTAAGCCATAGTTGTAAAAAGCAGTACCGCTCGATTCAGGATAGTTATCTTTTTCACCAGCCAATAAAGACATAGGCCAAGAGCCATCTTGTTTTTGATGCTTAACGATTGCCGCCGTTAATTGAAGATACAAATCTTCATAATAAGGGCGGTATCTATGATTTTTTGGCAATGCTTCAATAGAGTTAACAACGCCAGCGTAAACCCAACCCATACCACGGGACCAGAATATTTGCTCGCCATATTTGCCTTTTTTATCAAAGTATCTTGAATCTCGGAACATTAATCCAGTTTTAGGATCTCTTAAAAAATCGACTGTGGCCTGAAATTCTTTATGCGCATATTCAGTATATTTTTCGTCACCTGTTATTTCAGATAAAGTAAAAAACGTAGGCGGTCCCATAAATAATGCGTCAGCCCAACACCAGCGCCATTGGCAATTATGCACTCTGTCTTTATTTCGGCCTGCGATAAACTCTAAGCTGTTTGTCGGGTTCTGCTCAATTAACCAGTCGAAAGTTTCTTTTACCGGCGTTAATGCAGCCTTATTTTTGTGTCTGTTGTAATACCAGAGGTTCATCTGACCAATAACATGATCATCAGCAAAGTATTTAACCTTACCCAGTTTCCAGTTATGTGCATTGCCAACATAACCCATCCAGGTCTCATAAAATGGATTGGGTGATCGCTCTGCTAATTCGGTTAAACCCACGTAAAATGCACCTTGGATCCAGCGGCCATAAGATTCCGAACCTTTTTGAGCACGACCGACATGTGGCATATGTTGAGTTCGCGCTATCTGCCAATTGGCTGATTTTTCCATTAACGCCATCACTGACGATGCCTCTGGCAGTTCATTTCCGCTGCTGTGAGTTTGAGCCTTAGGTGCCAAGCCGCAGGATGACATACCAGCTAACAAGACCCCGGCAATAACCAATCTGCCGAAAGGTTTAAATTTTTTCATTTTTTATCTTTCTCCAATACCTAACTTTTCAAATTAAACACTTGCAAATACAAAGTACGTTTATCGCCTTCGCCATCTGCTTTTTTTAAATAATAATAAACCTTGCCATCCGCTACGTATAAAACACCTTTATCAAATTGAGGGCCTTGTTTATGCTGATAGACGACTTTAAAGTTGCTCTCGCCTCCTTTGGTCCTTGCAATATTGACCCGCCCGTTATTTAAACCAATTAAATAAACATAATTGCCGGCAGTATAAAGTTGACTGCCTGTTTCGTATTTAACTGTAGTGAATTCTTTGCTACCTGATTTGCGAAAGGTGTGCAAATTAATGACTTGATCAAATTCTAAATCCTTTACTTGACTAACAAAGTGCTCATCCCCATCATCTGTTACCGTAAAGTCAAATCCATGCACAATAGATACTTGATCTTTCTTAGTCGTTTTAGCCCAATCACCTGGCTCAGCTATTTTAATTAATTCCGATTTAGCCAGAGGTAAGGCAATAGGCTCTCCATACGCATTTTGCCAATTGCTTACGCCTATAGGATCATCAGAGTAAGCATAATAAATACCGTTTTGATAAAGATATTTATCGGTTTTATTTTTTGAACGACGCTGGAAAGCTACGCGAAATTTTCCGCCTACATATTTAAAATCGCCATACAAACCCCAGTTGTACTTGCTTCCATGCTCTGATGCCAATACGCGATTAAAATCGGTATAACCATGCCATTGTTTACCATCAAAGCGCGCGAACAACATTTTTCCATTGGCTGAAAATCCAAAGCGCATCTTCATAAATAAGTCACCGTTATCGCCTGTAAAAAAGGCTGGGTAAGTCAATAATTTAGTCGTTTCAATATCATTGATGCCAGGAAAAGCTAGGTGCTTATAATGTCCAGCTTTAGAATTAACAAATAGGCTTAAATTAAATTGCTCATCAGGCACAGTGGCAGCCCCGTCCAATGTGTATGAATACCGCAAATAATCATCGGCAAAGGCGTTTACTCGACCATTTCTATGCATATCGTATAACAGGTGGATTGAGTCATTTTTAGGACTAATGCCAACTGCAATGGTGTTATGGCTTTCGCCTAGCCACCATTTTCCTTTAAAGCCGGTATGTCGGTGTGGAAAAGCAATCGTTTTAAGCATCCCTGTTTTGGTGTTTAACCTTGACAACATGACTCGGCGATCATCTTTTCCACCGTGATACCAAGTCATAAAGACAAAGTTTTTATAAACTTTAATACAATCACCGTGTGGAGATAAGGCATCGCCAAATATATAATCAAACCCGTTGGGATTGTTCTCAGTGTGTTTTCCAGTAACTTTATTGCCATCGAAGAACATAGCGCTGTCAGTCACTTTTATTTGTGATACAAAGTAATTTTGAGAAATTGTAGCGACCTGAGCCAAAGCACCATAAGTAACAAATAGCAGTACGCCTACAAACCAACGGCTAAAAAACTTTAAATATTTCATTTTTATAACTCTCGACCTTTCAATGCGATTATAATAATCAAATATAATCAACAACGCGACAGTTAAGTCAAAAAAAACAAAAAAGATTAATAATGTGTCAGTTTTAGTTTAAATATAGGTTAAACTAATTTTATAGTTAAAATTTGATAATAGATTTAATCTAGGCGAAGGCGTGTTTATCTTTGTTTATAACTTGAGCCAAGAGGTCAAAATGAAAATTAGCAGAATACGATTCATTACCGGATCTAATTTTTCAGCAACACAGATTAATAACTCACTTTTTCTATTGCTAAAAATTATACTGACAAGTCTTATTCTAGCGTTGGCAGGCTGCAATCAAACGCTGTCCAAACAAGCAGCTACCCAAGATGTCGAAACCTTAACGCCACCCAACATCTTGTTTATTTACACTGACGATCAGGCACCATGGGCGTTGGGACGCTCAGGCAATAAACAAGCGTTAACACCTAACTTAGACAAGCTTGCAAATCAAGGTATGTATTTCCCCAATGCGTACGCCACTACACCAGTTTGTACACCTTCACGAGCTGGCTTATTGACCTCTCAATACGGATACGAATTAGGTTTAGATGATTGGATCAATACTAAAGCTAAAACATTAACTGGACATCAACCTGATTTAGGTTTAGAACAAAAATACGAAACTTGGCCTGAGATACTGCAACAAAAGGGCTATAAAACAGGGCTGATTGGGAAATGGCACCTAGGCTACCAGCCAAAGCATCATCCAACACAGCATGGCTACGACGAATTTGTTGGCTTTGTTGGCGGCGGCACTTCGCCAGATAACCCCGTGTTAGAGATCAATGGTCAAGCACAAAAAACACAAGGTTTAACCACAGATATTTTAACTGACCATGCGCTTGCTTTTATCGAAAAACATAAAAATTCACGTTTTGCTTTATCACTGCATTATCGAGCACCACATTATAAATTTTTACCCGTAGCACCAGAAGATGAAGCTCCTTATCTTAATATGGAAATGGAGCTACCCCACCCTGCCTACCCAGATTTAAATACCGCACGTGCAAAGCAATTTATGCGTGAGTACCTATCTAGTGTCCGTGGTATTGATCGCAATGTGGGACGCGTAATGAATCTTTTAGATAATCTAAAATTAACTGATAATACCATGGTGATATTTACCTCTGATCATGGTTACAATATTGCTTTTAATGGTATTTGGCATAAAGGTAACGGGTTTTGGCTTGTTAATAACCCACCCGCCAGTACAGAGCAGATCCCATCAGGACAACGCCCTAATTTATATAATCCAAGCCTTAAAGTACCCACGCTTATCCGTTGGCCAAATGTAATTAAAGCCAACACACAAAACCTGACCAGTATTTCAAATTTGGATTGGTTTCCAACATTGATGCATGTGGCCAATGCAAAACCCAGCGCCTCGAATATCATTAGAGGAAAAAGCTTTTTTACAGCTTTGCAAGATGAAAATATCGTCTTATCAAGCGATTATTACGCAGCTTATACCACTCAACATCAATCGATCACTGGCATGAGAATGTATAGTGATGGTCAATATAAATTACTACGCGACTTTAAAAACCCAGGCCGTGATGAGTTTTATGACTTGATAAATGATCCTGAAGAAACAACCAATTTAATAAACTCAAAGTTATCTGAACAGCAACAGAGTATCGTGACAAAATTTGACCAAATTATTTCAGAAAAAATGCGTACGACATCTGACCCATTATATCAAGCCGTCGTGTCAGATTAGATACAGAAGCTAAATGAGAAAAAATTTGAGAACTTCTTATATGGCAAATTAAATGGCCCTAATGCTTAATGAAAGTCGTTTACAGATCACTGGCACCGTTGGTGCCTTTTGGGGGGCATGGAAATTGGGCCAATCAATTGCTACGGTTGGCAGAAAAAATAGGTGAGGCGCAGGCGGTGCTGACAACAACCATGAAGCAAACCCACACCGATATAGGTGTTACATGCGGTAAAGGTCGCTTACATGGAGATCGACAAGTTCATCAAAACTTGTCTCTTTGCTGCATTTTAGCGCTCATAGCTTTCATCATTTTTTTAACGAGCTCGGGGTGCTGATCTGCCACATTTTTAGTTTCTTTTTCTTGGCTTGCAAGATCATATAAAGCAAAGCCTTTTTTACCCATGTGAATTAAGCGAAAGTTACCCATGCGTATCGTATGATTGTGCCGCCAATAGGCATAAGCAGCATGGCCTTGTGCATCTGGGTCATTAACCTGCTTAATAAGTGACTTACCATGAGGCTGCTCTGGCATTGGTAAACCGATTAACTTTGTTAATGTTGGGAAAATATCAGCGGTTTCAACGACTGCCTGAGAACCTTCACCGGGATTGGGCATATCAGGATAGGAAATTAATAACGGTGAGCGTAATGCTTGTTCATACAAATTATGTTTACCCCACATGCCATGCTCACCTAAATTCCAACCATGATCCCCCCACAAGACAACAACTGTATTCTTATCTGCGCCAGAATCTTTAAGCGCTTGTAAAATTTTACCGACTTGGGCATCAGCGTAACTCACACAGGCGGCGTAATGGCGACGAACAGATTGGGCAAAGGCTTCGTCGGTGAGCGGGTTTTTGCCCCAGCGGTTATATTTCATGAATTCATTAGAGTTAAACCACGTAGAAGGCCCCTTGGGTTTATTCGGATATGGATTTTCTGGAAACGCTACTCCCTCATATAAGTCGAGGTATTTTTTAGGAGCGCCAAAGGGCAAATGAGGTTTAATTAACCCTACAGCTAGAAAGAAAGGCTTTTCGGGTTGATTTGTCAGTTGCTGTAATTGTTGGATAGCCTCATCAGTAATTAAGCCATCAGGATATATATTGTCATCATCTTCTGCGGCTTGAAACACATCCATATCTGAGGCTTTTTTGCGAATTTCACCGTGTGCTAAGCCATGCATAGCGCCTTTGGGGGTTTCCCACTCAGCCACTGGCATCAGGCTTTTGCTCCAGCCGTCAGGTAGCTCTGGCTGAGAAGGGTCGTCCCAATTTTCACCCATATTTCCGCCTGGGTAATGAGAAACTTTACCGACTGCAATCGTGGTGTAGCCTTGCGATTTAAACCATGCAGGCATACTCGCGGGGATCTCACCTGTGCGCTTTTTCAATGCTTCAGCGCGGCCTTTCATGGCATTATTACTGGTTGGCCCATAACGACCCGTTAATAACGAATACCGAGAAGGGCCACAACTGGGCGCATTCACAAAATGATTTAAAAAGATCCGGCTATTTTCTGCTAGTGCATCAATATTAGGCGAATGAATATGGGTCGCGCCGAATGAATTTAGTTCAGGACGTAAATCATCAAGAGCGATAAACAACACATTTTTAATTGGCTGTTTTGGGCTAACTGTGTCTTCGTTAAGTGGCGAGGTAGTACAGCCTTGAGCCAATAGAACACTTGTGATTAGCGCTAGTGAACAGACAAGCTTAGTTTTTATTATCCTCAGTTAACTGTAATGATCAAATGTTGTGACGAGTTAAAACAAGGAAGTGTTTACGGCTGCATGGATGATGGCTCACCTAAAGCATTAAACAAACTGACAGGAGAAACAAAAACTAACATGAAAACAACGCGCTAAAAATCACGGCCGACAACGGTCTAGCTTCACTCGCCTTGAAAAAAGTCTGCCATGACGACACACCTGTTTATTCCTTATATAAGCAGAACTCAACACCGGGCTTGTGACGTGCAAGGATGCACTAATGCCTTGACTGCAGGACGCAGAGAAACGGTCCAACAATAGGATTAAGTTGCGGCTTTGCGCAACATATCCTTATTTATTAGGTATACACTGCTTCATAAATAACAATACTGTTAATAATTAACAATACAAAATACGCTAATTGCTCAATATAGAACAATGTTGGTTTGCTTAATTTAGCAGCCTTTAAAATATATGATTCTTTGAAAACAAAACCAAAAGTAAACATCGAAACCCATGCAATAAAGATTACAGATACTATTACTTGTTTAACTAAGGGTTGCACCAAGTTTTCATTGAGCGCTAAAGCACAAATAAGAAATATGATTCCTAAAAAAGTATACTCGAATATGCTCTTAAATTTTTTCTTCGATATTGGCATCAGACTCCAAACTTCTATGTATACCTAACCCGCAGCACGCGCGGCTTTATAGTGAAAGCGCAGCCGCAACGAAAAATCCGTCGCCGTGCCTGCGATTGTTAAGAGGGCCAGTGAACAAAACCCATAAGACAGGCACACCTAAAAACTATAACTTACAGTAGCTTAAAATAAATTAACATTTTTTTAGTTTTAGATTTGACAAAATGTTCTCATCAAAACTGTATACCCAACCACGCGTGATTAAATAAACAGTTGTTTAGAGTGTTGTTATGGCTAAACCCAGAAGCAGTTTAAAAACCCACAGCCCTTATTTAATGTGCAATTTAATTGCCGAAATACTTGTGCCTGAAATTTACCAACAATACTTGAATCTATTCCAATACGACTGAATTTCACCCGTTAGCCGCTAACTGATACAAGATATCAGACACATTAGTTAAATGACTGCCAAGTTTAAAAATTTCATTAATAAAAACAACGAACCCAAAGACAAAAAATCACTAGCCAACTATTTTTATGCTCTTTTATAGATTGCTGGCTTTTAAATTGTTATTAATTAAAAATCTTTATTCAATGATGAACTAACATTGCTATAATCCGACTAAAAAATATAGAAGTATACACACACTATACTTCTATATTCTGTATCCAAAAAAAATCTAATTAAACATTATTGGTTGGTGGCATGTTAACCGTCGGCTAAAGCACACCTAAACATTCATTGTATTTTCGCTAAGCTCACTTCTTTTCAATAACAGGTGTAAGTCATGCAAACCAATCGAGCACAACAATGGCTGAGTTTAATTCGCCAACAACCTACGTCTGGTCTAAATATTCAAGGTTTTTGCCAACTTAGCGACCTCCACATTTTATAAATACCGCAAGCTATTAACAGCCCAATTTAGCTTTAGTAAAGTGACGATTCAAGCTGAACAAATGACACATCAGAATATGAAAGAGTGTAATGATTTTTTTCATTACACTTAAATCGCCGTTAACGACATTAATTGGGAATTGCTGTTTTAGCTTTTATGACTTATGTCGATTTAAACCCCATTTGTGCCAAAATGGCAGATACACCGGAAACCTCTGATTTTACCTCTATTCAGGAACGATTAGGAATAGCCCCTGCTATACCTAACATTGAGCAAGAAACGACACAAGCAAAGCAGACTCAAGTCGATTCAAAACAATCCAATTCAAAAGTAACCCATCCGTTAAATCCAGTTCGTAACGCTGAGTTATTACCCTTTGTTAAATCAAATCAAGAACTAGCACCCAATTTTAAACGGGATGCCAGTCATATTCCATTTTCGTTAATTGATTATGTCCAATTAGTCGATTGGACTAGCCGTCAAATCCGCCAAGATAAACGTGGATTTATTCAATCTAATATCCCTTCCATTGTCCAACGATTAGGCTTAACAGATGAATCTTGGCTTGAATTTGCCAGTTCCATTGAAACAAATTTTAGCCATTCCATTGGTCAGGCGGTTCAATTACAACACTATGCTAAAGCCCATCAACTCAAACGCGTCAAAGGCATCACCAAAACAAAGCAGCGGCTGCAGACCTAAATTCAAATAAAACCAAAGCCCTTATTTTAACACGCAATTTAATTGCCGACATGCTTGTGCCTGAAATTTACCAATAATACTAAAATCTATTCCAATACGGCTGAATTTCACCCGTCAGCAGCTAACTGATACAATATATCAAACACATCCGCTAAATGACTGCCAAGATTAAAAACTTCATTAATAAAACAATGCATACAAAGGGGAAAAATCACTAACCAACTGATTTTATAATCTTTTATAAATGGCTGGCTTTTAAACTTTATTTTTGGCAGGGTTTAAAAAACGAATTAGTTATGGCCTTATCTTTATATTACATGGTGCCTCAACTTTATTTTCATTCCCAAGATACTTAGAACCTTTTGACAATATGTTGTTTTTTGCAGCATGGCCTATGTGGGCAGCTTGTTTTGCACTTTATTTATTACGAGATTTAGATACCTTATTTACTGTGCGAGCAAAAAGCTAAAAGCATTTAATCTTAATACAAGATAAATTTATGTCTCGACAGCCTTAAAAACAGCGTAGCGGACAATTGTCCGCTACGCAGGGCAAACAAAAAAAGCATCTAATCGTTACCTATCTTGTAAGGCTAATTTGGGTTAGTGTATAAGATAGATCACAATGAACGTAAGCGAATCTAACCGTAAATTAACCTACTCTGCTCTGTGCAAATAACTAGGAATAATAGCAACAGACTCCGGTGCTGTGTAACTCATACTCGCATCCGCACTAATATCCCCACCACTGCTGTTGATAATGTTATCAAATCGCATAACAAGCGAGTTTGACTTTTCAGCAACATACAAATCTTTACCTGTGTACATAATATCTACTGGATTACCAAGCTGACTATTTACACCAGCAATTCTTACACTCATATCCGTTAAACCAGAAGCATTAGACGCTGAAGGCAATACATAAAGCTTACCATCAGCAGGATCGGCCGCGCTGCCGACATCTGAAACAATTAAAGAATTTGTAGCCGGATCATAATCAATACCATGAATATTGGTCGGCGCAGTCACAGCAGTACCTGAAATAGCAGGGATAATTGTTCTATCCTGACCGTTAACGCTTGTTTGACCAGCTAATATTTTGGCGTTTACTTGATCAAATACTGCAATAGAGCCATTGGTTAAGGCAACATAAGCTCGATCTGTATGTGCATCGTAGTCTACATCCCATGGTCTTGCTGAATCTGCAGGGATCAAGCTAATGAGTGGTGTCACATTACCAGCTGCACAAGTTGAATAAATCAAAATAGCTGGCGTGTTCGCATTATTTTCAGCCACTAATATTAAGCCTTGATTTGACGCAACATCTAAACCTTTAGGTGATATCAGCCCAGTATCAGCCCCCATAATCATTCGATCTCGAGATTCGGTATAACTACCAGCTGAACGCTCAACCGCAACACGATTACCAATAATAATCCCCCCCGTCGATGTATTAGGGTTATCAAAGCTAGTGTAACTGTCGCCAGCTAAATCAAACACCACACTTTCTATGCTCATGGTACTGTCAAAGCTTGTTGACTGGGCATTTAAGGCACTACTAAATTGAGCTATTTGACCTGTTGTAGCGCCCGCTGTACCCGGATTACTACTCACTGCTACGCCCAATAAACTCACCCCTGTTTGCCAAGTATCTGAAATATCCGAATACATCAGTTTAGATTTGGCTTGAACCAAAGACTCAGGTTTGCTGGTTTGTGTTGATAGATCAGGCTTAATGTCGCCACTTGGGCCACTGTAAATGTTTGAAAAAACTAAAATAGCATCATTGGATTTTTCTGCGACTCGTAAATCACTACCAGATAAAACAATATCTACCGGATTACCCAACATGCTCATAGGACCTGCAATTTCTCTGTCTACCGGGGTCATTCCATCGACTGTTGAGGCATTGCTAATCACAAAAATTTTACCATCAGAGGCCGAACTTGCATCTCCGACATCACTCAACACTAGCTTGTCTAATAACCTATCGTATGTGATGCCATGAATGTTAACTGAGGTTTTTACCTGCTCTGAATCACTTGGCGTAATGGTGCGTGCTGGCATCGCAACATAATCGCTTGCTACATAATTATCGTAAACAGCGACTGTTCCGTCAGTTAATGCCACAAAGAGTCTGTCGTTTACTTCATCATAAACTAAATCCCAGGGCTTAGCGGTTGTGGGGGTTTCAGCTAATGGAGTAACATCTCCAGCAGCAGCTGAGCCAAACACACTTACTTGCATCGCATTAAAATCAGCAATCAAAATCAACCCTTTGCCTTGCGCAAAATGGATCCCTTTGGGATTAACCAACCCCGTATTAGCGCCACTAATATCGCGATCTATATTCGCGTTATACATAGCACCATTGGCTCTGTGTTCAAAGTGACATAAGGTCTTAATACTACCAGCATTTGAATCTCCGGCATGTATTAAATTTTGTAGTGGGTCGATGGCAACGCCTTCGTTGTTACCTGAGGTAAATCGCTTCAGTTGTGCACCATTTTGATTGACCCAATCGATTGTACCTGCATTATCACTACCATTATTTGATAATAAAAATCTAGACTGTACAAATCCAGGTGAACCGTCTTGACCATCTTCACCATCCATTCCAGGGGCACCCATTTCACCTTGAAGTCCCATTTTCCCATCATCGCCATTACACGCGGTGAGAGCAAAAATAACAGATAAACTCACTAGGCTTTTAACTAAGTTTGAAGTGTTTAACTGACCATTTAACGTATTCATTTTCAAGCTCCTTTGAATATATGACTTAACTATCGTATCAGCAGTGCCTGCTCGAACACCGCCTGTCATAATGCCAAACGCGCAAGTCATGAAATTGGATGCAAAATATTTTCAGTTTTTAAACAAATGCGGAATTTAAGGCAAACGAACTATTGGTAGCTATACCAAGGTGATGAGGAATTAATAAACTGCTTAATAAAAACAAAAAAAGCAATCAAAAATAAAAAAACATTTATTTTATTTAAAACTAGTGCCGGGTTATTTGATAATCAATGCTAACACATTCGGCTTGCCGAGCATCTGATTCACTGTAGGTGGGCTGATTTTAAATACTTTTGTCTCTCAGTATGCGCTGGTGCAACCACTCCTGTTTATATAGTAACAGATGAAAGTCAAATATTGACCTTACTTCTGACACCGTTAGCTTTTTTGTTTACAAATTAGCTTTTAATCTAGAGCTTATAAAATTTACAATATGATAATCTTTACTTTTGTTTACTTAAAACCCTTGAATATCTATCATTACGTGGCCAAATTATTCTGCCACCAAACACAGTAACAAAAAGCGAATAGAGTAGCCCAGAACCGCTAGTCCCAGCTACTCAACAAGTTATAGATACAAACAACTATGTGTGCTTAAGGCAACTCAGAATGCCAAATAGGTATTAGGTGTTGTGGGATATTCAATTGTTTGTCGTCAGCTCCTTTCGCAAAATCAGATACCACATAGTGGTTTTCTTGCGACCAGTCAGCTTCAACACGGCCATCGCCTAAAACAATATGACCTAATTTTTGCCTAAACCATTTGGCAAGCGCTTTATATTCAGGATCATAGGCGAGGTTATTACGCTCCAAAGGATCTTTTGCTAAATCATATAAAGCCATGTCAACTTCAGTGTCGTCAGCTTCTAAACCCCATTTAATATTTTTACCAATATCGCTGTCTGGAACCGCATGGTAATAAGGCCGAGTACGCATTGAAAACCTGAATCGTTTAGAATGTAAATAAGCCCGAGGGCCGCTAACCACACTGGTTTCACCCAAAATGTATTCTCGTTTTAAAGCCTTGCCGTTAGCAACCTCTATCAGACTTTGTCCATCTAAGTAATTAAACTCAGCTTGCCCAATATTAATCCCTGCGAGTGACATCATAGTCGGTGCAAAATCAACAAATTCAACCAAATCTTGATTAACAGTGCCTTGAGGCAATAATGATTTATCTGACGCAGCCATAATCACGGCGTTAGCGACAGATTGCTGCCAAGGGCCAGTTTTACCAGCGATTCCATTTTCACCCAAGTGCCAACCGTGATCCCCTATCGTATAAATAATGACCCAGTCTTGATTATGCTTGCGGCTATAGTCTTTAAACGCATTTACAGCTTCTCCAACGAGTTCATCGCCATGTGCAGCAAATGCATAATAATCTTGAATGGCTTGTTGTTTTTCTTCATCCGTGATGCCATCTATCTTCATAGCACGATAAATTTTTTGTAACTGAAGCGGTAGCTTGTTAAGTTCAGCTTCATCAAATTCTGGCAATTTATACTTTTTATTGCTAAAACGTTCTCTTATTGATTTTGGCGGTAAAACCGGAGTGTGGGGCAAATGCAATCCAAGGTTTAAAAACAAAGGTTTAGATGAATCTACGCCTTGACGTGGGTGGCCTGCTAACGTGTTGTACTGCTGATTTTCATTTTGTAAAAAATGCCTTAATTCACGTACAATTTTCGCGTCAATTGTATCGTTTTTCGGGTTCGGATTCACGCCACCAATAATGGTTTTATTACTGCCACGGGTGTAAGCACGTAAAATATCAAACTCTTCATCTGTTTGTTTTATTTGCGCTAAATCATCTGCTGTTAAATCCGTATTATTGCGGCGCACGTGATACTGCCGTGTTGTCCCATCCGCATATTTCACGACTTCTGTTAATCCGGTAATAACTAACTTGCCGTCCACTTTACCGTATCCAGCTTTAACATAAATATCACCCTGATCATATTTTTGAATATCGTGTTTAAAATGCACTCGGGTATCAAACAATTCATCAATATTATAAAAGCCCTGACCCGGCCCCCATCTAAATACATAATGATCATCTTTACCAAAAACCGCAGCGCCATAACCTGCTGATTTAAGATGTTGTGATACAAGTGGTTTAACAAAATCAGGACCCTGATGCGACATTTCAAATGCTAAACGACTTTGCCGAAACGGATAACGACCAGAATGCATAGAAGCTCGAGACGGAGCACAAACCGGTGAATTAGCAAAAGCATTGGTAAACATAACGCCTTGTGCCGCTAAACGATCCGTATTTGGCGATTCGACGTAGCCTAACGGGCTTTCGTCTTGATTATAAACCGCACGATTGTAAGCGCGGATAGAATCTGGACGATGATCGTCTGTTATTATCCACAAAATATTGGGGGGTTGTTTGTTTTTATTCGCCTGAATCTCTTTGCTTGGCTCATCCATAATATTTTGACTGCAGGCCGTCAGCCCAAGCCACCCAATAACAAGCAGCATGGTTTGTTTAAGGCATTTTGTCATTTCGATACTCCATTTTTTCACTATTAATAAAGTGCAATTAAAAATATATATGGAGTATTTGTTACGAGTTACCCAAGCTGACACATTTTTTGTAAGGTACTGAGCCCACTAGTTTGCTTTAATGCCACTTGAGGCATTTCGTCTCAGCTCTAGCTCGATATTTATAGCTGTTACTTCGGCGATGTTATTTGCGTGACGCAAAAAGCTTTACCTTAAAATTTACGTTAAACTTTTTTGTATCGAGCTCGATTGCATATTTTAAACTACAAACAAATAGCTCTAATTGGCAATGTGGCAGCACCTACCGCCACAGGCTGTTGCTTAACACTACTAGGTACAATTTCAGGCAATGGGCGTTTAGTGCCACGCCGAAACTGCGCATAAATTTCAATTTTTGGAATGAGTTTTTCAGCCAGTTCACGGGGGATGTGCCCACCGATAATCAATGCTTGACTGTCTAAAATAGCTGAACAAGCAGTTGCGACAAAATCGAGCGCATCTTGAACTTTATAAGTCCACTCTTCGACCCCAGGCCAATTAATATCAAACGTATTCTGTAAATTGTAAATAGAGTCTATTTCAACTCCATTTTTCAATAAGATTCGTTTTAAAATTTCTAAGTTAGGATGGATATACAATTTTGGTGGAATCATATCACCCAGTTCGCCAGCATTGCCATGCGTACCATGCAAAATATCCCCGTTGGAAATCAATCCCCCCCCAAATGCAGCCGAAATAAATAAATAAACAAAATTTTTATAGTTGCGGCCAACACCCGCCATTCCTTCGCCGGCAGCTGCGGCCGTAGCGTCATTAACAACCCAAGTCGGCAGTTTAAAGTAGTCAGAAAATAACTTACTAATATCCACCAACGCCCAGTCTTCTAATTTATGGTGCGTATTCATTTTGCCATCGGTTGATGTAAAGTAACCAGATATCCCAACCCCCATACCAAGCAATCTATCAGCTGAAAGCGAGTGTTCAGTAATCAACTTATCGGCTAACCTTTCCGACTCATGCAGCACCGTTTTAATACTCATATCCTGAAGCGGCTTTAAACTACTCGCAATAACTTTTCCGGAAAAATCTAAAATCGCAATAGAAATAGCATCCAATAAAACAGAAACACCAATACAGTACGCAAATTGACCATTAAACTCTAAAATATAAGCAGGTTTGCCACGATTACCAACGATTTGCTCACCATTTTTTAAAACATTACGCCCGATAAGCGACTTAACCAAACGAGACATGGTTTGCTGCGGAATCCGAGTGCGCTCAACCAAACTGGATTGCGTTGTATCCTGCTGCCAAAAAACGGTTTTCAAGATATCTCTTTCATTATCTTGAAACAGCTTTTTGCCTTTCCCTAATTCAAAAGCCGGACGTAATAAAGGAATATGATCTGACGATAACAACTTAAATTTCCGCTACAATTAATAATCTATGCAAATAGTCTATCATAAACTCAATCAGCCATACCATTGACATAAATGGCCCTAAAATCATTTACATTAGTATTGGTAGGTCCGGTAATAATTAAGTCATCCAGTTGATCAAAAAAATGATAACTATCATGGTTATACAAATAAGAATCCGGACTTAAACCTTGCTTACTAGCTCTAGTTAAAGTCGATTCATCAATAAATGCAC
The DNA here is from genome assembly GCF_026725475.1 of Catenovulum adriaticum. Lineage (NCBI taxonomy): Bacteria > Pseudomonadati > Pseudomonadota > Gammaproteobacteria > Alteromonadales > Alteromonadaceae > Catenovulum > Catenovulum adriaticum. The sequence goes on from NZ_CP109966.1 coordinate 437,856, forward strand.
CTGCAACATCTTTACTCCCGTCAACCCCGTCTGTATCACATGATATGGCGCAAATTCCAGAAATACCATCGAGTTCCATCGCCATGGCTAGCATGTACTCTTGATTAGGACCGCCCTCGCCAGTTGCATTTTTAGCTTTCACTGTCATTTCACCACCCGACAATAATAAAATACGCTCACCTTTGCGTTTATATTCAAGTGCAATTGCAGCATGCGCTTTTGCAACCTGCTGGGCATCGCCTTCAATGTCGTAAGATAAAATATGAGTTTTAATACCAAGTTGATGTGCTTGGTTGGCAGCCGCATCTATCGCGACATTCGCATTTGCAATAATAACATTTTGCGTATTGTGTAGATGCTTAGTATCAACTCGCGTACCCCGAGACAAAATTTGCTCAAGCTTGCCTGATACCGGATATTGATACTTAGTCAAAATATCTAAAGCTTGTTGAGGCGTTGTGTGGTCAATAACTGTCGGGCCTGACGCAATCACACTCATATCATCCCCAACCACATCGGACAAAATGAGTGAAGTCATTGATGATCGGCAAACAGCCGCTAACTTACCGCCTTTTAGTGCAGAAAGATGTTTTCTAACAGTGTTAATTTCGGTTATTGAAGCGCCGCTTTTAACTAAAAACTGATGAACTGCGAGTTTTTCACTAAATTCAAGTCCATCAACGGGTACACATGCCAGCGCTGAACCCCCGCCAGATATCAAAAAAACAACCGGAATATTATTTGGTGTTTGTTCAACCAAATTTAATAGTTTTTTACCAGCCAACAAGCTATTTTCATCCGGAGACGGATGCCCAGCAGTTAATACCTCAATTGCACCTGTGTCTTTTTCAGTCTCATAGCCATAACGTGTAACCACTGTGCCATAACAAGCATCACCGAAATAGGCATGGGCTGCTGCAGCCATTTCTGCAGCGGCTTTACCAGCGCCTATAATGCAAACTTTATCGGAGTATTCAATAGTTGATAAATGTGTCGGCATTGCCTGTTCAGCTAAACACGACTGATAGGCTGATTTAAATAAATTTTGTAACAGATTTTTATTGTCTGAGTGCATCATTATATTGTTTCCTATACAAGTAATGGCAAAGTAAAGCAGATAGCTAACATTGCAACAAATGCAGCGAGCATCATAAAACTGTCTTTCCAAGTTAAGATGTGCTGATATTCCGATTTTTCAGGCACAGGCAGCTTCATACCCGGAATTAAATAAGTGACAGCAAAAGAGACGATAAGAGTGATACTTAAACCGATAAAGTTCCACCAAAACCAAAATACATCAGGCAACGCGATAGAGACAATTAAATTACCTATAACCCCAGATAATAAAGCCAGATTAACCGCCTTAGCTCCAATTCGCTTAGTCACCACTGCTAATAAAAACACCCCTAAAATAGGGCCATAAAACACAGAGCCCACTTTATTGATGGCTTCAATAATAGTTGGCGCTATACCACCAGCATACAAAGATAAAGTTAACGTAATAACACCCCAGAAAAAACTAGTATATTTAGCTGTTGATAAATACTGTGACTGGGTTAATTCTTTACCGGTAAAACGGCAATAATCTTCAATTGTTACTGCGGCTAACGAATTAATTGCAGAACTTAAAGACGACATTGCAGCCGCAAGAATAGCAACCACCAACAAGCCAATAATGCCATTTGGTAAATAGTTAAGCATAAAAACTGGCATCATCCAGTCTGGATTATCAGCAGGAATTTGCGCCATGAATTCGGGTGTCGTAAACGCTAATGTGCCAATCACTATCCCAGTAAAACAGTAAAGTAACGTAATTGGAAAGCGTGCAAAACCGTTGGCTAATAACATGATTTTAAGATTTTTTTCGTCTTTTGCGGCCAGTGAACGTTGAGCCTGAGTTTGATCACAACCATAATAAGAGGCGTAAAGCACAACCCCACCGAAAATCATCGGCAGCAAACCAAAACTATCACCAGATATCCCCCACGAATCCGCTTTGATCGCGGTAAGACGAGTCGGATCTAATTTATCGACAAAGGCATCAAACCCGCCTAAATAATATAAACCAAAACCTGCACAAATCATGGTGCCTAATATAATCAGTACTAATTGAATTGCATCGCCATAAACCACCGCTTTCATACCGCCTTGTAAAGAATATAAGACAGTAATAACGCCAGTTAATAAAATAGATTGCCAGATTTCAATACCCAAAGTACCTTGCAAAATAACGGATACCGCATAAACCATAATCCCAGTTGCAAAAGCGCGGCTTAATTGAAACACCAAGCTAATCAGTAATCGAGACGACACCGAAAAACGCTGCTCCAAATAATCATAAATACTAATCACACCTGACCGATAAAGCTTAGGTATAATAGTGGCTAGCAACAATATCATTGCCAGCGGCACGCCCAGCTCATAACTTAGCCAGATCATTCCGCCGCCTTCACGTAAACCAACAAAAGCAGGTGCTGAAATAAAACTAATTGCGGAAAGTTGAGTCGCCATAACTGACAAAGTTAGCGGCTGCCAAGAGAGTGTTCGTCCACCTAAAAAATAATCGTCTTTGGATGTTTGGCCTTTAAAGCAATATCCCATTCCAATTAGCAGAACCAGATAAACCACAACAACGATATAGTCTATGCTATTCATATTACGTACCTTTTTTTGATTAAAAAAAGATCATCCTTGACCTTCAGGTTAGAAAATTAAAAGTCGTAACGGACACGGAATGTGACACGACGCGGCAATATTGGGCGACCAATAAAGTACGCCGAGCTCGAAGCATCACCACCTGCCTGACGCGGAGAACCTTCCGTAATACCTTCTGAATCAAATAAGTTAAATACGCCAACGCTTGCTCTAATTGACTGATTATCTTCTAATGCCAATGTATAACCTGCATCTAATCTGAATAAGTTAAACGCATCCAACTTAATACTGTTCGCATCATTTGCGTAAGCACTGCCAGTATAGCTATGGTACAAACCCGCATCCCATTTTTCACCTTGATAACGCAAACTATTATTCATTGCCAATTTTGGCTTACGAACTAACTCATTACCAACAAATGCAGCATTGCTTTCAAAATCTGAAAACTCATGATCTTGATAAGTCACATTTGAATCCAAATACCATTCATCGGTAATTTTAAAATTAACTGCGGCCTCTATCCCGTAAGCAGTGGTCGATTGCAGCGTAACGCGTTCAACAATGGCGCCCTGCGAATCATTTTCGAATCGAACCGAACGTCTATCATCTAAATCGGCTTTAAATAAAGCCACGCTACCAGATGCCAACCCAGTGAAAAATTTTACACCTAATTCAGCTTGAGTGATTGTTTCTGGCTCATAACTACTAGGCTCACCCAATTCATTAATGCTCACAGAGCGAATTTCGGGGAAGAAGAAACCTTTTGAAACGTTACCATAAAGATTAATCGTATCGTTTAATTTGTAAAGCGCTGCAGCTGATGCCGCAAAATCACTTGCCGAAACATCTACGCTTGAAAACTTGCCCGTACCGATAACAGATTGTTGAAGAGCAGGTGCAAGGGAGTCATCATCGTTGAAAACCACTGCACTTGAACCTTCTCGTGTAACTGTACCTTCAATTTTTTCATAGCGGAAACCTAAATCGAATGTCCACTTGTCGCTATCCATCTGATCAGCAATATAAATAGCTTTTCTTACCGCGCTGGCTTCATTATTTGAATAACTAATTGCGGGTCCAGTTATCCCATTTTGAGAAAAAGTAACCTCATTGCCCTGCTGGCCACTAATACTGCCATCTACATCTTGCACAACTAAATCAATTAATCTTGGTTTGTTATTAAACTCAGCTAAATAACGAGTAATAACATTATCGTCTTCTGCCTCAGCACGAGAAAAAAAACTGCCAACTGTCACATTATGAGTAAAATCTCCCAGATCAAAACTACGCGATAAATTAAGTTCTGTCGAAAAATCACTAACCGGGCGATCTCTATCAAGTACACGATTAGCAAATACTAAGGCGTTTTGATCAACAGCTTGGCCATTGTCCGTATAGGTAAAATTCGCATTGTCGATACTAGGTAAATCTCGGTTGGCTAAATACTCATCTAAAGTTTCAGGCACGTTAATTAAGCCATCACCATCTAAAAATAAATTAAATTGATGATCATATTGAGCAAATTTAGCTTTAGCCAATATTTTCCAATCTTCATTAATATATTTATCTAGCACCACAGAAAATGAATGACCTTTAGTCACAACACCTTCAGAAATAGGTGATTCATATCGTCCATTAGCGGTTTGATAAGCTATATTAGCCGCGTGGCTAGACTGCACTGATTCAACATCTTGCCCGTCGTTACCGGGAATACGCTCATGCGTTTTAGCATCTAACGGAAATGGTAAGAAAAACTGAACGCTGTCATCAATCGATTGGGCATAAACCGTTAAACTACCCGAACCATCATCAAATTCTTTTTTCAAATTACCACGAATTTGATGACCTTTAGTTGGTAAACCTGTATCTAAAGGGCCTTCATCATAGCGGTAAAAACCTGACATGGCATAATACAAACCATCTTTTGAATTAACCGCACCGCTGGTTGCAAAATCTAAACGTGTACGATTGTGATCTGAAACTTCTAGTTGAACTGAGTGTTCTGGGTCATCTGAACCTGTTTTCGAAATATAGTTAATAATACCAGCAACAGAACCTTGTCCAAATAAATTAGATACACCACCCCGTACAAATTCAACCCGCTTGATCCCCAAATCGCTACGGTAGTAAACGTCATACGCTGATGAATTTAAACCAAAAACACTCAATGTTGGTGAGCCATCATACATTAAAGGCGTAAATTGAAATTGACCCGTAGAAGGCAATCCACGCACCTGCAGGTTAGTCGCAACTTCGCCGCCGCCCCCTTCAACTTTAATACCAGGTACCACTCTAAGCGCATCAGCCTGACTACCAGCTGATACTTTAGATAATTCAAATTCACCTAGCGTTGTAACTGATTGTGGCGTATCCGCTTCTAAACGCTTTACGTTTGTACCAGTAATAATAATGGTTTCAACATCATTTGATTTTTTTGAGTTACTTTCTGCTGCCATGACTTGTGTTTGAACCAAGCATAGTGAGATTGCAACTGCTATTGGCTTAATTTTCATTGTATTTCTCCAATTCACCTTAGTACCTAATCTGGGTTTAATTAACTCACATTTGTTAATTAAAAGTTTAAATAATATTAAACAATCTTAGTTAAGCATTAAAAATAGTTGATTTCAACTCTTTTTGGGTATAATTTAGTATTTAATTTGAACGAAGGGTCTAAATATAAACCCAAAATGGTTATAAAGAGGAAATCAAATGAAACTTTCAACCTATCAGAACACAGCTAAAGAGATTTTAAAGATAAATGACTTTGGCGGTTACACAGTACCAACTAAAGGTTTATACCCGTTTCAATGGAATTGGGACTCCGCGATTACCGCATTAGGTTGGATGTACGTAGATGAAAAACGAGCCTGGAAAGAAATAGAAATGCTCATTGCAGGTCAGTGGCAAAACGGTATGTTACCTCATATTATTTTCCATCAAGAATCAGATACTTATTTTCCAGGTCCTGATGTTTGGGGCGCAGGTGAAAAGTTGCATAGTACGTCAATTTCTCAGCCACCCATCGTCGCTAGCATGATGCTGGAAATGGCCGCTATCGCAACCGATAAACCGTTATTAGAAAGCAAACTCAAAGCAATGTTACCCGCCATTGTTGATTATCACTTGTGGTGGTATCGCGATCGTGATCCTCAAAATACGGGTTTAGTCTCTTCGTATCACCCTTGGGAATCGGGTATGGATAATAGTCCTGCGTGGGATGATGCATTAGCTGCTGTGCCGCAAGTTGAATGGGAATATCAACGACGAGACCTTAACCATGTAGACAGCGATCAAAGACCGCACAAAGCTCAATACGACAGATATTTATATTTGGTTGATTTTTTCAAAAAATCTAATTTTGATCCACAAATTATCTATCAAAATTGCCCTTACAAAGTTCAAGATATTGGCATTATCGCCATGTTGTATAAAGCAACTTTAGATCTCCTAACTTTATGCCAACAATTTAAAATTGAGCATCAGGGTTTAGACCAATTATCAAAAGAGCTCGAACTGACAGAACAAGCGATCGATCAACTGTGGTCGGATGAAACCCAGTTTTATCACAGCCGAAATACAATCACTAATGAGCTTTGCTTAGACCAAACGTCGGCAGGGTTTATGACAGTATATGCGGGATTGTCTTCTCCTGAAAAAACGCAAATTTTAACTGAGTGTGCACAAACTTGGGCAAATAGCAGCCAATATAGCTTGGCATCAACTATACCAAGCAGTGAAAAATACGAACCACAAAGATATTGGCGTGGCCCCATTTGGTTACATATCAATTGGATGATTGCTCAGGGCTTTGAAAAATCAAATCAAAATTTCATTGCGGAAAAACTTCAGCAAGATGCGAAAGCACTTTTGAAAGAATCGGGCTTCTTTGAATATTTTCATGCGGACAGCGGGCAAGGTTGCGGTGGCGATAATTTTTCATGGACTGCCGCTATTGCGCTTCATTGGATACTCAAATAAGGAGCTAACGTTATGTATCGCCAATTTGAACTCTCGCTTGAACAAATTTGTGATGTCGCTAACTCGTTTTATCGGGCCGTTTTAAATTTGTCAGATAGCACCCCAAGCTCATTACAATTTTTGCCTAATTATATTAGCGCCAAATCCAGTCAAGGACAGGAAACTATCTACGTACTTGATATTGGAGGCTCAAATGTTCGGGCCAGTTTAGCGCATTTTGAAAATGGGCAGTTAACTAAAATTGACCCCGCAATAGAAGCAAGTATGCCCTGGAAACGGGGCGTGAGCTTTAGCCTAGACGAATTTTTAAACATTCAATGTGAGCTGCTTAACCGACTAAACAGAACCGATGTAACCACCTTGGGTTATTGCTTTTCATATCCAACTAAAAACGAACCAAATGGCGACAGCCGCTTGGTTCAATGGACCAAAGGTATTGATATTGCCGGTACAGAAAATCAGTTAATGGGTAAACTCCTAACCGATTATTTCAGCAAACATTACGGCAAAACCATTGAACAAGTTAATTTAGTGAATGATTCAGTTGCTTGTTTATTAGGTGGTTTAAGTAAATCGCCTGTCGACAATTACTTAGGTTTAATTGCGGGTACGGGCTCAAATTTGGCGACATTCTTTCCAGTAGAACACACACTACAAGCGGTTAATTTAGAGTCGGGTAATTTTGATCCGCCACATTTAAATCAGTTTGATGAAATGCTTGATCAAAGATCAGATAAACCAGGGCATCAATTATTTGAAAAAGCATCTGGTGGTATGTATTTAGCTCATTTATTCAATCTTGCGCACCCAGAGGTAAACTTAGATATTAGCCAAGGTGCTGCCGGTTTATCCGCGTTATTTAATTCAAAGTTAACCCATAAAATACATAAACAATGTATTGCCCGAATTTACACCCGAGCCGCAAATTTAATTGCCGCGAAATTAGCAGGTATGATCAAATATCATTGGATTCAAAACCGCAGCAGAACGTTCAGAATCACCGCTGAAGGTGGGTTATTTTGGAGCCAATTAACACCTGATTTAAAATTTAAACAACTTATAGAAGTTCAAGTTAGATGTATCCTCAAAAATTTATCAATAGAGCCCTGTTCATTTGAGATTTGCAAAATTGAGAATGCCAACCTAATAGGTGCGGCTTATGCCACCCGCAATAATCTGAAGGTGCGTAACGATGCCAGATAATAATTTAGTCAAAATCGAGCTATCCAGATACATTAACTGGGTAAAAAACAAAGCCATTCCATTTAGTCTTGCGCAGGGGTTTAATTCAGAAACTGGCGCTTTCTATGAGCATATTTTAGCAAATGGCATGGCTAACAAAAAAGCAAACATGCGGGTTAGAGTACAAGCAAGGCAACAATTTGTCGTATGTTACGCAACAGACAGAGGCTGGCTAAATGACGCTCAAATTTATAGCGACAAACTTAACCAGTTTTTACTAGAAAGTGGAAAAAGTCCAAAAAATGAAGCTTTGTTTGCGCACCTAGTTTCACCCGAAAAAATGTTACTGGATGATAAAATTGATTTATACGACAGTGCATTCCACCTACTTGGATTTGCTTGGCGCTATAAAGTATTTAACGACAACACGGCACTTGATAATGCACAACGGCTCGTTAGTCAATTAGATATCTTATTCAAAGGTCATGCAGGTGGCTGGAACGAAGGCGATTATGCAACCCATTGGCGTCGTCAAAATCCGCACATGCATTTATTTGAAGCCTTCTTGGCGTTATATGAAGCCACAAACCAAGCTAAATGGCTTGCTCGAGCCGCTGAAATATATAGCTTATTTGAACAAGTGTTTTTTGATCATAAAGACACTGTTTTGCTTGAATTTTTTGAGCGAGATTGGCGACCCTTTAATGGCCAAGGTGGCAAAGTTGTTGAGCCCGGCCATATGTTGGAATGGGTATGGTTACTAAAAAAATACCAGTCATTTACTGGCAGCCCAGTTGATAACTATTGTCTTAGTTTGTTTCAAAACGCAATTGAGCTGGGTTTAAATGCCTCTACCGGATTATTTCACGATCAAATTACACCCAATGGTAAAGCAATTAGCCACACACATAGATGCTGGTCATTAACTGAATATTTAAAAGCGTCCATTGCATTAGCCAATGATTCTCAAATTGACACTGACAGCCATATTATTAAATCCATTGAAGCCATATTTAAATACTATGTAACCAATGAAACAAATGGATTATATGTTGATTGCATCGGCAAATCGGGTGATGTGATAGATGATAAAGTGCAAACCAGTACTTTATATCACCTTGTGCTAGCTGCTGGCGAAGCTGAAAAATATTTAACGACTTTAGATTGATTACATCTTACATTGCCTGTTAAAAGCGTTTAGCAGGTAGGTATTTATTGCCATCACGAATTTATAAGGCTACTAGTCATCGCAAACCTTTAATGTAGATATTAGTAGCCGCATTTAAATAATGGAAACTGCAAGCCTATTTTAGTGACAGGTCTAACACACCAACCTAGATTGTATTTTAACACGCTTCAATTTGTTCAAAGTTAGCATCCAAAATAGGTTTTGCTAACTTTTTATTTTTAACTTTCGATGATTCCAAACAAATCGCTTCGTTTACAAGTTTAGCTGTTATTTTTGTAGGTACAGTCAGAACGCACGTTAGAGATCTTTTCTTAAATCTTAGCTACCTTCGACCGATATTTTTTAAGTTATTATAATCCTTAACTTTTTTAGAAAATTACAAAAAATAATCACATATTTAGTACCTATAATCGACCCTCACAGTTTTTGTTGATTCTGGTCATTGACAAAGTGCCTCTTCACAAAAGTTAAAATCTAATACGGTCCCCTCTTTGTTTTTGAAACATAGCAAGACGATGAAATACCGCCAAATTATTCAAGTAGATATGTTTATTGTTAAATGAAATTTTAAATTATATTTAAAATTTCACTTTCATGTGTTAATTTTGTTACGTTAGATTCCTTATAACAAAATACGAACAATGAATTAATAAAAATATTCCTATTGGGTAGGTACAACTCTTATGAACCACGCTTTTAATTTTAAATTTATTTTAATGAGCATGCTGTTATTCAACGGTCTTGCACATAGTAATACCACAGAACTAGACAAACAGATTGAAACAATGAGTTTGCAGGCAAAGCATTTAACCGCTGGGCAAAAAGCCTTTGAATCGGTTTGTGCTGCTTGCCATAGCGCCGATTTAAGTGGTGCGATGGGCTTTAACTTAAAAGACGGTGAATGGGTACATGGCGCTAAACCTTCCGACATATTCAAAAATATTCAAAGTGGTTTTTCACAAGCGGGTATGCCGGCTTTTAAAAACATCTTGAACGAACAGCAAGTTAAACAAATCACCGCGTACATATTGTCTAAACGGGAAGGTTGGGACAATTTAACCTATAAAATATATTCGCTCGGGGGCGACAAACCGCGCACTTGGGCCCAGTTAGCAAACCATAGACCTGTCAAACAAGGCCAAGCTTTAAAAAATATGCCTGATTTTAGTATGCCGGAGAGCGAAGAATTTGCGATTGAATTTACAGGCGATTTTTATGCACCACGTGAACAAGACACTGTGCTATACGTAAAAGCACCTCACGTATTAATTGACGTATATATAGATGGCCAGCCCGTGAAAAAAATGGGTAATCAATGGAGTGGCAGCTGGCCGCTTAAGCGTGGTAAACAACAGGTAACATTCAGATTAACGACACCGCCTAAACCTTTCCCAAAATACACCCGTACCAATGCGCCATTGATCGTTACCAATAAAGAAAACACCATAAAATTATTTGCCGCTTCAAAAGTTGCAGAGCAGCAACTGGCCGGCACTGATTTTCCAATAAAAGCGGATAAATCCATTCAGGTGCAACGCAAGGTTGTGGTTGATTTACCTCCCTATACCGTTGCCGTTGGTTTGTTAGAAAAAGTTAATTATGGTTTTAACACCCGCAGCTGTGCAATAAGCGGAGTGTGGCTAGGAGATATGTTAAATATTGGACCCAACATCAAAGGCAGAGGACAAGACGGAAGCGTACCTTTAGGTAACTGGTTATTTAATAGCGATGCCCAAATAATGCCACAGAGCAACCATTGCGAGTTTATAAAATACAACCGGCAGGCTGAAACCCGATTTGATTTTAAATTACAAAATGTCTACCTGTCGATGCAGGGGGTAGCAACAGACGGAAAAACCTTATCGCTGAACTATCAGGTGTTGAGTAATCCGACAAATGTCAGCGACTTGCAGTTTAAATTACCTGAAAACAAAACCATGTCGATTTCAGTAACTGGTGGTCAAATTAAAAACACTAATAAAGGGAAAACCTTTGTGGTTAACCCAGCGCAAAACAAACACTTTAGCATTCAAATAAACGCGACAGGAACAAAATAAAATGCAAAATAAACTCAATGTAATGAAAAATCAGTTTATCCGTGCATTTATTTTGTGTGGCATGGTTATTAACACGCAAGCTGTAAATGCCGTGGAGCACCCAAAAGGCAATTACATGCCTGACGGATATTCTGTCGAAACCATCGATTTACCGAAAGATGTGCCTTTTCATATAACCGGCCTAGACACCAGTAAAAATAAAGAGGTATTTGTTGCCACCCGTTTGGGCGAAGTTTGGCGCTTAAAACAAGGAAACTGGACAAAGTTTGCAGATGGTTTACATGAAGCAACTGGTTTAATGGTAGAAGAAGATGGCAGCATTATTGTTGCGCAAAAGCCAGAATTAACTCGTCTGGTCGATATTAACAACGACGGACAGGCAGATGATTATATTCAAATTACGGACGACTGGAATTTTCACGATAATTATCACGAATTTACTTTTGGCCCAGTAAAAGACAAAGCCGGCAATTATTACGGAACTCTCAATTTAAGTCATGGTGCGCCTAAATCGTTTTCGCTTGGCACTATGGGCAGCGCTGGCGGATATCGTGGATGGGCATTTAAGGTAAATACAAAAGGCCAATTTGAACCATTCGCTTACGGTTTGCGTTCACCCGCCGGAATTGGCATAAGCCCGCAAGATGAGTTGTTTTTTACCGATAATCAAGGCGATTGGGTTGAAACCTCTAAGCTACATCTCTTGCAGGAAAATAAATTTTACGGGCATCCAATTCCGCTCATTGATCATCCTGATTATAACAAAGATAAAATTCGCAGTATGACACCGGCAGACTTTGACAAATTGCGTGAAAAGCCGGTTGTTTGGATCCCGCATATTGAAGTAGCGAACTCGCCAGGAAATCCTGAATGGGATACCACAGAAGGCCAGTTTGGCCCCTTTAAAGGGCAAATTTTTATTGGTGATCAAACCCAGTCAAATGTCTTTCGTGTGATGCTGGATAAAGTGAATGGTCAATATCAGGGGGCTGTTATGAACTTTGTCGGTGGCATGCAAAGTGGCAATATTCGTACACGTTTTGATAGCCAAGGCGATTTATGGGTGGGTCAAACGGCACGCGGTTGGGGTGCAAAAGGCGGTAAACCTTTTGGTTTAGAAAAAATCGTTTGGGACGGCACCAACCCGTTTGAAGTGTTGGATATAAAACTGACGAAAAGTGGTTTTAAAATTAATTTTACTGAAGCGGTTGATCCTAACACCGTCAGTGCTAATAAAATTGCAATATCGGAGTGGAACTACAAGTACAGCGGAGAATACGGCTCAGCTAAGCAAAACCTGAAAAAGCTTAATATTCAAAAGGTCAGGCTGACAAACAATAATACGACATTATGGGTCGATATGCCGTTAACCGCGGATAAAGTGGTCATGTTTGAATTTAAAGCGTTGACCAGTGCCAATCAGCGAAAACCCAGCGTAAATAAGCTTTATTACACGCTGAATCAAATGCTTAACTAATTTTATTTGAGCACATTTAGGCAGCAGCAAACACCTCATGCGGTTGCCTGAATAACTTGATTAACTATTTTACAATTTAATTTAGGAGTTGAGCATATGTATCAAATATCAGAAGTTCAAAACCAAGCGAGCCGCAAAACAAATAATCAAACCTATGTGTTTTTTGTTGCTTTGCTGTTTGTTGTTGGTGCGGCTGCTATTCCACTGTATTTCGATATCTGGCTAAACTGGTTATGGCTGTCTGTTGGGTTATTTGTATTTTTATATTTTCAGTTTGCGCAGAATCAAGATGAAACAACAGACAAAGAATCAGAATTACAGACAATGCAACAACAGTTGCAAAACATAATTGCTCAAAAAGACTGCGAAATTAGTGAGCTCAAATCACAGCTTACAACAGTCAATGAAAAGCAAGTTTTATATAATACCGTATTGGATTTGATTCCTGACTGGATTTATGTGAAAGACACTCAGCATAATTATATATATGCAAATCGTTCATTTTTAAACGCAATCCCCAAACTAAAGTTGGGAAAAAGCGATGATATTTTTATGCCACCTGATTTTTGTGAAAAAGCGTGGGCGGATGAAAAAGCCGTAATGCATAAAAAAATGCATTTTCAGGATATCGAAGAACAAGCTGGCGATATCTGGCTGGCTACCACCAAAGTACAGTGGACAGAAGCCAAAACCGGACAATTAAATGGAATAATTGGCATTACAAGAAACGTCACCCCGCATGTGAACAACCGGCAAACGATTGAAAATAATAACCGTTTGATAAGCGAAAAAGTAGAGCGAGTGTATGAAATTCAGGCCGATACGCAAAAAGCCGGAAAACGCTCAAAGGATTGTTATCAGGTATTTTCAAACTTATCGGAAATCATCACAGACATTAATACAAAAAACGATCTGATCGGAGAAACAGTCGAACTGATTCAAGGGCTTGCGAGCCAATCAAAATTATTGTCAATTAATGCGGCAATAGAAGCAGCAAAAGCTGGGGATTCTGGTCGTGGATTTGGTGTTGTCGCCCATGAAGTACGTGAACTGGCCGAACGTAGTGAACAGGCGGTTAGTAAAATTAAATCGGCAATTAACGCCAGTACAGATGTAATAGGCTCTGGCAACCGCATGATGACAGACGTTAGCCAATCGTTTAACCAAACAATTGAAAACTTTCAGACCATAGCGCACAACTTGGATGAACTCAGCGACGATTTGAGTAAAATATAAGACTAGCCGCATTTAATCGCTGTCATTATCAACCACAGTTAATCCATATAAACTGTGGTTGATAAGGGTTTATAAAATGCCATTTTCGGAAACTTGCTTATCATATTTGAATGTATGCTGGTGATACGCAGCTGCAAACCTAAATTCAAATAAAACCCAAAGCCCTTATTTAATGTGCAATTTAATAGCCGAAACGCTTGTGCCTGAAATTGACCAACAATACTTAAATCTATTTCAATACGGCTGAATTTCACCCGTCAGCAGCTAACTAATACAAGATATCAAACACATCCGCTAAATGGCTGCCAAGTTTAAAAACTTCATGAATAAAAACCAACGAACCCAAAGACAAAAAATCACTAACTAACTGCTTTTATTATCTTTTATAGATGGCTGGCTTTTAGGCTTTAGGCTCTAACGCCCGCATTTGCGGCTGGTTTGCAGCGCAGCGAAAAACCAGTCCGGCAACATGCGTTTGTTAGGGCGCGATAGACTAGACCACTTTGGGTTTTCATTGAATATTTTGCTTGCGCCAGTTTTCAACTGCAGTTGATAAACGGTTATCTTTAACTGACTTCTGCCATTCATCCCAAAAATCGACCGTACCGCTATTTGGCTTATTTTGTGGTTCATCAATTCTAATCCTACTAGGCAAAAGACTCGCATCCCCAACAACAAGTGCTTCACCTGTGTCTAGGGTCGGCAGAATATCGCTGAATCCGCCAAGACTATCCGGAAGCAGGCGCTTGATAACGCCCTGATCTTCCGCGTTAGTCAACCTCATGGATACGAAGTTGCTACATTGGCTTAGCATAGTCTTATTTACCTCAGATGGCCGTTGGCTTATTACCACCAAACTAACACCATATTTTCGCCCCTCCTTCGCAATACGCTCGAAAATATCAAGTGAGATATCGTCAGCAGCATCAGCCATCCCACGCTGCGGCATATAGAGATGAGCCTCATCGCATAGTAATGCTATAGGATGACGCAAATCCGAAGGCGTCCATTGTTGTACGGAAAACGTAACCCGTGCGACGAGTGACACGATTAACGGCAAAATATCAGAAGGCACTTCCGAAAAGTTAATAATTTTAATTCCGGCTTTTCCATTTTCACTGGTGCTTCCGAGTACGGCAGTGACGAATTTATCCAGCCACGTAAAATCCAACATGTCATCACCGCCGTTGAACATAAAGCCAAGCCGCCTATCGGATATTTTGTTCTCTAGGCGGGAAATCATCCGAGCGAGTTTTCCGAAGAAATCACCTTGCTTCTCGCTACCAGCCCTAGCTCCAGGAACCATTTCTACGTTGATCTCATTTAGTCGCCCCACAAGGACTTCGAGACTAAATGGCACTGGGCTATCAACAGTAAAATGTGTCAACACATCATGCTGATTGTTTTCCTCTAGATACATTCTTTTTGCTTGGTTGATTTCACGCGCCATAATCATCGCTTGGTTTGGTGCATTCTGGTCGCTGCGGTCAACGAACATGGATACAAGCGCCTCATACGAAAGCAGCCAATATGGCAGGTAGAGTACACCATCGCCTATGGTTTTCTTGGTTTCAACATCCGCAGGCCCGGCGACTTTAAAATGTTGAATGCCATCCCCTACCAGAGGTGAGTATTCTCCGTGGAGGTCGAAAACGATGGAATTTGCAGTGGAAAGTCCCGACATTTGCTCGATGATCTTGGCTGTCGTCCAAGACTTACCTGAACCTGTACTCCCTCCGATAAAGGCGTGTCTTTGAAAGAATCTATTGCCATTGAGATAGGCAACTGCATGCTCGTCAAGAGTGTATTTACCCAAAGTAAGAGAATTTCCATCGGCCGCAACATTGGAAAGAGTACGCATAAATCCTGTAAGATTTTCGCTTTCGAGGGAGAAGCAGTTTGCATCAATTTCAGGAACGCTTTCCAAAGTGCGTCGGAACACGTTTTCCTTTTCACCATCACGATCTAACATGGTGCCAATAAGGGCGATACGACACAGATTTAACTCGGAAACCTGATCATTTATACCGTCATTTATTGCTTCTTCAATACCACGCTTGCGTGTCACCTGTGTAATGAGACCGATCAAGTGTTGTCCCGGCCTACTGCTTTGAAGAACGGCAAGATGGTTAACCTGCAAACGCTTGAGCTGATCGACGTTCTCCACTTCAACGATGACATTTGTTGTATCAACGGAGGCTACCTTTCCAAGCGCGTCTTCGTCCTTAAAGTTGAATATTGACATATATATTCCTACATAATGATTGACAAGTAGCCTTCAAGGCTCCAAATATTTGCTTCGACCTTGATCGGATTCGCATCTAGAGATGAGTAAACGATGGATTGATCGTCTGTATCGCCCCGTTCGATTGCTAGGTAATTCTGTGCTTTACCTTCAAGAATAAGCTTTTTGGCAGAGTCAGAAAGTTTATAAGTAATAATCGTTATAGGTGTTTTCTGTCGAAGGCATTTCACCATCAGTTTCGGCTGAATATGCTCGTCATTAAAACCGTAACCAATACACAAGTAAGAACCAGCGTTATTGAGCGCATTATCAGCGTTATTAATAATGGAACGAAAAGGCTCAAGGTGAGTTTTTTGATATTTTTGAGTGCCTGGGGTCACTATTTGAGGTTGGTAATTATCCGGTACCGACAGGGTATTTGAGAGAGCAACTGTGTCTTCTAAAGGGGACTGGAACCAGTCCAGAGATCCATGAACCTTCCAAATATTAACTCTGCGATCCGAAATAATTTCTGAAGGTGTCGCGAGCTGCCTGAAGAAACCATGGGTGAACCCAGTGTAATGATAGATACGCCCCTGTTCGCATGCATACTCCACTAATCGATCATAATTAGTAGTTACAATATTTATAGTTTTGAGACTACTTTTGAACATATGATCAAGAAGTCTGCTAAGCGGAAACATTGCGCTATCTTGGAGGCTCTTCCGAAAGATCTCGTTATCCTCAGAGTTAATCAAGGCCCAAGTAGATTTGACTATTCGGGATGTCAATTCTTCAGAAGCTGTTACATCGTGTAGAGCAGTTTCCAGATCGACATTCTGCTTCAAACGTTCACAGAACTTTTCCCAAGTTTCGTTTTCTGCTGCATTCAACCCTGTTATGTCAGTATTTTCTACCAGATGGTTTGCCAATGCCCACATTCCAGACATGCCGTAAGCTGCTGAGGCACCGCTGCCCAAAATAATCACAGGCGCCTTTCCATAAAAATCTTGCGCTTGCTTTTGGTAGTTCAAATCAGACATATCATCCTCAGTATTTGCCGCTACTTTCTACTTTTTAACCTATGGAATGTCGGTATTGCTTACCGCCCTAACAGCTTACTCATTAGAAGAGCATATAGAACTTTTCAATATTGAACCTATAAACGCCATTCCAATAAGCTTTAAATTAATAATTTCATAAACTTAAGCATTAACTCTTTAAAAAGCAACAAGAATTTTCAGATAGAAAGCAAGCCTATCGTCAAAGCGAGCCACGTAAAGGGTCGTTATGTAAATTCATTATTATAAAAAACAAATAAAATCATATTGTTAAATATCTTTCATCTCCAAGAAACCAATACTTTGTTAAAAACAAAGCGAGAAATAATCTGAGTTTTTGGTACATCACCATTTATAACTGTATAAGTAAGCAATAACTTGAGTTTAAGGAATTATTGATGCTAAATCTCAATTTATCGAGTCAATTAAAACGGAACTCAGAACCAAGCATTATAGCTATGCAACCGAAAAATCTAATTTGCATTGGGTTCGTACCAAGCAATGTCGATTATTTCTAATCTATCAGGTAAGTATCGAATCATAGCCGGTTTAAGAATAAATGAGGCGCTAAGGTTAAGAGTTACACTGAACTTAGTTTCCCGATTAAATTCGCTCTTCAGCTCTGAGCGTCAGCACCTCGTAACCATCAGAGGTAACAGCAATGGTGTGTTCCCACTGAGCGGATAATTTTTTATCACTGGTAACAACTGTCCACCCATCTTTTTTTAATTTAACTTTGGACTTACCTTGGTTAATCATGGGCTCTATGGTAAATACCATCCCTTCTGTTAACACTAAGCCTTTACCTGCCTGACCATAATGCAAAACCTGTGGCTCTTCATGCATTTCTCGCCCAATCCCATGCCCACAGTATTCGCGTACAACAGAATAGCCGTGTTTCTGGGCATGAGTTTGAATGGCATGACCAACATCTCCCAGAGTCGCGCCAGGTTTTACCTTTCGTATCCCTTCCCACATGGCTTCATAGGTTTTATCAACCAAACGTTTAGCGACTGGAGACACATCGCCAATCATGTACATTTTGCTAGAGTCAGCGATAAATCCGCCCTGCTCCAATGTAATATCAATATTTACGATATCACCGGATTTCAGCTTTTGAATAGCAGAAGGCACGCCGTGGCATACAACGCGATTTACCGAGCTGTTTAAAGCATACTGGTATCCGTACTGACCTTTACTGGCTGGGCGGGCATTTAGCTGATCAATTATATAACGCTCCGCCAAATCGTTAATCTCCATCGTTGAAATCCCAGTTTCAATATATCCATCGAGATACTCAAACACCATTGCCAAAAGCCGACCAGACTCCCGCATTACATTCAATTCGTCAGCACTTTTTAGTTTTACGTTAGCCACCAGCAGCTTTCCTTATATTAACGTCAGCCAGCTTTAATTGATCGCGCATGATTTCAGAAAAAGACATACTGGGGTTGGCCTCGGCTAGCATTCCAATTTTGATCCAATACTCAGCTTGAGCATTAATAGATCGAACCATAACTGAGCTCGCTTTACGAATCTCCCCATGCAATTCGTCATCAATTTTAACAATTCCCATAATACACCCTATATACGATATGTATATGGATCATATATCAATGGTTAGGGGCTGGCAATAACATACTGACTGGTTTAAATATGCTTGATTTTTATTCAGTACATGTTCAGGGAGTTTTTTTTGTTTCCAATGATCATTAACCATTTTTAGTACTTGTAATCGACTGTTGATATTCTTTAGGTGTTTTGCCCGTTTGTTTTTTAAATACAGTCGAAAAATAGGCCGAGTTATTAAAGCCTATTTCAAATGCGGTTTCTGTTACCGACATGGTTATTAATAAATCCTTAGATTTGTTAATACGCACATCAATTAAATACTGGTTAATGGTTTGCGCCGTTATATTTTTAAATGTTTTAGTAATGTGTGAACGGCTAGCACCGATTTCATTGGCTATGTCATTAATGGAGATATCACGGTTATAGTGACTTAAAATATATGTTTTGATTTTATCGACTAAGGCGGTATCTGCTGGCGATTCATTAGCTTCACCGCTTAATTTTGCTAAAAAGCTGGCTTCTTGCAGAATAATTTTATCAATATCTTTAAATGATGTTGTGGTTTCTAAGGTTTGTCCTTTTTCTTCTAACCGTTCGAGTAAATTTGCAGCATTGCCACTGTTGAATATTGACGCGTCAAACAACATAAACAATACTTCTTTGGCGCGTACCCGATAGGTATCGACATTATGCTGGCTAAAACTTTTTAACGCGTGCAATAAGTTTGTTACCCGGCCAGCAACTAAGCCACTACGGGCTGCGCTAACGGTTTCTATTAATGCTTCACGTTCTTTAAAAGGATAAGATTCGTTAATACTGTCTGGGTAATACTCCGTAAATTTAGTATTTAACGGTGCCGCGTATTGCGCGATAGCGAGCGAGCTTTGGTGTAAATAATGCTGTTTTACTTTGTCGTTGGTCATTTGAATATCACGATATATGGCCCAAGCCCAAATAATCGCGGTTAAGCCTGAACCACCATAATAAACAACCCATTGTTCTAACGCATTACCAATGCATATACAGGTATACAGTAACAAAACACCATATACTAAAACCCCTACATAGCGTTTAATGGGTCGGCTTAGTATAAACAAACTCGGTATTAACAGTTGGATTGTCACAACAAAAATTTGAGACAGATAAATATGTTGATTGGTAATACTATCTAATAATCTCGGCCAAGGGAGCTGATCAAGGTGATGATAATAAAAAGGCGGTGCCATTATAAACAAAGCCGACCAACTTATGCCCAGTACAAGAGCAAACATAAAAAATTCACGCCGAATTTTAATTTCAGCCTGTATAAACAGGCCATATAACAGAGCCGGCATACCGACACTAAATAACAACACGTTTCTAACTAAATCAAACCATCGTTTAGCATTATCAATGGGCATAAGATTAATAATTGGACCCGATAAAAACAAAATAATGCAGCTGATAAAAGTTGCATAAAACGGATAGGCACTACCAATGCGGGAGCGGACGATAGTAAAATAAATCAGTACCATTAAAAATATATTGGCGGCAATAAAAGGGATGATGGCTCTAAGAAAAGTATTCCAATCTAACTCTGTATATATCATTTATTTTTTAAGCTCATTATGTTTGATCAACCCTAAATTGGGCTCATGCTAAATGCGAGTCGGTACGCTATTTAAAGTCGAAGCGCTGCAATTTACTTGTCATTATTTTACGGAAACGGCTTAATTTAACTTTAAATATAGGCCAAAAGCCTATTTCTAAAATGAAATTTCATGTCATTTTTTACAAACTTACAAAGACAATATTCATGTAAAAGCATGAAAAGTAACAATTATTATTTTAAAAATTAAATTTTAGCTGATTTTAAAAGCATGATTTTAGCTAAACCTTGATACTTATATGGTCGTTAGTATTAAGTTACTTTCATCGCTTTGTTTCAAAAACTAACAAATATTAATTAGCACTGAGAAAATAACCCATGAATTTATTATCATCTAAAACCAAGTTATACCTCATTTTAATTTGTTTACAATTAACATTTATACCTAAAATAAATGCAGCTCAACAGCCCAACATTTTATTAATCATTTCAGATGATGCGGGTTATCACGATTTTGGCTTTCATGGTAGTAAAACCATGAAAACACCTAATTTAGATAAGCTTGCTAAACAAGGCATGTTGTTTAAACAAGCTTATGTCACCGCAGCAGTTTGTGGCCCGTCGCGCGCGGGGCTATTTACAGGCAAATACCAGCAAAGGTTTGGTTTTGAAGAAAATAATGTACCCGGCTATATGAGTGAGTCGGGCTTAACTGGCGACGAAATGGGTTTGCCTTTGTCTGAGTTAACTGTGGCTGACCATTTAAAACAACTAGGTTATACCACAGGTTTGACCGGTAAATGGCATTTAGGCGACCATGATAAATATCATCCAATGCGCCGAGGTTTTGATCACTTTTATGGTTTTAGAACCGGTTCCCGCAGTTATTATGCTTACGATAAAAACGAGCTTAATAGCCGTCAGAACGAGCGCATGGAACTGGGTTTCAAAAACTTTAAAGAGCATAAAGGCTACTTAACCGAGGCACTTGTTGCAGATACTAGTCAATTTATTACCAACGCTGTGCAAACTAAGCAACCGTTTTTTGCGGTATTGTCGTTTTCAGCAGTTCACGCCCCTATGCAAGCGAAACCTGAAGACTTGGCTCAATTTCCAAATTTGTCAGGCACACGCAAAATACTCGCAGCGATGAACCTAAACATGGATCAACAACTGGGATTATTATTCAATAAGCTTAAGCAACTAAACATTGCCGACAATACCTTAGTGGTATTTGTGAATGACAATGGCGGACCAACTGATCAGAACAATTCTAATAATTATCCGCTAAGTGGTACCAAAGCCAATCACCTAGAGGGGGGAATCCGTGTGCCCATGCTAATGCGTTGGCCTGAAAAATTAAGTGCTAATACCCGTTTTGAATATCCGGTCAGTACACTCGATTTAATGCCAACGTTTTTAAGTGTCGCAGGCGCCAATTTATCTGAGTTTGCTCACTTAGATGGCGTCAATCTAATACCCTACTTAAAAGCACCAACACAAAAGAAAGCTCAAGCTCGTCCGCACAAGACACTGTATTGGAAAAAAGAAAACCGCGCGGCAATCCGAGATATGGATTGGAAACTTTTACGCTTTCCTGATCGCCCACCCGAGTTATACAACTTAGCTAACGATGAAGCTGAGCAAGTTAATCTTGCCCATCAACAACCAAAAATAGTTAAACAACTTTACAAAAAATTATTTGACTGGGAACTCACATTAGAACGCCCATTGTGGCAGTTAAAACGCAAATTTGAAGGCGCGGCGATGGATAGAATGGATAAGTTTCGCGATCATCAACCAGATTAAATTAACAACCCTATTTACACATGAGAAGTCTTGGGAATTTTATTATGAAATTATTTAACTTATTTTTAGGTCGACCATTCAGTTTTGCCAAATGCAAAATATCATCTATTTTGATGCACAGTTTCGTCTTACTAGGACTTTGTTTGAGCTTTACTTCTATGGCCGATGATAGACCAAACATTATCGTCATTTTAGCAGACGACCTAGGCTATAACGATGTTGGCTTTACCAATGGATCAACGCAAATCAAAACCCCAAGGTTAAATGAATTAGCTGAACAAGGCATAACGTTCGAAAACGGATATGCAACTCATCCATATTGTGGCCCATCTCGCGCCGGTTTACTAACCGGCCGTTATCAAGCTCGCTTTGGGATGGAAAATAATGTGTCATACACCCCCTATGATCCGCACATGGGCTTACCGACCGAGGAACTAACCTTTGCTGAACGTTTGCAAAAAGTGGGTTATAACACAGCGGTTTTTGGTAAGTGGCACTTAGGTGGTGCGCCAAAGTTTCAACCTAATAAACAAGGCTTTGATTACTTTTATGGCTTTTTAGATGGCGGCCACATGTACATGCCAGGCCAAGTACATGTAGGCAGCCCTGATGGTTATTGGCTGCCTATTATGCGCAATAATTTACCAGCTGAATTTGACGAGTACTTAACGACAGCCTTAAGCCGTGACGCAGCCAAATACATTAAACGCAGCACCGATGAACCCTTTATGATGTATCTCTCTTACAACGCGCCACATGCGCCATTACAAGCGCCGCAAGAAACCATTAATAAATATAAACATATCAAAAACAAAAATCGCCAAATTTATGCCGCCATGGTGGATGAAATGGATCAAGGCATAGGCATGGTTGTTGATGCATTAAAAGAAAAAGGCAAGTACGAAAACACCCTAATATTCTTTTTATCTGACAACGGAGGTTTATATCCAGACACTTGGTGGCCGCAATTTGACTGGGCTGATAACTCACCCTTTCGCCATGGCAAAGTCGCATTAATGGAAGGTGGCGTACATGTTCCGTTTATCGCACATTGGCCAAATAAAATCAAAAAAGGCTTTAAATTTGATGGCCTTGTATCTGCATTGGATATTGCAGCTACTTCAGTCGCACTGGCTAAAGCCGATTCATCAGATGGTTTGCTTGATGGCGTTAACTTAGAACCATACATGACAAAACGCAAAACTGGTACGCCACACAAAGCCTTGTTTTGGCGTTTAGAAGAAGCTGACAACATATGGGCCGTTCGCACAATGACAGGTAAATATATGCAGCAAGGTTTACCAGGCGTTGGCCGTGCATATTTTGATATGGTTAATGACCCAACCGAACAAGTAAATGCGGTGGATAAATACCCACAAAAACAAGCTGAATTAGCCAAACTTTGGAACGAGTGGAATAAAAACAACAAAGAAAACATTTTGCGTCAATCGAATGAATATAAAAGCGCAGTTCAAGCATTTTATGAACAACTAAATAAGGACGATCGCGCACAAGCTAACGCTCGTGAAAAATATATTGTTAAATAAATATTTGAATTAAATTTTGCCAGAAAGTGCAAATAATAACCACAATTAGCTCGTTAAGCGCCAGTGCGTTATTGTAATGGCTAATAGTTATAGTTCATCAATTTGCACGTTATCGACCGCAGTTATGCTAAAACCTAATGGCGATCACATTTTGTGGTCGCCATTATTTAATTTGGTTTACACCGAAAAACTCAGATAAAAACAATAGCAGAAATTAGAGCTGCTTTATATTATTACCCATTAAAGCAAATCACTGATTCTCTTCTAAATTTTTAAGCATTTTTTGCGTTGTAGCGTAGAAGGCTTTAATATCTTCCTCGGCTATTCCTTTAGTCATAGATTGTTCAGCTCGTCGACTAATTTTAGATAAACTTGCTTGTATTCTTTCGCCCTCTTGAGTTAACAATAAAAACTGACTTCTTTTATCTTCAGGGTTTGGGACTTTTTTGATCAAACCTTGATCGATTAAACCACTAATTAAACGCGTGATCTGAGCCTTATCCCGTTGCATAAAGCTAGCTATATCCAAAGCAGTGCAAGGCGAACGTTTATGAATTATCTTCATCACCCTCACTTGCATCGGCACCAACCCTAATGCTTCAACCTCTAGCTGGATAGCCAGTTGTCTTTTAACGGCATGAGCCAAACAACGTATCGTTTCTACCGCACCAATATCTGCCACAGGTAACTCCTTTATAAAGTAGTTGACATAGTCAACCATTATGCATTATAGTAGACATTATCAACTATAATTTGAAAATTGCAATAGTCAGGAGCATATATGACAATAATTACCCCTTCGGTTGCCGAACGGTCAAATGCCGAAAGCCGCCCTATTTATCAAAAAGTAGCCATTATCGCACTCATTATGACTACCATTTGTGGTTCCCTTACCGGCATTATGAGTTTTGCAAACAGAGACGTTAGCGAAAGTTTTTTGTTCCAATGGGCATCGGCTTTTATTTTTGCTGGTTTAGTAGCTCTGCCTATTGGCATACTCGTAATGAATTTGGTTAGCAAATTAATCCAAAAACTGCTATCTGGTACTTCAGAACTGGCTCAAAAACTGCTTACTGGCACTATTATGGCCGTCGTAATGGAATCCGCAATGGCTGCTACCACAACCATTAATCATCTGGGCTTTAGTAATGCCAATCAGTTTACAACGCATTGGAGCCAAAACTTTATTGCTGCATTGCCATTTGGTTTGGTGATCGCAATTTTTATGACACTGGTTATTAAGCCCAAGCTGCAAAACTTTATGAATAGCTAACATCCGAGAGAACTTATATGAAAATGCGAATGACACAAGTTGCAAAAATAGAAGACTTAGGGCCACATATGCGCCGTATCACTTTGACTGGTGAAGATTTACATGATTTTCCACTTGATCAAGAAAGCGCGCATTTTAAAGCTATTTTTCCACAGCCAGGTCAAACAAAACCCAAACTAGGCATATATCTAGGTTTTAAAAAATGGATACGTTCATACACAGTACGCGCCTTTAACAAACAAACCAAGGCACTAACCGTTGATTTTGCTGTTAATGATCATCAAGGTTTAGGCACCGATTGGGCAAAAAATGCACAGCTAGGAGATTATTTAGGGGTTGCTGGCCCTGGCGATACAAAACACACAAATTATGATGCTGATTGGCATTTATTAGTTGCCGATCTCACAGGTTTGCCAGCAGCGGCCGCCGTACTAGAAAAACTACCTAAAAATGCTAAAGGCACAGCATTTTTGCAGGTTCCAACCGAACAAGATAAGCAAATTATTAATTGCCCCGAGGGCGTCAATATAAACTGGGTGATAAACCCAGATTTAACTAAAAATGCGCTACTGACGGCAGTACAAAATACCTACTGGTTATCAGGCGAGCCAGCCATATTTATCGCCGCAGAAATCAGGCAAGTAAAAGCCATTAAAAAGTATGTTAAAGATATGCCCGGCTATTCAAACAAGCAAACTTACGCTTCTGGCTACTGGAAAGCCTAACATTATAAAAAAATCATGATGTGTCATGGTTAACGTTAGCTCGGGCTTCAGCCCGCTTTATGCAGGGCAAATACAAAGGCTATAAATGGCGATCTAGCGATAATTCACTGTCAAAAGTAAATGAAAATGCTGCTAACGTAGCGACCAACCCAAAAGCCACAGAACGAATGTTCCAAAAGACACATATTGGGAGTTGGTTGAATTAACACTATCATTTATTATAACTTTCATTATTGAAGGTAGAAATAAAAATAGTTATCATTAGTGATATTGTATTTTACCAACCTTGGAATCCTGAATGAATTTACGTAAAAGTGCGTTAGCCGTAATGGTCAATGTTGCGTGTGTGAGTGCGCCAACATATGCCCAAACAGAACAAAGTAGTACAAATAACAACAAAGATATTGAGCATATTACGATTAATGGTTCACAAGTCGATTTGCGTGACAGTTTCCCCGGAGGACAAGTATCTCGAGGCGGTCGTGCTGGTATTTTAGGCAACCTTGATATGATGGATTCGCCTTTTAATAGTACAAACTTTACGGCTGAACTCATTCGTGAGCAGCAGGCTAAAAGTGTCGCGGACGTACTACAAAATGATCCTGTTGTACGTGTTGCAAAAGGCTTTGGTAATTTTCAAGAGCTATATATAATGCGCGGCTTTCCTGTGTATTCTGATGATATGACTTACAATGGCTTATATGGCATTTTACCCCGTCAGTATGTCGCGGCGGAGTTACTAGAACGCGTCGAAGTCTTTCGTGGCGCAAGTGCTTTTTTAAATGGTGCAGCACCAGGAGGCAGCGGCTTAGGCGGTTCCGTTAATATCGTACCAAAACGTGCGGGTGATGAACCGCTTAACCGTATTACGCTTGGCTATGAATCACAAGGTCACTTATATGGCGCAGCAGATATTAGCCGCCGTTTTGGTGACGATAACAATAGTACAGGTATACGTGCCAACCTTGTTCAACGGCGTGGCGAAACGAATATTGATAATCAAGACCGTGAATTGAGCGTTGCTTCTGTTGGTGTTGATCATCAAAGTGACCATTTCCGAGTATCTCTTGATTTAGGGTTTCAAGATCATCAAGTTGATGCGCCTCGCCCAACAGTAACACCTGCTGACAGTATCCCTGAACCACCACAAAGCGATACAAACTTTGCCCAAGAATGGACTTACACCAATGAA
Organism: Catenovulum adriaticum; assembly: GCF_026725475.1. Lineage (NCBI taxonomy): Bacteria > Pseudomonadati > Pseudomonadota > Gammaproteobacteria > Alteromonadales > Alteromonadaceae > Catenovulum > Catenovulum adriaticum. The sequence goes on from NZ_CP109966.1 coordinate 464,624, forward strand.
CGTCAATTTTTTGGTGCAGTGCGCGGGGAATATGATTTTACAGATAACGTTACAGCTTGGGCTGCGTACGGATTCAGAACAGGTGAAGAAGACAACATTTTTGCCAACCCTAGGAATGCTCAAGAAAATGGGGATTTTTCGGCTTATCGTTTTGATAATGTTAGAAATGATGATATTCAATCTGGTGAAGTTGGCGTGAATATTGAGTTTAAAACTGGTGCAGTTGGACACACAGTTATAACGTCCGCATCTGTCTTTTCGTTAGAATCAGAAAATGCTTATGCGTTTTCTGACTTTGCCGGTTTTACTGGCAATATTTATAGCCCTGAAACTGCAACAATACCTGATGCAGACTTTTTTATTGGCGGCGAACTAGATAACCCATTAGTAACCGAAAAAACCGATCTTTCAAGTTTTGCACTTGCTGACATGATGTCATTCAATGACGGGAAAATATTAGTAACGCTAGGAGGCCGAGCACAAAATATTGAGACCCGCACATATGACTACAATACTGGTGATGAATTATCAAGTTACGATGAATCTCAATTTACACCAGTTGCGGGTGTTGTTTATAAATCATCAGAGCAGCTTTCTTATTATGCTAACTATATTGAAGGCTTGTTACCCGGAGAAGTTGCTCCGACAACAAGTGGCGGTGAAGCAATTGAAAATGCAGGTGAAGCTTTTGAACCATATCGTGCTGAGCAAATTGAAGTTGGACTAAAGTATGATGCAGGCCAATATGGTGGCTCATTAAGTATTTTTAATACTTCCAAACAAACATCTATTGTCAAAAACAATATTTTCAGTACTGATGCCGAACAACAAAACCAAGGCATTGAGTTAAGTGTATTTGGTATGCCAACTGATAGCTTACGTATTTTAGGTGGGTTTACTTGGCTTGATGCAGAAATGACGAAAACGCAAGATGGCATTTTAGATGGTAAAACAGCGATTGGCGTACCAGATTTACAAGCAAACATTAACCTTGAGTGGGATGTTAACGCCCTGCCGGGATTAACCCTAGATGCACGTGCGGCATACACAGCCGAGCAATATGCAAGTGCCGACAACAACCTTAAGGTTGATGCCTCAAACCGCTTTGATTTAGGGGCTCGTTATAACTTATTAGTTGGCCTGACTGATATTACCATTCGAGCGCGTGTCGATAATCTCTTTGACAATGACTATTGGGCATCAGTGGGTGGTTATCCTGGTTCAAATTATCTTGTATTAAGCGAGCCTCGTACCTTTAAATTATCTGCATCATTTAGTTTCTAATAAGGAAATTTATGTTGTTGTCTATCGCTGCTTTTTTGGGCAGCACGTTGGCGATAGGTTTGTTTTACCGAGCATGGCAAAGCACACATGTCGCCTTTAAACGTTTAGCTAAACTCTCAGCATTACTATTAATGTATATGAGTTTAAACTTTTGGGTTACACAATACGGATTTGAATTAGGCACTTGTTACGCTGTTATCGCCTTTTCTTTACAAGCGTGGACCTGGATATACCTCGCGCGTCAACGAATTAATAAACACGTTAAGCGTGCCGACTTGCCGTATATATCGGGCTTGAGTAAACCGTCTGCGCCTACTGTATTTAATGCCTTTATCAAATTGATCGGTTGTCTATTCTTAAGTGCAATATGTGCCATGTTAGTAACCGTGGTATGGACGACATCTTTGAGCTTAAGTAAAGTCAATCAAATCGCATTAGGGATTTATACTATGCCTATTTTATGGGGCTGCGGTGCATATTGGCTATGTGCAGATAAAAAGTTATGGCGTCCTATTCGCGTGCTAATTATGCTTAGCGCTTTGAGCTACCTCATACTTTATAGTGGGTAAAATGAATATTTCTATTTCTCCAAGCGCCAATAAAAGCGCTTTAAAAAGTCACGCATGGTTAGGCTTAGCCGTGAGTGTATTAATGTATTGGGTTTGCTTTTCAGGCACATTATCGGTTTTTTCGCAGGAATTATTACGTTGGGAACAACCTCACATTGCCGATAACCTCAATTATACTCCTAACAGTATACAAACTGCCTATGAGCACTTCCTCGCCATGAAGGACGGGCAAACACAGGGTAATATCGTTATTCGTTTACCAACCCACGATTTGCCACGAGCTGGAATTAGTGCAGATGGAGAGCGTTGGAACATTTCACCTACCGGTGAACTCAGTGAGCCTTCAAGCACTCCCATTACAGACCTTATTGTTGATCTACATGTCGCTTTGCATCTACCCGAGGATATCGGCATGATAATTGTAAGCATGTTAGGTGCAATTTTAAGTGCATTAATTATCTCAGGTATCATTGCTCACAGACGTATTTTTAAAGATGCCTTTCGTTTACGTACCGGAAATAATGAGCAGCTCACACAAGGTGATTTGCACAACCGAATGAGCGTGTGGGGGATACCGTTTCATCTCATGATAGCGTTGACCGGTGTATATTTTGGTTTGGCATCATTTTTGACCGCAATTTATGCTGATACATTATATGAGGGAAAAGAACTCGACCTATTTGCCGATATTTATGGCGCTTCGATTCAAGTTGAGCACCAACCAGCAATAGCGAATATTGCAAAAGCATTGACCGAAATAAAAAAGATGGAGCCAAATACACAACCTATATTTGTTACGCTTGAAAACGCAACAAAAGATAACCAATACATACTACTTGGTTCGCAACATTTAGATAAGCTTATCTACTCAGAACAATACCGTTTTGATGCACACGGACAATACATAGATAAAGTTGGCTACTCTGATGGAGAAGCAGGTCAACAAGCTATATTCTCTGTATATCGCTTACATTTCGGTCACTTTGGTCCCGAAGCGATGAAAATATTTTTTGGCTTAATGGGATTTGCCTTAACGATTATTTCAGTTACGGGCATTAATCTATGGCTAGCAAAGCGTTCAAGGCAAGATGCACTGAATCAACTTTGGCTTGGTTTTGTTTGGGGCACACCAATCGCATTTATTTGCGCTGCGTTGCTAGAGCTAACTTTCGCCTTACCGACAAAGCCTATTTTCTGGCTGATACTAGTTGCAATACTGATAGGTTCATTAATGCAAAAAGTGTTAATGAAAACCCACCTAATACTCTTAAACTGCTTGGCGACGCTATTGATAGTATTAGCGATTACACACTTTACTGTACATTACCCGAACGTATTGGTGTTGAATTCACTGGTTATTGACGCTGCATTTATCATTTTTGCTTTGTGTGTATGGCGATATCGCTATTCACGAATCCGAAAAGGCTGGAATAGCTAATCTTAAACTGGGTGGGGCATACGGTCTCTCCCTCTCATAAAATTATATGGGTGAGCCTAATAATCTCGTATACGACTTCTATATATTTCCATTGAGTATATAACCACTTAATATATATCCTATTTTTATAGGTAGCTGTCATTTATTTTAGCCATTTCCAAAAATTGTCATCATGGTGTTTTATCCACTTAGAGATAAAACCATGTCAAAAATAGAAATGACTTTAATACAGCGTAAAGACGTTTTACATGCCTCACCTCAGTAGCTTACGCTAATCGCTAATATTCAGAATTCCTACTTTAGACAAGCCTGAGTGCTGCCTGCATCCATTAATAACATAGAGGCAGACATATTCATTAAATCCACTAGAGGTAGACAAAAAAACTAGCTGCCGTGACTTATTAATTGCTATATGCACTGTCAGCTTGAAAAAATTAATAAGATCCTTTAATTGCAAAATTGCAAGTGTTGAGCCACCCCACCTACAGACTTCAAAGTAAATCTAATAATCCAATCGTTTTATATATTACGTTTTTTAATGATTAGGGGTATCAATTAGTACGGTTAATGCCTATTCCTGATAGTAAGCCTGTATTTTTAACTAAAAATAAAAGTGATCAAATGAAAAAAATTATTTTATCGATCTGTGTCAGCTTATGTTTAATAGCTTGTACTGATAACGCTTTAATAAAAAATAAAAAAAACGAAAACAACAAAATAAGTTCACCTATTAAATTAAAAGTAGGCGAAGGGTTTGTTAACCCTATCGGTTACTACGAATCCAAACCTCGATTTAGCTGGCAATTACCACCCGCTTCAACCCAAAAACAACAAACCAGTTACCAAATACAGGTTGCAAGTTCGGCTGATTTTTCTAAATCTAGTCTCATTTGGGATAGCGGCAAGGTGAATTCAGATGACAATGCTTGGGTTGGTTATCAAGGTAAAGCACTTGAGTCTCGCCAACGGGTTTATTGGCGAGTGAGAACTTGGGGGCAAAATCAACACGTCTCAAACTGGAGTGAAACTCAATTTATTGAATTAGGCTTGCTCAATAATAATGACTGGCAAGCGAAATGGGTGGGTCACCCTGATACTAACGAACGTTATACTAATCCTAGTTTTAATGGCATGCCCGCAGTCGATCACATTTTGTATCGACCTCAGTATTTACGCACCAATTTCAACTTGAATAAGCCGATAAAAAAAGCGCGTTTATATGTTACCGCAAAAGGGGTATTTAAACCCTATATCAACGGCTCTGCAATCAGCGAGGATGTAATGACACCAGGCTGGACGCCTTATCACAAACGCATTGAAACCCTAACTTATGATGTCAGTGATTATGTAACTCAGGGCGAGAATGCCATTGCCGCCACACTAGCGGAAGGTTGGCATACAGGTCGTATTTTTCATCCAACCCAGCAAGAACATGTAAAACCAATGCGTTTATTAGCGCAGTTAGAAGTGACTTTTAAAGATGGCACTCAACAAGTTATTGCTACCAATAACCAATGGAAATCGACTAACCAAGGTCCAATTCGTGAAGCAGGTAATTACGATGGCGAAACCTATGACGCTAATTTTGAAATGCCCAATTGGAATGCCGCTTCTTTTGACGCAAAAAACTGGGCAAAGGTTTATGCAGAGCCAATTGATCCAGAGGTAAAATTAAAACCTAAACGCCATAGCGCGCCCAGAGCGACAGTAACGCTTCCGACTGTTGATATTGTGAGTGTTAAAAACGGAGTCGCCATTTTTGACATGGGTCAAAATATGGTTGGTGTACCTGAAATAACAGTGCCGGCTAAACAAGGCCAAACCATCAAACTGCGCTTTTCTGAAGCTTTAGAGCAGGATAAATTCTATGTTAAAAATCTTCGCTCCGCCAAAAATATTGACTTATATACACCTAAACAAGACGGTGAAATAACCTATCGTCCAACTTTTACGTTTCACGGTTACCGCTTTGTTGAAATTAGTGGCTACGACACGGCATTTAAACCTGATCTAAATTGGTTAACCGGTAAAGTGATTCATTCTGACTTTGACGTTTATGACAACTTCAGCAGTAATCATAACAAACTCAATAAATTATCCAGCAATGTTTCGTGGGGCTTACGTGGTAATTTTTTAGACATACCAACCGATTGTCCTCAGCGCGATGAACGCCTTGGTTGGACAGGCGATGCGCAAGTATTTGTTAGTACCTCAATGTATAAAGCCGATGTATATGCTTTTTGGGCAGCGTGGTTAGAAAGTGTTCGTGAAGAGCAAAGCATTGACGGTATGATCCCAAAATTTGTGCCGTTCAGACCTTTTTTAACCGACGGAACCGCCGCCGCGTGGGGTGATGCGGCCACGATAGTGCCTTGGGAGTTGTACCAATATACCGGCGACATAAACGTGCTGCGCGAAAACTATAACATGATGAAGCGCTGGCTGGAATATACTGAATTTCACAGCTTTGAGCATATATCCAACATAGGAACTTACGGGGATTGGCTCCAACCTTACTCTGAAAACGGACGCGCGAAAGGCGATACACATCCAGATTTAATTGCGACCGCATACTATGCTCGCTCAGTTGATATTGCGGCAAAAACGGCCCGTTTATTAGGCTACAAAAGCGACGCGCAGCAATACGAACGTTTATTTAATAACATTAAAATTAAATTTAGAGATTACTTTTTTGATGACAATTTAAATGTTGTAAGCACTGCGATAAAAACCATTAAACGTGAAAAAGGCAAACGTTTAAAACAACCCAAACAAAGCAAAATCACACTCAAAACGACTCAAACCAGTTATTTATTACCGCTATCATTTAATTTATTTAACGAGTCAGAGCAGCAAGTCGCGGTCAAAAAACTATTGGCAATGCTTGAGCAAAGTGACAGGCACTTAAGAACAGGCTTTTTAGGCACCCCGATGCTTTATCAAGTTTTACAACGCTATGGTCATAGCGATGTGATGTACGACATTCTGCTAAAAGAAACTTACCCTTCTTGGTTCTATTCGATAAACAATGGCGCAACGACCACTTGGGAACGCTGGAACTCTTATTCACTTACCGAAGGCTATAACAAAGCTAATATGAACTCGTTAAACCATTACGCTTATGGTGCAGTCGCTCAGTGGTTTTACAATGGCATGTTAGGTATTCAGCCCACTCAACCAGGATTTAAAACCTTCAAAGTTGAACCACAATTCACTCAACGTCTTAACGATTTAAGCGGCAGCGTGCCCACCATTAACGGCGATATCAAAGCCAGCTGGTCAATCACTAACACGCAATTAACCATGCGTTTATTCGTGCCAAGTAATAGCCAAGCCGAGCTATTGCTGCCTCAAGTGACAGAATTAAAGGTAATGAAAAACGGCAAGGCTATTAGTGATTTAACGGCACTTCAGCCGGGGGAATATCAAATCTCAGGGCAAGTGCAATTAAAAAGAGATGTAACCAATGAATAAAGCTAATTTAATTTTTATACTACTTTGTGTCTTCGTGACCAGCAGTTGCCAGAACATACAAAGTTTTACAGATGGCAGTAAACCCTTACATTTAAGCGTTGGCGAAGGCTTTGTTGAACCTATTGGTTATTATGAAAAGCAACCTCGTTTCTCATGGAAATTGCCAACAACAGCTGCGGTTGAAAAACAAACCGCCTATCAAATCCAAGTTTCGACTTCGCCAAATAATATAAAAACGGCAGATTTATGGGATAGTAACAAAGTTTTATCATCTCAAAATTCGTGGATAAAATATCAAGGAAAACAATTAACGTCTCGCCAGAAAGTATTTTGGCGCGTTCGATTTTGGGACGAACAGAAAACCGCATCAGACTGGAGTGAAATATCTAGCTTTGAGTTAGGTTTGTTGACTAATGATGCATGGCAAGCTCAATGGATAAGACATCCAGAAACGGGCGAAACAATCACGATTAACAAAAAAAACGCATCCTTTAAAAATAAACTGTATCGACCACAATATCTTCGTAAAGCGTTTTTTAGCGAAAACAAAATTAAGCAAGCTCGACTCTACATTACTGCAAAAGGCATTTTTAAAGCTTATATAAATGGTCAAACTATTTCTGATGATGTAATGACACCGGGTTGGACAGATTATTTACAACGAATTGAAACCTTAACTTATGATGTTACTGATATGGTTAACAAGGGCCAAAATGCATTAGCTGTCACGGTTGCAGAAGGATGGCATACAGGTCGCATTCTGAGCCTTCAACCAAGAGATGTTAAACCATCAGCCTTGTTAGCGCAGTTAGAAATAGAGTACGTAAATGGTGCAAAAAAAATCGTTACAACCGATGATAGCTGGCAGGTTACTCTAAATGGCCCGATAAGAGCGGCTAGTAATTATGATGGTGAAACTTATGATGCAAACTACGAAATGCCAGGCTGGAAGCAAGCGGATTTTGATTCAAGTCAATGGAATAATGCCATCAAAGAGCCTTTAGATCCAAAAGTTGCGTTAACCCCAAAAAGACACACAGCACCTACCACTAAACTGGTGCTGCCAGCTAGAAAAATCGTTGAGGTAGCCAATCCTCAGCCGGGCGTTGTGGTATTTGATATGGGCCAAAATATGTTAGGTGTTCCCGAGTTAAATATTCCAGTCATCGCCAACCAAAAAGTAACGGTCCGCTTTGCTGAAGCGTTAAATAAAAATATTTTTTATACCAAGAATTTACGCAGCGCCAAAGCCACAGATTATTACATTCCTGCAAAAAGCGGCGACACCAAATATATTCCTTCATTTACCTTTCATGGTTACCGTTATGTTGAACTCTCAGGCTTCGACCAATCCAAAAAGCCCGATTTAAGTTGGGTTAAAGGCTTAGTACAGCATTCCGATTTTAACGTGCATGCCAGTTTTAACAGTTCACATGGTAAGCTTAATAAACTCGCTGACAATATTGTTTGGGGTCTTCGCAGCAACTTCTTAGACATACCGACAGATTGCCCACAACGAGATGAGCGCCTTGGCTGGACGGGCGATGCACAAGTATTTGCCAGACCTTCAATGTATCTGGCCGATGTATATGGATTTTGGGCCGCTTGGTTACAAACAGTGCGAGAAGAACAAGCAGCTGATGGTCGAGTACCTAACTTTATTCCCACCAAACAAAATAAACATACCAAAGGGGCCTCATCTGGTTGGGGTGACGCGGCGGTTATTATTCCATGGGAGCTATATCAGTTAACGGGTGATAAACAAATCTTGTCAGAAAATTATTCAATGATGCAAGCTTGGATTAAATTTCACCAATCCAAGTTAAATAATCATATTTCATCATTGGGCAGCTTTGGCGATTGGCTGCAACCCTTTACGCAAGCCAAAGAACGCGTAAATCGTGGTGATACACCAACCGCACTGATCTCAACCGCCTATTATGCCCGATCATTAGATTATGCTAGCCGGGCAGCTAAAGCACTAGGTTTTAACAATGACGCCAAAAACTACGCAATACAATTGGAGGAGGTCAAACAAGCCTTTAGAGCTAGGTTTTACGATGAACAAACAAAAGTAAAAACAACCGCTACCCAAACCAGTTACTTATTGCCTTTAGCATTTAATCTATTTACGGATGAAGGTGATATCAAACGCGCACAAACCTATTTGCTGGAAGAAATAAACAATGCAAACAACCACCTACGCACTGGTTTTTTAGGTACACCGCTCTTAGCACCCGTTCTTCAACAAATGGGCAGAAGCGACCTAATGTATACTATTTTATTTAACGAAACCTACCCATCTTGGTTTTACTCCATCAACAATGGTGCAACTACAACATGGGAACGTTGGAATTCATACTCGCTCACAGAGGGTTTTAGTAAGGCGTCTATGAACTCCCTTAATCATTACGCTTACGGTGCAATCGCAGAATGGTTCTACACCGGTATATTAGGGGTGCAGCTAAAAGCACCTGGATTTACCAAATTTAAGGTTGCCCCGCAATTTAACCCAAAACTCAATCAGGCAAGTGGCAAAGTGCCCACCATTAACGGTGATATCAGCGTCCACTGGTCAATCACTAACAAACAATTGTTGATGACTTTAACAGTACCTTCTAATAGCCAAGCTGAGTTGCAACTAGATAACACCCAACACATACAAGTGAAAAAAAATGGCGACCTTATTAAAAATTCAGATAAGTTAACACCCGGCAAATATCAAATTACGGGCATCACAACACTTTAAATTATCACTGCTAATCCAATGAGAACGAAAAATGCGTAAAAAACATAACCTATTTAAAAAAGTAGCACTAGCCGTGAGTGGCTCGCTATTGTTGACCTGCTCAACAAGTTACGCTAACGAGCATCAGACAGAGCCCCTTTCTGTTAATAACTTTGAAACCCCAGCAAAAAACTATTTGCCCAAAACCTGGATGCATGCCATGAATGGTAATTTAAGCAAACCAGGTTTTACCGAAGACTTTAAAGCAATGAAAGAAGCAGGGATTGGTGGGGCGATATTTTTTCATGTTCACCGACGCAATAAACCTTACTCGTCACGAGGACCTGTTCGTTTTGGCACGGATGAATTTTTCGATACTTTAGTACACGCAGCAGAACAAGCCGATAAAAACGATATTGAGTTTGGCATTCACAATGCCGACGGTTGGACCTCAAGTGGTGGACCTTGGGTAACACCTGAAATGTCAATGAAACGTGTTACTTGGTCAGAACAAGCTGTAAAAGTTAATCAAGATGGAACGGCTGTCAACCCGCCACAGCCTGGATTCTATGAACAGTTTTATCGTGATATTGCGGTAATCGCCCTACCCGCCAACAAATACAACCAAAGCAATGCCTTTGCTAATGCCAAGGTAACGGTTTCAGATCCCGAATTAGATGCTGATGTGCTTACCGACAACGACTGGGATAGTGTACTGACATTTAAAGCCAATAAAAACAATGATTACTGGGTGCAAGTTGAGGTTGACCAAGCCACTACACTACGTAGCTTACACATTGAAACCCCCGATCGTTTTGGTGACGCCGCTTTACAAATTTCTGATGATGGCGTGAATTTTACCACTGTAGTTGACAAACTAAGGCGCCCTCGCCCCGGTGCTCGCTTATGGGCGTTTAGTCCACAATTAGTGAATGACAAAACGGATGGTTATACCGCTAAATATTTTCGCTTAGTGTTTGATAAACCGATAACCCTTAAGCGATTTGATTTATGGTCAGTCCCAAGATTTGATCATTGGTTTTCAATGAATGGCATGGAACGAGGTCGTTTAAGTCTCAATCCGAAAATGCCTTCGCAAGCTATCACTAAAACTGAAGACGTGCTTGTGCTAAATCGTGGAGAGTTACCTCAAGATGGGATTAAATTGCCAAAAGGCGACTGGCTCATTTTGCGGTTTGGTTACACCAGCACAGGCGCATTTAACGTACCAGCCACTGTTGAAGGAGAAGGTTTAGAAGTTGATAAGTTTGATGCTAAAGCCCTGCAATTTCACTTTGATCAATACGTTGGCAAATTAGTTAAAAAAGCCAAAGCGCAAGGTATTGATTCAATTAAAACGACTGAAATCGACAGTTATGAAGTTGGTGGTCAAAACTGGACTAAAGGCATAGAACAAACATTTAAAGAAAAGTTTGATTACGACTTAATTCAATGGTTGCCACTGTTAACTGGTCGTGTGATTGAATCATCTGAACATACAGGTGCTATTTTACAAGAGTTTCGCCAGCATTTGTCTGACTTAATGGTCGAAAATTATTTTGGCGAGTTTACCCGTTTAACCAAACAATATGGCTTGGAATCATACATTGAACCTTATGGCTGGGGGCCTTTTGATGAGTTGGCTTCGGGTGGTAAAGCGGATCGTGTGATGGGTGAATTTTGGGTTAAATTTAATTTACCCAATAATAGAATTTATCATGGCCGCACCAGCGCTGCTATTTCATCGGGTCATATTTATGGTAAAAAAATTATTTCAGCTGAATCATTTACCTCAACCGGTTTAGGCTGGAAAGGTCACCCATATTTATACAAACACCATGGCGATCATATGTGGGCGCGCGGCATTAACGAAACCATGTTTCATCGTTTTGCGCATCAGCCCAATAACCATATTAAACCGGGCATGACCATGGATTCGATAGGTTCACATTTTGATCGCACCCAAACTTGGTGGAACAACGGTGGCACAGAATGGTTTAAATATTTAGCGCGTGGCTCTTACCTATTGCAACAAGGCGTACCTGATGCCGACTTTTTAGTACATTTAGGCGATGTTGCACCAGTGCGTGGCGGCAGCAATGTTAAAATCCCGGCCGGTTTTGGTTATGACTTTACGAACACAGATGTATTGCTCAACCGCCTCAGTGTTAAAGATGGATGGTTAGTGTTACCCGAAGGAACGCGCTACAAAGCTTTATATTTAACAAGAACAGATTACTTGCACCACAAAACTTTAAAACGTATACAAAGCTTGGTCGCTAACGGCGCAACCGTTATTGGTAACAAGCCAGGTGAAGTAATTGGTTATAGTGAATGGGCAAATGAATCACAGTTTAAACAAATTGCGGATACGCTATGGAACGATGGCTCACCTACGCTGCGTTCTTATAAAAAAGGTCGGGTCAGTAGCTTTGATTTAGCAGAAAGTATTGAGCGATTAGGTTACCAACCCACATTAAAAATTAATAACCAGCCCGTAGAAGTGTTCGCCAAACGCCGCATCGCGGGCAATGATTTGTATTTTTTCCATAGTGAAAAGCCTGAGTTTCGCCAGGTTACAGTCGACATTATTGTTGAAGAAAGTGATGATAAAGCCGGCTATCAAGGCAAAGTAATCCCTGAAATTTGGAATAATACAGACGGCACGATTGAGCCCATCAATTCATACCGCCGTGACGGCAACAAAATAACCTTTGATTTAGCCCTTGAGCCTTATGCAAGTCGTTTTATCTTAATCCGGCGCGATAATAAAACCCCTATATACAAAGGTGAGCATTCGCAGTTGGTTAAAGATATTTATCTAAACAGTACAAAAGGCTCTAAAATTAACGAACTTACAGGCGATTGGCATGTTCAATTTGATCCAAATTGGGGCGGCCCTGAATCCGTTACTTTTGATCACTTACAAGATTGGAGCAAACATTCAAACAGAGGCATCAAACACTACTCTGGTACTGCAAAATACCAAAACACTTTCACAGTAGCGGCACAAGATATTAGCAACAATAAACCTCTGTATTTAGACTTAGGTGAGGTACAGCAAATCGCTGAAGTGTCAGTCAATGGTAAAAAGCTAGCCACTCTATGGAAACCTCCGTTTGCAGTGGATATCAGCAGTGCAGTAAAAACGGGCAAAAATAATCTTGAAGTCGCAATCACCAATACTTGGGTTAACCGATTAATTGGCGACGAAGCCCTGCCCGATACCAGTGGTTATAAAATGACTGGCGATACCGTGCCTTGGTTAAACGCTAATGAGAAACCTCCTAAAAGCGAGCGATTTACCTTTACTGGCTATAACTTTTTTGCCAAAGACAAAAATAAAGTTTTACAAACGTCAGGCTTGATAGGTCCGGTTCGTTTGATTCAACCGGCCAAGTAAAACCGAGCTGAAATAACGCCCTATGTAATCGATAAACGTTGAATTACATAGGGCGTAACTACCCTAAAGCCAAAACTCAAAACCATTAATTTAAACGACTGAAACTAAATATGCTTAATTTATTTTCGGTAAAAACAAAAAACCAATCAATAATTGTCAATAGTAATCACAATGTTTTTTTGGTAATCTTTAACTTTCTTTTTAAAGATATTTAAATCTTAGATATACATATAGAAACATTAATTTAAATATTTAAAAAATAACGAATAAGCCAATTAATTCATTGTCAATGAAAGAGTAGATCGGAGCATTTATGCTAATAAAAACAAAGAGTATAAAAAAATACAGCGTATTACTGTCGGCTTTAATGCTTAGCGCTTGCACAGAAAGTAAACCAACCGTTCCGCAAGTAATCGAAAGTACAGCTCAAATGGCCCCCGTTGAGCTAACCATTGGCGAAGGATTTAATGAGCCACTGGGTTATTATGAATCACAACCACGCTTTTCATGGAAAATTGCTAAAAATAGCGATTTAAATACCCAAACGGCTTACCAAATTCAGGTAGCAGAGCAAGCTGAATTTTTTGAGAACAATGAGCTACTTTGGGATAGTGACAAAGTCTTATCTGACGATACATCTTGGATACAATATCAAGGCACGCCATTGTCTTCACGTCAAAAAGTGTATTGGCGCGTACGCAATTGGGGCAAAAACGATCTCATCTCTGATTGGAGTGAACCGAAAGCATTTGAACTGGGCTTGCTCAACAACAATGACTGGCAAGCACAATGGATTGGCCATCCCGACACACAACTTGATAAAACACCTTCACAAGCACTGTTAGCAACTCCCCAGTACTTTCGCAAAACTTTCAGTGTAAAAAAAGACATTATAAAAGCACGGCTTTATATCAGTGCAAAAGGCTTGTTTAAACCTTTTATTAATAATGCAGCGGTTTCCAATGAAGATGTAATGACACCCGGCTGGACGCCTTATGCACAACGTATAGAATCACTCACTTATGATTTAACAAATCATATTAAACCAGGTGAAAACGTAATTGCTGCAAGCCTGGCTGGCGGTTGGTATGCTGGCCGAGCTTTTGATCAGCATGAACAAGATCATAGAAAGCCTGCACGTTTATTGGCTCAACTAGAAGTGACTTATGCCGATGGCAATACTCAAATTATTCCGTCTGATACAAGCTGGTCTGTTACCCAAAATGGACCTATACGTTTTGCCAGCATTTACGATGGCGAGCGTTATCAACAATCGATGGAAATGCCAGGCTGGACAACAACCAACTTTGAAGATAAAAGCTGGAAAACCGCTATTGCTGAACCGCTGGAGCAAAATGTTAAAATAGTGCCTAAACGTCATGCACCTATCCGCATCACCGAGCAATTACCAGTAAAAGAAATTGTCGGTGTTAAAGGCGATGTAGCTATTTTTGATTTTGGTCAAAATATGGTGGGCGTGCCTAAAATTAAAATTCCTGTTATTGCTGGCAAAAAAGTTAAAATTAGATTTGCTGAAGCCTTACACAAAGGCGAATTTTATACCGATAATTACCGTAGTGCTGAATCGACCGATTATTACCTACCCAATAAAACAGGTGAAATTGAATATCAACCTACCTACACCTATCACGGTTACCGCTACATAGAAATTTCAGGTTTTGACGAAAATAAACAACCTGAAAAATCTTGGGCAACCGCCATGGTTCAACATTCAGATATGGCATTACATGCCAGTTTTGAAAGCTCACATGATAAATTAAATAAACTATCAAGCAATATTGTTTGGGGGATGAGAAGTAACTTTTATGATATCCCACTGGATTGCCCACAAAGAGACGAACGATTAGGTTGGACAGGTGATGCCCAAGTCTTCGCCACCCCATCAATGTACATGGGCGATGTATACGCTTTTTGGTCTGCATGGTTACAAAGTGTGCGTGAAGAGCAAAATAGTGAAGGAAAAGTCCCATTATATATTCCTTTTATTGACTGGAAAATTAAATGGACTTCTTCGGGCTGGGGCGATGTTGCGACTATAATCCCTTGGGAGCTTTACACTATTACAGGTGATAAAACGATTCTTGCCGATAACTACGACATGATGCAAGGTTGGGTTAACTATCACCAGAAAAAGAGCGATAAGTTCATTTCAAACATGATGACTTTTGGCGACTGGCTACAGCCTTATCCAACCAATTTAAAGGACGGTGACAACGGTAACCGTGGTAATACCGACTTTAACTTAATTGGTACCGCTTATTTTGCGCACTCAGTAGAGTTAACAAAACAAGCAGCGCAGGTATTAAATAAGCCGCAAGATCACAAAGAATTGAGCCTTTTGCACGACAAAATCAAACAAGCTTTTAATCAACATTTTTTTGATGAACAGCTTAACCTAAAACAAGGCGTAGAAACACAAACCACTTACTTGCTTGGCTTAGCTTATAACTTATTTCCACAAAATAAACGTGATTTAGCAGTTGATAAGTTACTTGCCCTAATTGAAGAAGCAGATTCGCATTTACGCACTGGCTTTTTAGGCACACCATTGTTAACACAGGTTCTACAAGATGTCGGTCGAAGCGATGTGATTTATGACTTGTTATTTAAAGAAACGTATCCTTCATGGTTTTACTCTATCAACAATGGAGCCACCACGACATGGGAGCGCTGGAATTCTTATTCAATTGAAGACGGCTTTAACCCACAAGGCATGAACTCGTTAAACCATTATGCTTATGGCACCATCTCTCGTTGGTTTTACGAAGGTATCCTAGGGATAAAACCCGCTAAGCCCGGTTTTAAAGAAATTAATATAGAACCTCAATTTGGCGATCAATTAACCCAAGCAAATGGCAGTTATACAACGCCACAAGGTGAAGTATCAGTTAGTTGGAATACCAAAGGTAATCAACTGGTGATGGATGTAGTTGTACCCAAAAACACGGTTGCCAATATTATTTTACCAACAGTTGATGTTACTAAACTATCTGTAAATGGCGATATTTCAACAGATATGAATTTAAGTAATATACAGCCTGGTGAGTACCATATTAGAGGCAATATTAAAGGGAATTTAAAATAAAAGGCAATTTAAAATAATAAACCTACAGGCGCGATTTAATACCCTCATCGCGCCTGTCACTATTGCCATAAATTTAAGCTTATTATCCGCCACGCAATTTAAATTAAAAATACGGCCTAAAAATTAGAGTGACAAAAAATATCGTATACCATTTATAACTCTTATTTAACTTCTATCCGGCGTATTTTAGCCTCAATTTCTGGCGGAAATTTACTGGTATAACGAATTTGCATGTCTCGATAGTAAATTTCAGCCGCTTCTGATTGAAATTGAATCTGTCCTGATGTCAAAGGCTCGCCTGTTTTTGTTTGTAAGTTTTCCACAAACATCACCACTTCGCCGTTCACCATATGGACAGCTTCATCTCCCACGGCATAAAGCTCAACAGTGTTCCAGTTACCAAAAGGTGCGTCGTTTTCAATATACGCGTTGGTGTATCTTGCACCAGTAATAATATTTTCACTATTAGGGTCATAATAGTATAAACCGCTGTCGCGTTTATCTGGCTTGTTTTCTTGTTCAACTCGATAACCACGATATTGACCTCTAGGGCCTTTTAACCCAAGATAATCGCCAATATCAGTTTCTTGAATTTGATATTCAAGGCACGCTTTCCATGTTTTCCAAAATACACCATGCTCACCGGTACAATGATATAAAAGGCCACTATCACGCTTAGCGGTTAATCTGGGTTCCCAGCGCTGCATCCCCCATTTAAACTGAAATTTAAGATGATAATTACCGTAATTTTTACGTGTATTGATACCTGCGTATACTTGGCCCGAAACTTTGATAACGAGCTGACCATCTTCTTCAATTACATTAAATATGTTAAGCGGATCGTTATTAAGTCCAAGTGGCGTGCCTTTGGTCACATCATTACTTTGGTAAGTCCCTGTGGGTAGCCCTTTAACCGTTGAATGTGGCACACCACCCCAAAATTCAAATTGTGAAAGATTTTTATCTATCAAGTTATGCCATTCTGAGCGCTCATTTGCACAAACTGGTAATGCAACTAAGCAAGCCAGCAAATACGAAGCGGTTTTAGTAATCATAGTTAATATCCTTTATGAAGTAGTTCAAATAATAACAATTTCAACCACTCAGCAAATGACCAGCTATACCCTAGCTTAAGACCGCTTGTTCTTTTTGGTGACTGATAATGAAAACAAGGTGTCGCAAACAAATCACGACAATCCCTGTCCGACTTTTAACCACCTGGCCTATATTCTGTTTGCGCAATTTTGACTTCAGGTAACCATTCAGACAATTTTTCGATAACCTCTGCATACTGAGGTTGGCCAATTAGGTTGTTGTATTCGTGCGGATCTGTTGTTTGGTTATATAATTCCTGACTGCCATCTTTGTATTGGATAAAATTCCAGTTTTCAAAAATAATGGCATTATTATCTTGCTGATAAGTTAACACTGCAGGGCGTTGCCAATCTGCTTTGGCATTATCCATTAGCGGCGTTAAGCTAACGCCGTCTAGATCTGGTTTTGCTGGCAAGTTTGCCAACTCAAGTAATGTAGGATAAACATTCAATAAAGTGACTGGTTTATTAATCATAGCGGCTTGTTTGCCCGGCGCTTTAATAATAAATGGCGTATGTGAACCTTGTTTCCATAACGTAAATTTTTCCCATCGGTTTTTATGACCTAATTGAAAACCGTGGTCGCCCCATAAAACCAAAATAGTATTGTCAGCGTATTCACTATTATCCCAAGCTTGCAAAATATGACCTATCATAGCATCAGCAAAACTCGTACTGGCTAAATAACCTTGTACCGCTCGCTTCCATTCATCCGGTCTGTCCATTACCAATTTCGCAAATCCACTCGACCAGTTGTTTTGTGCAATTGCTGGTATGTCTTGCATATCCTCGGCCGGTACGGCTGGCAATTTAATGGATTCAAGTGGATACATGTCAAAATATTTTTGCGGGGCTAGCTGCGGTGAATGCGGACGGAAAATACCACAAGCCAAGAAAAACGGTTTGTTATGCGATTGCCTTAGATAATTGGCACAATAATTAGCGGTTTTATAATCACCCGTTTCTTCATCGGTTTGTTTTATCGGTCCCCAAATACCGTGTTTTCGAATATATGGAATAATAGGTAAACCTTGATACGCTTCGATGCCACCATGCCATTTAGCCCATCCCTCATGGTTTAAATATTCTTTATCACCACCTGTGCCGGTTGGCCCAGCAAATTGAGACTGCCAAGAAATCGGATCTGACATGGGTGCGGGGTTGTTTTTCTGTCCTCTCGGGTGATGAAATATTTTACCGGCGGCACTGGTTTTATAACCTTGCTTAGCAAAATATTGTGGAATAGTGACGCGTTTGTCACCACCTTTTACATCACGAAAATTAGTTTCATTTAAATAAGCGCCCGTTGTTTCAGGCCGTTGCCCAGTCATCACGGCAACACGTGATGGATTACAAGCAGGCACGACTGAATAAGCATTGGTGAAAGTAGAACTTTGAGCCGCAAGTTTATCTAAATTAGGTGTTTTAGCCGGACCGCCTAAATAACCAGCCCAGTTGTTCAAGTCATCCACCGCAATCATAATGACATTGTAAGGCTGATTTTGTGTATTTTGTTCAACCATTATAGGTTTGTTTACTTGTGTAGATGTAGTTGCATTATCTTCACCACAGCTGATTAGCGTTAAGCTGACCGGCAACAAGCTGCTAAATAGTATGTGTTTAATTTTCATTTTACGCTTATCCATTTTGTGTTTATTAGCCAAGTGGCTAGTTTATTGGTATTGCCACTTATAAACCCAGGGGTCGTTAGTTTCAGATTGATAGGCTTGTAACTGCATCATTAAACGGTGTTTAATGGTTTGATAATCAGGATGGTCTGCTAAATTAACGTGTTCGCCATAGTTTTTTGAATCTTCACGCATGTCATATAGTTCAAATTCAGGTCTGAACAAATAATCTTTAAAGCTGCGCTGACCAAACTTCATTAATTTTCGCTCGATTGCACCTTGCCATGTGCTCGATATTTGTAGATCAGACGCAAACGGATACTGCAAACCATGTGCTATATTCCAAATTAATTTAAAATCTCGGGTACGCACAACACGCATTGGATAATACATAGTGATCTCGTGAAAAGTGTGTGATGCATAAATGACATCGCGTTGGTGATCTTTTTCCGGTTCACTCAAGACTGATTTAAAAGACTTTCCGTTAAAATCAGTGGTTTGATAAGGCACTTGGGCTAAATCTAAAATAGTCGGTGTAATATCAACCCAACTCACCATAGCTTGTGTTTTTTGGTCGGCTTGAGCTTTATCGGTTTTGTGGGGTTTAATGACTAAAGGCAAACGAATGCCCGGTTCATAGACAGTTGTTTTTGCACCAGGCATGGCGGTGCCATTATCAGACAAATAAATAATCACTGTATTTTCATACTGCCCAGCCGCTTTTAACAATCTTACGAGCTCGCCCATAGTGTCATCAACACGTCCAACCGATTGATAATATTCGGCAAGTTCGCGTCGTGTTTCAGGGATATCAGGTAAATAATCTGGTACTTCTACCTCATCAGGATGATAATCTAAACGTTTCAAAGCTAGACCTTGGTTATCACTTTTATTACCAAATGTATTGTCACCTAAACTATTCTGCTCATGCGCTCTGTGTGGATCATTTGTTGCTAAATACAAAAAAAATGGTTTTGGAGACTTTTCGGAAAAGAGTGGCTCTGCTGCTTTTGCCATCCCTATGGTATTGCGTGAACCATCAGCATTTTGCTCTGATACTTTTAGGTATCGATCAAATTTATAAGTAGCACGTGGACCGATATGAAATTTGCCCACTTGAGCTGTACGATAGCCAGCGTCGGCTAAGCGCACCGGCAAAGATTTAATATGCTCGAAAGTTGAAAAATGATGGTATGAGTGCTCATGTCCGTATTGGCCATTGGCATGGTTTTGTAAACCCGTCAATAATACCGAACGGCTAGCACTGCAACTAGCCGAAGTGCCATATGCGTGATTAAATAAAACACCTTCATTAGCAAGTTGATCTAAATGTGGAGTGCGAATAGCCTTGTTGCCATATGCACCAAAAGCTTCGCGGCCATGATCGTCTGCAACCATTAAAACAATATTGGGTTGTTTTGCTATCGCTGTGGCTGAAAGCAAAAAAGCAACACACATAAGCAGTGCAGCTTTCAATCTGCCCATTGTTATCTTTTTCTTCAACATCCTCGTTCCTTACAAAACTGATAGTTATATTTTCAATTTTGTAACATTATTATCAAAGGCGTAAGGATAATTTGCGTCTCAATTATGACCATTAGTTTTGACCGATGGTCATTAAACATCTTGAACAAGTAATACAAGTCGAAAAGCTCCACTTAAAAAACCATAACACCCTGTTTTAAAAACATTTTATAAAATTATATTTAAAATAATGGCAACATCAATGCCAATTTCAATTTGAAATATCTGAAAATATTCTGATATTTAGACCTGACACAATTTGTAAATATTTTGTCAAATTCGGGAAGGCTAGTCGCTGATGGCCTACGGATATTGTAATATAATACAACATCAAAAATGTTAATGGCTAATTTACACTCTCTACCAATTAGCCATTAATTAAACTAAACAAATATAAACAGGTGAATTTGTGACTGAAAGTATTGCACTACAACCTATAGATTGGCTTTCGTTTATTGGCTATTTCGCTCTACTGAGTTTAGTAGGATACCTAGCCGGACGACGCAAAAAAGAACAGCCAGAAGAAAACGCCGAAGATTACTTTTTAGCAGGCCGCAGCCTACCTTGGTATGTGGTTGGTGCTTCATACATCGCTGCCAATATCAGTACCGAACATTTTATTGGCTTAGTTGGGGCTGCATTTATATATGGCATTTCAGTAGCCACAGGCGAATGGAGTACCGTCATAGCCTTTACTTTTATGATATGGATTTTTATCCCTTTTCTCTTTTCTGCCAAAGTTTTTACCGCACCAGAATTCTTAGAGAGACGATTTAATACAGGTATGCGGATATTTTTTGCGATAGTGACAGTTATCGCTAATATCTTCGCCTTTTTAGCACCTGTTATATATGGTGGTGGGTTGGCACTTGACGCCATTTTAGATTTTAACTCAGTGATGGGTTGGCAAGCTGATTCACCCAATGGGTTATATTTATCTATCGCCTTGATAGGTTTTGCCGCGGGTATATGGGCTATTTGGGGTGGCTTAAAATCTGTCGCCTGGATGGATTTACTCACCATTATTGTGATGGTCATTGGTGGCCTTTCAGTCACATTATATGGTTTATCTGCATTAGGCCATGGCGATATTTTTGCAGGCTTCACGACCATGGTTGAACGTAATACCGCTGAAACGGGCATTTGGCAGCAAGCTGTTGCACATATGAGTCAAGAAGCCGTAGGCACAGATGATTATCAACGTTTGTCAGTTGTTCAGCCTTTATCCCATCAATTAGTGCCGTGGTCACATTGGGTACTCAGCTTCTTCTATATTGGTTTGTGGTACACCGTCATCAACCAATTTCTAATTCAACGTGTATTTGCTGCAAAAAATATTTATCACGCGCGTATGGGTATTACATTTGCTGCTTATCTAAAGTTGTTATTACCATTTATTGTCGTCATACCTGGGCTTATTTATTTCGCAATGCGCCCTGATATTATTTTGGCTGGTGACAGTATTAACGATGTACGTCAAGCTGCCGATCAAACTTACATCACGCTCATTGTTGATGTTATTCCATATGGTTTACAAGGTTTATTGATGGCTGCATTATTTGGTGCTATTCAATCGACTGTAAGTGCTGTCTTAACCTCGACCTCTGCGGTTATAACAATGGATTTCTACAAACGTTTTATGAATCAAGAAGCAAAAGAGCACGACTTAGTAACATTGGGTCGTATTATTACATTTGTTATTTTAATTGGTTCAATTGGTTTAGGTATCTGGATAAGTACACAAAAAGTTAGTTTATTTGCTTATATTCAAGAGCTATTCACCTTCTTTGCTCCGCCATTTTCGGCAGTATTTTTACTCGGTACTTTTTGGAAACGTCTTGGTGGTCAAGCAGCACTAATTACCGTTTCTGTCGGTTTTGTTTTTGGTATTGCGGTTAAATTATTAGTGAATACGGGCAATGCGCCCGATATTTTAGCACCCTATGCCAACCAGGGCATTTTGAACTGGATGCTATGTATGTTGCTGTGTGCAGGCCTTGCGTATATAACACCTAAAGCACGCCCGGAACAAGTCACAGACGATCTGACCTTTAACTTTAATAGCATGAACTTTAACGAAGGGTTAGGCGAAAAATGGTATCAGCACGTTGGATTATGGTCAGGTTTGTCAATCGTCTTAATGGTGGGTTTCATCATTTTATTTTCCGTTATTTTATAAATTGAGAGAAAACAATTATGAGTTATTTTAATTCACATCTCGCGCAAACTCCGCCTATGGGTTGGAACAGTTGGGATTGTTATAGCGTAAGCATTAATGAACAAGAACTTAAAGCCAATGCCGACTTTATTGCTAAGCATCTCAAACAATTTGGCTGGGAATACGTAGTATTAGATTTAGGGTGGTATGCTGTAGGCGCAACCCACGAAACGTATAAACAGTCCGATATTCCGGTGATGATAGATGAATTTGGGCGTTTTATCCCATGCCCTGAAAAGTTTCCATCGTCACAAGGTGGTAAAGGGTTAAAAGCAATTGCGGATTATATTCATAGCTTAGGTTTAAAATTTGGCATTCACATTATGCGTGGTATGCCTTTACAAGCAGTCAAACAAAAAACGCCTGTAAAAGGCACAAAAGTTACTGCAGATCAAATCACCTACGAACGTGAAGCATGCCCGTGGTTTAATAGCTTACGTACGCTTAATTTTGCCAAGCCTGAAGCACAAGCTTATTACGATTCAATTTTTGAATTATATGCCGATTGGGGCGTTGATTATATAAAAGCCGACGATGTAAACAGCTGGCACGAAGTTTCCAATAGTGACGGCTCTCCTACCGGTAACGGCTCACCCTATCGCATTGACGATATTGAAGGTATCAGTAAAGCGATTAAAAATTGCGGCCGCGAAATGATTTTAAGTTTATCGCCAGGCGGCCCAGAAACTACTTTAATAAATCATTTGCGCAGCAATTCAAATTTATGGCGTATTTCGGCCGATTTTTGGGATGAATGGGGTTCGCTGAAAAAACAAATGGAACGCTGCGCGACTTGGGCTGAATTTGCCATTGAAGGCCACTGGCCAGACGCAGACATGTTACCGATTGGCTATCTGCCACGTGGTGAATCAGGCGGGCAACAGCGCAAATCAAACTTTACCACCGCGGAGCTACATAGCTTAATTTCACTCTGGTGTATGGCCCGTTCACCACTGATGATAGGCGCAGATTTACCATCAACAGATGAACAAACGATAAGTTTGTTAACCAACCAAGCAGTGCTAGATATTAATCAATATTCGCATAGCAATAAACTACTTAAATGCGAACAAGGTATTGATATTTGGCACGCTAAAAGCAGCCAAACCAGAACGAATTATTTAGCCTTTTTTAACAAAAATGATAATGCTGTTACTTACCAGTTCGATTTAACTGAACTCAATATAGATACCACAGATATCAAGGAGCTATGGCAACGATATACTGTCAGCCAGCAAGGTTCTATCATAACCTTCGAAATAGCAAAACACGACGTTGTATTACTGGCCTTAAATTTATAAAAACACTAAAACCAGTTGCTTAGGTGATGTATTACGACATCACCTAAGCTTTGTAACAAATAAATAGTCTTAATGAACAAAAAATGGCCTCAAAGTATTTTGAGTTATATTAATACATTTAAGTTTTCATCGACCCAAAAGATCTTAAAAATGCGTTAAGTAGCCTAGATGTCAACAATAGAAATGACAAAAACAAGTGAGAATATCATGCTGTTTTTAAACAAACTAACTCTAAACTCTCGCATTATTGCGCTAGTGTTCATTCCATTAACGGTCGTCGCTTGGTTCTCATTCGAACGTTATCAAAGTGCCAATCAATCAAAGCACAATTTAAACAATATTAGCTCATTAATGGAGCTAGTCAGTCAGTCTTCACATTTACTGACAGCGCTACAAAACGAGCGTGATTATTCTTTCGGCTTCGTTTATTCAAAAAAAGCACGATATGGCAGCGAATTAACCGCAGCACGCAGCCGTGTCGACCAACAAATTAACCAGTTTAAGCAAGTAATATCAGAAAACACCGAATTACTTACCATACCCAGCATAGCTAAAAAGATAGAAGCAATTCAATCGTCATTTTCAGAATTGGCCGAAGCTCGCCATCAAGGTGTCGATAAACTAAAAAACAAATTAAAAGACAAATATACCTTTAGAACTTACAAAGACCGTAACACAAAAATTATTCATTTAGTGGAAGAAATAATTGCCTTTTCCAATGATAAAGATTTAGCCAATAAAGCAACCGTATTACATGCACAAATGATGGTTAAAGATATTTATTCAGAAATACGGGGCTTACTTTACGGCACTTATATCACCAAAGGTACATTTGGTCCCGGGCGTTTTCGTCACTATGTGAATATTGAAGCTGTATTAAGTGACTATCAAGCCCGATTAGTGCGCCAAGCATCGGCTGAGGTACGCAGTATTCTTAAAGGCATTGATAACGATCCCTCCCAACAACAAGTAAAAAAACAACTCAAAGACCTATTGGGAATGTTAAATGAGAAACTCATGGGCGATCCTGACCTTTTTTTTACCAACATAAGCCAATTGATTGAAACACACAAAACTTCAGAAGAGCACATTTTAAGTGAGATTTCACAACAGTTACAACAAAAAATATCAGAAGCTGATTACAGGCTAATTTCAACCTTAATTGTTACCGCCAGTTTGTTTGTATTTATCGTGATAATTTCCATAGTACTAATTCGAAGTATTACCACACCGCTTTCGGTGCTCGTGAAAACGTGCTTTGAAATAAGCCGAACTAAAAACATTACAAAGCGGGTGCAAATCTACGGCTCCGACGAAATAGCAGAAGTCGGTCAGGCTCTCAACTCATTATTAGATAATTTCGATTCAGCACTTAAGCAAATTAATCAACAAACGGTATTAATGAACGACGTGGTTTCACAAGTGGCAGATGCGTCCAATACCAGCTTACAACGCTCCAATAACCAAAATGATGCAACTGACAATGTATCCGTGGCGATGAATGAAATGACTGCATCTATTAAGGAAGTTGCTCAAAATACGCAGCAAACCTCTGATGCAGTATTAAAAGCACATAATTTTTCAATTAATTGTTCACAAATGGCTGAACACAGTAAAAGCCTAATCACCCACTTAATCAATGAGCTTAGTAGTACTGCTACTTTAGTATCACGCTTAAACGAGGAAACCAACAATATTAGCTCTGTGGTCAACGTCATTCAGGCTATTGCCGAACAAACAAATTTATTGGCATTAAACGCAGCAATAGAAGCCGCTCGCGCTGGCGAACAAGGCCGCGGCTTTGCCGTTGTCGCAGACGAAGTGCGAGAATTAGCCAGTCGCACACAAGAGTCGACTAAACAAATTGAAGCACAAATTGAGTCATTATTAGCCGGTTCAAACGATGCGACACACAGTATGCAAACGCTAACAGGTACAGCACAAAATGCGATAGATGTGGTGCTAGAAAGTGTTTCAGCATTTGGCGAAATGAAAGAAGAACTCAATAAAATTTCTGATATGTCAAGTCAAATAGCGACTGCAGCCGAAGAGCAAACCTCGGTATCAAATGAAATTAACGAACGTATTCATGCTGTACGGGAGGACGGTGTGCACATGGCTGAACATGCAAAAACCAGTCGCTCGTCTAGCGAATCACTCACCCAAGCGTGTAACACATTAAAAAACTGTGTTAACCAATTTACTGTAAGTTAGGTTGTAACTATGAAAAATATAAAAAAACTTGTTGTACATTTGACGACTATGGCCTGTTTAAGCTTAAGCGGCAACGCCATTGCAAAGCAAACATCTAATTTGGATAAGCCAAACATATTAATGATTGCAATTGATGATTTAAATAATTTCCCAGCATCTTGGGGCGGCCCGGCTATTACCCCCAATATTGATAGGCTCGCTAGTCAAGGGGTGCAATTTATGAGTGCACATCCGGCCGTACCCGCATGCAATCCGTCTAGAGTCGCTGTCTTAACAGGCTTACGGCCAGAAATTACAGGTCAACATGAAAACAAAGGTAACTTTAGAAGTAACCCGCAAAACAAAAACATAAAAACCATTCCGCAATGGTTGGCCGATAGCGGTTATAAAACAGCCGCTGCCGGCAAAATATTCCATAAACCACGAGGCACAGGTAAAAAACCAGAGCCGCAGTCCGATCCACAATCATGGCATGAACAAAGTGCTAATAATACGGGCGTTAGAGGCGCTCATTTACACAAAGACGAAAATGGTTATGCTAAGTGGTTAAACGGCATTGAAGAATATGACGGTCAAAAAATTAGTGCCTATTTACGTAAATTTGCTATTTGGGGAGCCTCAAGCGAAACAACGGAAGAATCTGGCGACTATCAAACTGCGCAATACTGTAACGACTACGTACAACAGACACATAACAAACCATTTCTATTGGCCTGTGGCATTTTCCGCCCTCACTCACCGCAAGTAGTGCCGCAAAAATATTTAGATATGTATCCGCTCGATTCGGTAAAATTACCACCGAAACCCTATGCTGATATGCAAGATATCTCAAAAAGAGAGCAAATTAACTTTTCAACCAGTGTTGCAAAAGCGGTTGTCGACAACGAAGCAGAATGGAAACGCGCGATGCAAGCTTATTTGGCCAGCGTAACGTTTGCCGACGAAATGATAGGTAAAATCATTGATGGTTTAGACAACAGCCAATACAAAAACAATACAATTGTTGTACTGTGGAGCGATCACGGTTTCCAAGTGGGTCATAAACTGCGTTGGGAAAAGTTCTCGTTGTGGAACCAAGCAACTCAAGCTCCTTTTATTATGCGTTTACCCAATGGTTCGCCAACTAAAATTGAACACCCAGTTTCGTTGTTAGATATATACCCTACACTAGCTCACATTTTAAATATTGCTGAGCCGCACAAAATGTCTGGCAACAACTTATTACCTTTAATCAATAATCCTAGTATGGCGTGGGACAAACCTGCGATTATTACCTATATGCCAGGCAACCATGCGATCCGCTTAGGTAATTTTAACTACATTAAATATGACCACGGCGCTGAAGAGTTTTATGATTTAGCTAAAGATCCCAATGAATATAGCAATTTAATAAATGAACCCGCATATCAATTAGAAATTGAAAAAATGCGCGGACATTTGCCGTTGAAATAGTTTTTTATGAACTAAAAACTAATTCCAGCTCCAAATTAATTGAGGATTGGAGCTGGTCTAAAATGGTGGAACTCATACGTAAATTGATAAATGTCGAAGAACTCCAAACACCAAAAATTAAATTATTGAACAGACCATTTTCAAATACACTATCGATTACACAGCCCACGGTTAACACAGAACGAGTGATGAGCGAGGCTAATAAAAGACGCCGTATTCGTATCTGGTGAAATTGCTTATCTAAGATACCTTGGTTCACAAGAGCCATTTTACACTAACAACCTAAAAAAACATTGGACGAATATGGTAACTGCTCTTCTTAGATACATACAGCAAGGGTTCGTGCGCCCTAAACCGCCAACACGGCATTGACACCCTAACCGATAAATTATTGCCGTATTTCGAGCAATCTAAGCTTTCAATACTACGTATTATCAGGTCTAAAGTATCCGAGTATTGCGGCACAGTTAAGTATCATAACAACTTTTCAAATATAGCTGGAAATTGATTGGATAATGTAAGAACCGTTAGGTGAACAGAAAAAAACACGATAAATTAGGGAATATATCACCAGCTTAATATGAAAAAACTAACTAAAATACGTTTAAGCTGTCTACAAAATTAATTGACTGTTATAGTATTAATCAATAATAGAGGCAACAAAATGGCGTAACTCATCATCAAATATTTGATTAGCAAATACCCCGCTATCAAACTTTTGGTGATTATTTTTTTGATAGGCTATTATATTTTCCAAAAAATTACGCTTAAGTTGTTTGCTTGGCATCATATTAATAACGTCATTTAAATTATCGTTCAGGGAGTATTGATATAGTTCTTGTTGATTTAATATCCACCTAAAAAATATAGGGTCGTATCTAAAATAAT
Organism: Catenovulum adriaticum; assembly: GCF_026725475.1. Lineage (NCBI taxonomy): Bacteria > Pseudomonadati > Pseudomonadota > Gammaproteobacteria > Alteromonadales > Alteromonadaceae > Catenovulum > Catenovulum adriaticum. Next base: position 492,945 of record NZ_CP109966.1, read on the forward strand.
CAAAACCATATTCTAGTGTCTCAACTGCGTTTAGTCTGACCAAACATGGGAAAGCTAAATAAAAAGCTTCTCGCCTTTCTTGGTTTTCATAAGCATAATCAAATATTTGAGTAATCCTCCAGTCAATTGGTTTATCTATCAATATTTCAGAAAAAAATTGTGCAGCAAATATATGATCAATATCGTTATTCAAATTGCCTAATAAGGTCATATCTTCAACTAAAAAAGCAGAACTGCTTCTAATACTTTTTAATAAAAATAGCTTTAAATAATCTGCCTCATTTAGCCATTGAGGTTGAGACAAAAACCAAGCTCTAGCTGAATTGAATTGCAGGCTAAAAATATCTTCCAGAAAAGAACTTGCGATTTCATTAGGGATTGAACCAATATATTGAACAGTGAACCAATCATTTAGTAATGCAGGTGTTTTAATAAAAGATTCAAGTAAGAGCATGTTAATCGCCTGTGGTTGAATGTCATAACCAACGCTATCAACAAGTAGTGTATAACTATTTATACCTTCATGCTGAATCAAATAGCCAATTACATTTTTTTGTAATAAATAAAAACGGCTACTTTTATCAAAAGGAGCTTTAAACATTTCAAACAATAGAGCTTTTTTATCTGTGGTATACCAATCTGACAAATAATTTTGATATTCAACTAAATCAGTGTTGTAAAGCATTGATAATTTAACAATATTAAAGGATGTTGTGCTATTAACTTCACTTGAATGTATTTTTTTAATAGGAGCGTTTTTATTAATAGGTGATAAAACCTCAATTTTTCTAATGTCAGATATTTTATCTAGTTCTTGTTTCTTTAAGGGAAAAATAGTGTGCTGAAATGTAGTAAATAATGATACTAACCCAAGTAATACTAAGGATAGTATCATTAATAAAATAATAGCTATACTCCGCATTACAATATTATTAATTATAGGTTAAATTAATATTAAACAACTAACAGCCACAGCCATTAATAGTCGAAGTGTTACCAAAATTAAAGTAGTTTTTAAGTCGCCAAACTCCTTGCATATAAGCATGAGCATTACCATTACCTTGTTTAGCTGCTGGTGCGGATAATTTTATGCTCGCATTAGACGTTTCTTTCAAAAGCAATTTAGAATCGCTACTGCCCTTCATAACAACTAAAGGCAGATTTACTAGACCATTATATCTAAGTTTTGCGTTTGTTGGATATTCTGCTTTAATACTTGAAATGTTTACTGTTGGTAATACTTTGCCACCTGAATTAGAAAATAAAGCTAAGTTAAACTCATTATTTGTGGCAACACCACTTTGAACTAATACATTATGTAAATTGTGAGTTGTGTTAGGTTTATCACCCCAACCTAATTGAAATGGTGCTCCGTTCGCGTTATGAATAATAGTTACATTTTGTACAAAAGTATTATTACGATAGAGCTTAATTGCATCATCCCAAGTATCTATTTTTGTGTTCGTTATACGTGTATTTGGACCACCACCGATACCATCCGAATTACTTTGATAATCATTGCTTCTAGTATTTATAATATTAACTCTGTCGACATTTAATGCTTGATTAAAAGCAGTAATTGCATATGTACGAGCGTTCTCTATAGTTAGGTTTTGTATTTTATACTGAGCACTGGCTGGGGCATTATACTCAACACTAATTGCGCCATACTTCCATTTATCACAATCATCTACTCGATCATCACCTTGTGGTCCATTATCACAACTTGTGCCAGAATCCTCTACACCATCTGCGCCTCTGGCCCATGCTTTTGTATCAGTACCAAAAATTTTACTGGTTGCTCTATTACCTCCTTTAATTGTCATAGGTTCTAACAACCTAAAACCACCTGTAACAGTTACACCGCCATTAATATGAATGGTTTTAATGTTAGTAGGAACGGTCCAATAAAAGCCTTCTACGTTTGAATCACCGCCAAAAGAAACTGACTGAGAAATAGTTAAAGTCTTACTACTTGCATTCCAGCTTGCATTATTATCATTTAAATTCGAATGTACGCCACTGGGTAAAGCTGCGAGTGCAGTTTGAGACAAACTGATTAAAAAGGTCGTAATTGTTATTAATTTCAATTTCATTATTTTTCCTTAATTAATTTTAATAGTAATTAGTCAGAAGTTTGAATGCCAATTCCTGATAATTCTTATAGCCGGATAAAAAGTAGCACAATATTAATATAATACAAATATAAAACTAACAATTACCAGCTTTTCTTTCACATCATCAGACCAATATGACTGTTTAGGTTTCCCTTTCATGCTGTTTTTTATTGCGTAATGGTAGGCTTATGTAGGAGTTCTGTTTAGAGGTATAATTCAATCCAACTAATGGGCATAAAAACTGTTGATTAGTGATTTTTTGTTTTGTATACGTTTTTTATTAATGAAATTTTAAACTTGGCAGTCATTTAGCTAACGCGTCTAATACTTTGTATCAGTTAGCTGCTAACTGGTGAAATTCACCATAAATGCAACACAGCTTCGATGTATGGGATGTTCAATCTGAGCTATATTTCTCCGTTAGTCGAAAACTGTTTCTATTATAAATCTTTTAGATAACATAGCCTTGTCTCACCCAGATAGTGATTTGGGCTTCATGTTTTTACATTGGCCTGTAACGTAATTAATGCCTTCTTTATCCACATATAAACTGCCAGTAAGATTTTCGACTATATCTAATACCGGTTGTCGATCATCCACTTTACCCGCTTTTACTGAAAACAAACTACCTTCATTATCAGATGAAGTTTAAATCCATAAAAAAACCAGCCCATTGTGACTTTTACATGCTCTGCAATCCCCGAAAAATACTTTCTTACGGGGATTGCACATGTTGTGACAGACCTTCAACTTGGTTAAATCAATAAATGTTACTCTGTTTAGTTTAGAGAATTTTTTGTGCACAGCTAAACCGGAAATGGCCATTAACACCAACCTTCTTTGCTAATAGCAATGTTTTAATCTTCTAGGGGTTATCCCCATAAAATTCATCTTTGACTAAGCCGTGTTGTTTGTCAGTAAACTTTTTATCAGGTTGATCAAAAAATTGAACAGAGTCAGTTATGGTAAATGTTTTCTTTGTGGAATCACAAATGTGAGTTTTTTGCATTAAAGGATGGGTGAATCCCTTGAATACCATACAAAAACGCCAAAGTTGGATATTTGGTCAATAAATTCATTACAAATGGACTCATAAAAATAACAACAAGAGCATTATTATAAGGTTTTCCGGTTTTCTCTGTAGGACAAAATGACCCAGAGATTTGATGTTCTGTTTCACAGTAATTGGGCAACTGAAACAAAAGTTAAAACGGATAAGCGCACTTAACTCGTCTTTGTCTTTAAAATATATAGGTATGATTATTATGTTCACACTATACAAAAAAAATATTTGGTTGATTTTATATAGCTTGACGTTGGGATTAATATTTTCCAACAGCAGCTGGGCTGAGTTAACAAAAATAAATCGCAACCTCGCACAAGCAGCTAAACCAAATTTTATATTTATTGCTGTTGATGATCTAAATATTTATAACTCAGTATTAGGCGATAAAGCAGGCAGCTTCCTAAAAAAAGTTTACCCAGATGACGACGTTCGAAAGTCTGTTGTAGGACGGCTTACTCCTAACCTTGCAAAACTAGCAGAACAATCAAGTGTGTTCACAAAAGCTTACAGTGCGTCTCCTTTATGCGGCCCCTCACGAACAGCATTACTCACAGGCATCCCAACCCACATATCTGGCTATTACCAGCATGATAAGCACTTTAGATATTATGACACATTGGCCTATACAGTAACACTTCCACAATATCTTAAAAAAAATGGTTATTATACTGCCGGAATAGGAAAGGTATTTCATAAAGGCCGCTCCGAGGTTGATAAAGGGCTTCATAATGATTGGGCCGATTCTGAATATTCCTGGAGTGCCTGGGTCGATCGGTATTCAGGTACAGGTACCATGTTAGGAACCATACGCAACAAAAAAGAAGTTATCTCTAAATATTGGGCAGATGAGAATGGCAAAGCGCCTAAATTCAGTCGATTTGGGACAACCTCAGTGCCAACAGAAGCGTCCAACGACTATGTCAATGCAAAATACATAGCGGATTTAATAGTCAAGGGTCAAATCGCAGTTGAAGACATTAACAATAAAATACATCAGCTCACCCGCCCGAAAGACCAGCCCTTTTTTTTAGCCGCCGGTATTTTCGCCCCCCATTTACCTTGGGTCGTTGAAAAAAAATATTTTGATCTTTTCCCTCAATCTGAAATGGCAATAAACCGTGACCTATACAAGTGGGTACAGCAAGATCTTCAAGATCTGTCAAAAACGGGTAAAAAACAGGCGTCGGATACCAAATTTACCCGATTGATCTCTCATGGCAAAATGCTAGAAAAAGAAGGTGACATCCATGCATGGCGAGCCGCATTTCAGGCTTACCTCGCAACAATTGCTTATGCAGACCGAGTATTAGGTATTTTAGTCGATGCAATTAAACATAACCCTGCGAAAAATAACACAGTAGTCGTATTATGGTCAGATCACGGCTACCACCACGGTGACAAAAACTGGATTGCGAAAACCTCATTGTGGGAAGCGTCAAATCAGGCCAATTTTATGATTTTAGATCCGCGTCAACCAAACAAACTAGCTCAAATATCCGCTCCGGTCAGCTTGCAGGATATTTACCCGACCATAGTTTCAATGGCAAATTTAAAACGCCCTAAACATATCCATGGGTACGACTTAACACCTTTACTTAATAACCCCGAATTAAACAACGCGTGGGATAAACCGGTTTTAAATACTTACAATCCAAACAACCATGCACTTCGAACCAGAAACTATCGCTACATTCGTTTTAAAAATGGCGATCAGGAACTTTATGATCTGCGTAGCGACCCAATGGAGTTAAATAATTTGGCTACAAATCTAGATAACCAAAGCTTGTTGAAGTTATTTTCTAAAAAGCTAGACAAACAGCTTAAATTATTGCCAAAAGATTACTTTTAGCAAATAGATAAACAATCTTTACCGACAGGCGCTCTAAAGAGATGCCTGCTATTCTGACTCAGTATTAATAATACCAACAGTCAGGATCAGTTTTGAGGCGTGTAGCAAGCCCAAATGAAATAGTGTGCCAATTGCGGATGTAATGGTCTAATGCAACTGTAAAGATTTATAGCTTACAATTAGCGAAATCTTCAAAGTATAAAAATGATCAGAAAAACAAAAGTCACAGTTAGCGCAAAGCAAAAATTAGAATACGCCAAGCTTATGATTGAAAAAGGTTACAGCAATCAACAGGTAAAAGAAATATCAGGCGCGGGCAAGTCAGCAGTATCGCGTTTAAAACAATAATACATTGCGCAGTTACAAGGAAAAATAACGTCAAACGCAAAAGTATTAACACCCGAGCAACGGAGAATACAAGAATTGGAAGCTCAGCTTAAACGTGCTCAAAGAGATAATGGCATATAAAAAAGCTGATGCTTTCTTCATACTGGACAATCCAAACCACAAATAATGAAGCAGATGAAAAAAGCAGATCCAGGCTTTAGCACCACGGAATTATGTAATGCGCTTGGGGGTTGCAGAGATCGTTTGTAGTACGATGCCAAAACACCGTCAGAAGAAAACAAAGCGCTAAATCTGTGGGTTAAAACAAAATATTCAATGAAACTGGCTACACGTATAGTGAACGAAAAATACAAGCTGAATTGAAAGCTATTTGATGTCACTTAGGATCGTACAAAATATCTAAAATTATGAAAAAATCACATTTTAGATACCGTCAGAACCTCGCTATTTTGCAGCAAGCCCAAAGCGGGGTGCCAGCCCCTGAGCTATGCCGTGAACATATTATGGAAAACTCAACCTTTTATTATCTTCAACGTTACAAAAAAGTTACACGATTAATTTTTTATTTCATACATATTTAAATAATCAGTTGGGCACCGTTATCATCTACTCAATAAAAAAATTGTTCACTTAAATAGAACCTAGTTGTGTATTGCTTCAATGCACTGCAGCGCAGGAGCGCTCCTTATAACTCAACGCCCATTTCTTCAAACATAGCTGCGGCGGTTAAAAAGTGGGTGGTTATCCAAAGTACGGTCCATTCTTCCGAGTAGCCTCCTCTAAAAGCGTGTGCTGCTGCATTATCACCTGCTTGTTTAATATTATGTTTACTCTGGGAAAAATTGGTTTGTTGTATTTGTTCACCTTGCGAGCCATGTGGGTCTATTAATTGGCCGCACGATAAATACATTACTTTTGCTAACTGTTTTAGTTTGTCATCTTTTAGGTATTCGCCGAGTTGGTATATCGCAGGGGTGGTTAAAACCCCATATACATCCAAATGTTGATTTTGTGGTGACACAGCCGTCCAGCCGGTTGATTTAAAACCATGATCAGCCAAGCGCCCTGCTGGCATATCAATATCCCAAACCACAGTATAACTTAGCATGACGTCAGCCGCATGTTTTGCCCAAGCTAAATATTTATCTAGCTTAGTTACCTTGTACATAGTTAAAAATGCTTGAAAAGCACCCCATGCGCCTTCTTTATCTTCGCCTGTAGCATCCAAAGTGCCGCCCCAGTAGGGTTCTTGCATACTAATATGACGTTTAGCATAATGTTCGCTCGCTTTAGTTGCCGCTTTTAAATAAATTGGATTATCAAACAGCTCGCTTGCTAATACTAATGGTGCAACTAAAAAGGCTTGGTTTGTCGATTTGGGACGCCAATTACTTTGTAAAATTCTTTGGCTATGATAATCAGATGCTTTTTGTAAAAAAGCTTTCCAACGTTTTGATTCTATGTGCTTTCCTTCGTTCGCCATTCGGTTAGTAAATTGTATGGCTTTAGCAAACATATACATGGCTTGGCCTTGTGAAACAGGATCGCCTATGTATTTTCCCTTAGACGGATCTAACTTTTTAAAAGCATGGTGCGTCCATGTTCCGGGTTTTGCGTTAAAATTAACCGTAAAACCATTTATCTCATCAAATTGCGCTGTTGATAAAAAGTCCAGCGATGCTTTGGCTTTGTTTATCCAATCTGGCTGGTTGTTTAAATACCCCAATGCAAGCAAAGCGTAGCCGGGCGCGTCAGACTGCCCAGCCCACCCCATCACTAATTGTTGCCGATAGCTGTGGTCAAACATATTGAATCCGGCATAATCAACACCATTGTTGCTGGCGCCTTGCATGTATCGGCTCAATAAAAAACGGGTTTTATCCGCTACAATTTGCTCAAAATTTGGTAAATCCTGTTTTTTATGTGGCTGAAAAATATCCAAAGATGCTTGCATTGCACGTGAAAAGCCCGCACCTTTATTAAAACTTCGATGTGCCTGTAGGTAGTAAGTTTTTTCGATTATGCTGTTAGGCTTAATGTTTACCGTTGCGTTTTGATAAGGTAGCGCGCTAAATTGATAGGCCTTAGCAATATCTGCTTGTTCATTATAACCAATAGGCCCCGACAATAGTCTGAGTTCAGATTTACCATCAAGATATTGTACACCGGCCGACCACCATAAATCCGGTCGATTTCCATTGATGGCTTTAGAAGGTTGGGTGTGTAATGCAGTACCGAGCATTGTTCGCCCGTCACGCCATTCAAGGCTGACAAAAGGCATGGATAATCTGTGTTCTTCAAATTGTGCAAACTCTCCCACTGTCTGTGATAAATGAGCAATTGCGTCTGGGTTATTTTGTTTGGCAGACGGGTTCCCATGGTAGACAACACTTGGCATCACCACTTGCGTATATTGTTTAGGTGCTTGCCAGCGTACCGATAAAACAACATTTTTAAGCGTTTGTTGCCCAGTCCAATGGTATCGGCGGATACATTTAATTAAGATTTCGCTAGATGCAGTTATATGACGGCAACTATCACGCAATTTCCAAATCCCTTGCTCTGTCACCATTTCACCTGAGAATACTTGCCAGTCGCCAATTTTTTTAACTTGCTCGACATGTGCATGTGTATAATTCAGCGCTGATAATCCTTTTGACTGCTGGCCAATCGACCATACGCCTTGTTCTGGACTGGCTAAGAACACCTGATCTTCATCTACCAATTCCAGTTGACCTTGTTTATTGAGTGCCAGCTCTGCCGAATGAACGCCTAAACAAAAAAAACTTAAAAACAAAACAAATATTGTGCTGAATAAATACACCTTTAACCCTCCTTGCTCAGCAATAATAATCTATCCGCTGTTTGAAAGTCTTCTTCACTACTCGGCGCTTGAACCTCAGTTAAACTTTTGCCACTTGCTTTGAGGGTAAATGTTTTGGTGTAGTCCCCTGTAACAGGATTAAACCATTGAGCAAGATAGTGGCCCGCTCGTGCGCGCAAATCTAAACTTGCATTGCCGCCGTTGGGTAAATACAACAAAAGGTTATCTTGATTAGCAAGCACATAAGATTTAACTTCGCTGCTGGAAATAACCAGCTCATTTTGATTAAACATTTGATTAAGCGGTAACTTGTTATCTTCAAAAAACTTGATAGCGTTGCCAGCATAAATCCAAGACAGGTGACGGCTTCTAAAATCTTCTGCCAGTAAATCATTTTCAGCCAAGCGATATCCAAAATAATATTCTACGCCTGCACCACCGGCCATCAAGTTCCCCCAGAGTGTGTATTTACGAATTTGATGCAAATTGTATTTGTTATCGCCATTACGCGCCCAACCATCAAAGCCCTGATAACCTGGATCGGGTGGTACACCCAAACCGGCAGGATTTTGCTCATCATTACAAACCACCCAAGGTTTACCAGCATTTATAGACGCGTTGACCCAGTTCAACGTAAGCTCATGCACATTACCCCAATGATTCTGTAGTGATACTCCGGTAAGCGCTGAATTCGCGCCCAATAAGGGCGGGTAAACTCGGGTTTGGTGAGAAGGAAATGTGTGCAACACAATATGATTATTGTAAGCATCCAACTCGCTTAGATAACGGGCCATTTGCTGTATTTCTTCAGTGCTTTGGGTATTTTCTTCGCCTAAATTCCAATTAAGTGCATTTAAATGCGCAAAACGTGCAATCATTTCACGCAGATATACTTTGCGTTCAATAGCCAATAATCCGCCATCTAACGACTCTTCTATTTTGGCATCTGCGCGTCCAGCCCCTTTGCGGTTATCGTCATTTTCATTTTCTTGCAGTTTAAAATGTAAAAACAAGCCTAAGCTTTGAGCATGTTCAAATACGATACGCCACTGAGCAAGTTTAGATACGTCAAAATGATATTTAGCATTACGGGAAACATATGGCCATACGTTGTCACCATCGCCCCCTGCATTGTAAGTTAAAAATGAAACGCCGTTTGCACCAGTTGAAGACAAATAGTTTAGCGCGCCTAATAGGTTTTTACCTTTACCATTTTGCCAAGTTGGATCTGTGGATTTTGCGTCTTTTGCGTGCAATGGATATGTTTTTAGCGCTAAATTGCGTTTCGCACTACCTGTGCCATCGAAGTCTGCATAAGCCAATAATGTTTCAGGTGCGTCGCTACCAGCTTTTATAAAAATATCTTTAGTATGAGCGAAGCGTAAATACCTTTGTCCGACGTACGATAATTTACCTTTACCGCGAAAATCCCTTCCACCTTTATCAGTTTCTGTCACCATAAATGAACCGGAGATCCCATGATAAGGCGCTAAGCTATGTCTGCTTTCAACTGAAACCGCTGCATTTTCCCCAGTTGAAAACGCAATTCTGTAATACCATTGTCCGGGTTTATTTGGCGAAAAATGGGCCAGCCACTTACTGCCTTGTTCAGATGACGATTCTGCCGCGATGCCATCACCAGCAAAATACCCCGGCACAGTAATGCTTTGGTTATTCGTTTCGTGCGTAAAAGTAACCGACATGTTGTAATCTAAAAATGGATTAGGTGCGACATCTAATTCGTGAGCGAATGGGCCGTCTAAGGAAAGATCTATGCTGTGCCAAGTTTTAAGCTCTCCGCTAATTGTAACGGTACCGTCACCGTTTGCCATTCTTGGCTCTACTAAAGCGGGGCCGCTTTCAAATTCTTGATGTGTTTTAAACTCACTTGCTTTAACGGTTTCTAATTTTGCGTCTGTTAAAAATTCAATTTTCTGCCACAGCGCTTTGCTAAAGTCTTTACCGTTATTCGTTTGATTAAAGGCTTCGATAGTTAACGTTTCACCTTCACTTATTTCGATATTCTTCCAAATTTTGATGTTTTTTTCGCTTTGCGATTTATGTTTTTCCGTTGTTGGTGCAGTAAATTCACCGATTAATTTACCACTAAGATAAATTTTATAACGCGCGCCACCAAGGTTTTCGCTAATTGTATAGAGCTTAATATCAAAGGTTTGATTGCCAATAGGCAGTGCAATATCCACCTTACCCTTACGCTGTTTTTCCCAAATATTGACACCCACCAGGCCATCATTAGTTTGAAAAAAACCAGTGTCTTGCAACATTAATTGTTCAGCGGTCAGGGTATACACTAATTTTTTGGCGAAGGCCTTTACTGGTAAAAGCAGCATAATAACGAAGAGTAATAACAATGGGTAAGTAACGGATAACGCTTTGGTTTTAAAATGCACTCTAATTAACTCTCTCATTACAAACAGCCCTCATACATAAAAATTGAAAAATCCCCTAATCAAAATTAATTAGGGGGTGTAAAAACATCCTTGTTTAAACAACAGGACAAATCATGTGATTAGAAAAATCGCCAGTAAATAAACACGGTTAAAGCAATAATGCCGGCGGTATGGATAATGTCCCACTTATCTATACCCGCTTTAATTTCTTTAAGTTGGTCTACGTCCATAGTTGAAAAAGTTAAACCTTTTAACGACTTTTCATCTTTTTGTGGTGTTACAAAACTCAAAACCACCATCAAAATCACAATTAAGATGAACAAGAAGATACAAATGTATAGCCAGTTTTCATTGGCGTACCAGCCAATAAATGGAATGTCTTTTACAGTTTCGGCAAAGAAAGAAAGTACTAAACGAACCATTCCTAATACAAAACCAATAACTAAACCCCAAAAACCTGCGCTTTCGGTAATGCGTTTACTACTAATACCCAATAAAAATACTGCGGCGATACCCGGTGCAATTAAAGCTTGAACCTGTTGTAAATACTCAAATAAATTTGCCGACAAGGCGAGCATAAGCGGTATCCACAACATACCTAAAATTACGATCCCGATGGTGGCTAAACGACCAACTTGCAATAGGTGTTTTTCCGTTGCTTGAGGTTTAAATTTCTTGTAAAAATCAATTGTGAATAAAGTTGCTGATGAATTAAATAGTGATGCAAGTGAGGACATTAATGCTGCTAACAACCCCCCAATAACAATACCTTTAACACCAGCGGGTAGTAACTCACTTACCAATGTTGCAAACGCGGCATCAGAGGAACCATAATGAATTAAACCTTTTTCTTGCAGCGCAAAGGCAATCATGCCAGGAACTAAGAAAATAAATACAGGAAGCAGTTTTAAATAACCCGCGAAAATTGTACCGCGACGTGCTTCTTTAATGCCTTTAGCTGATAGAACTCGCTGTACAATATATTGATCAGTACACCAGTACCAAAAACCTATGATAAAGGAACCAAAGATAATGCCTGGCCAAGGGAAGTTAGGATCATCCCATGGTCGCATTAAATGCATTTTTTCGGCATTTATACGCTCTACTTCAGCCCAGCCGCCAACTTTGTCCAAGCCTACCCAAAGAATAATAATGGAACCTAATAAAAGTACCGGTGTTTGCAAAACAGAGGTCCACATAATGGCTTTCATACCACCAAGTACCGTATAAATACCAGTGATAACTACCATCCCAATTGCGGCAACCCAAAAGAAGTCGATACCCCAAACTGTGTCTATACCAAGTAACGTTTGTAATACTAAAGCACCGGCATAAACCGTTACGGCAACCTTAGTTAATACATAACTAATAATTGAAATACCTGCTAAAAATGTACGTGAGCGTTCAGAGAAACGGCGCTCTAAAAACTCTGGCATGGTATAAACTTTTGAGCTCCAATAAAAAGGAACAAAAAACCACCCAAGTATTAATATAATATAAGATTGCAATTCCCAGTGCGCCAAAGCCATGCCTGATGATGCGCCTGCGCCTGACAATCCCACTAAATGTTCTGAGCCTATATTAGATGCAAAAATAGATGCACCTATGGTTAACCAAGTGGCATTACGCCCTGCTAAAAAGTAATCGGTGGTATCTTCTTCTTTGCTTCGCATCGAAACATACACAACACCTGCAAGTATTAAGAAAAAACCGCCTAACACTAGCCAGTCTAAAATGCTTAATTCAATCATTTACAACTACCTCAATTATTATATTAATGACGACCAGCTGCGCCTTGAACCACTTGCCAACGTGGGTCAGGAACATGCGCTTGTTGCATAAATTTATCGATTTTAGCCACCAATTCTGGATGTTGACTAGCTATGTCGATTTGTTCTTTTGGATCTTGGTTCACGTTGTACAAACGTATTGTTCCAGTAAAAAATGGTGAGCGAATGGCTTTATAGTCCCCATGACGCACAGCTTGAATACCACCCATTTCATAAAACTCGAAATACACCATGTCGTGTTGTTGCTGATCATCACTTCCAGTAAAAACGGGTAGCATAGAAACACTATCTAATGGCCGGTGGGCTGATGCATCAACCACATCAAGCGCTGTTGCCATTAAGTCACCGAAATAACCAATGTGATCACTCACTTGACCTTGTGGAACTAAACCTGGGCCCCAAGCGATAAATGGCACACGAATACCACCATCTGTTAAAGCGCGTTTGGTTCCCGTAAATGGACCTGAAGAGTTGAAAAAATAAGGATCATTTCCACCTTCTTCATGAGGGCCATTGTCTGAAGTAAAAATAACGATTGTGTCGTCTGCTAAACCTTGAGTTTTTAGTGTGTCCATAATTTGTCCAACTCCTTGGTCAATATGGCTCACCATAGCGGCGTAACCTTTGGCTGGCTCTGGCCAATCTAAATCTTTATAAATTCCGTAGCCAGGTACTTCCATGCCATGAGCCCAATCAAACTTTTCTGCTTCATTGTTAGCATGCGGTGAAGTTAAGCTTACGAATAAAAAGAATGGGTTGTCTTTTTGTTGTTGAATAAAATCTATTGATTCTTGATAGAACAAATCACTCGAATAAGTTTTGCGATTTTCAGGTTTTGCCACCCCACCATGAAAACTCATGTAAGCGACTGGTCCTAGCTCGACTTTATTATCTAAAGCGACTTTTTCTTTGTTTCTCCATAAAAAATCTGGGTAATGATTATGTGCATGTACCTGATTTAAATAACCAAAAAAATAGTCAAAGCCTTGATCATTAGGCAAGCCTGTGTTGCCGTCGTCTCCCAAACCCCATTTACCAATTAGTGCAGTTGAGTAACCTGCGTCTTGTAAAACTTCAGCTACAGTCACATCCTCTGGCGCAAGTGTCTGAATCGTTTTGTCTGCATTGCCACGCACGGGGGTGTGTCCCATATGCAAACCTGTCATTAAGACAGAACGAGATGGCGCACATACGGTTGTGCCTGCATACATATCAGTAAACCGTATGCCTTCAGCCGCCATTTGGTCGAGTCTTGGTGTCTTAATTTTCTGTTGGCCGTAGCTCCCCAAATCGCCGTAACCCATGTCATCAGCCATAATCCAAATAATATTTGGCTGGCGCTTTTGCTTTGTTTCTTTAACTGACAACTGTGTTTGTTGCTCTGTGGCGTTATTAGTTTGTGTAGCCGGTTGGCAGGCTGACAATGTCAGCCCTGCCAACGCACCCAACACAAACTTTATATGTGTGTTGTTTCGCATCATCTTTCCATGCCTTATTTGAATATCGGGTTACGTTGTCTATCCGGGCTTTGATCGCTTTTACTAATCGGCCAATATGGATGTGGGAAATGGTTTTGCTCCATTATTTCTGCAAACTCTGCAACTAACTCTGGGTGTTGAGCTGCTAAATTTTTACTTTCACTTGGATCATTCTCCAAATCGTATAGCTCGATAGGCCCTGTCATTAGTGGTAAACGAATTGCCTTCCATTTTCCTTTACGCACAGCTTGCGAAGAACCATGCAAATGGAACTCCCAATAAATATGGTCGTGTTGCACTGTTTGCTTTTTACCAGTTAATTCATTAGCGAAACTTAAAGAGTCTAACTGAGTATTATTTGGTACTGAGGTTTGCGCTAAATCAGCGAAAGTTGCCATAAAATCACCACTATAACCAATGTGGTCAGATATCTTCCCTTGAGGTACTAGACCTGGGCTCCAAGCTATTGTAGGCATGCGGATGCCACCTTCGTATAGATCACGTTTTATTCCACGCAGGTTACCGTTTGAGTCATGAAAATCTGGGTCGTTGCCTGCTTCTTGATGCGGACCATTATCACCAGTAAATATCACTATCGTATTATCGGCTATCCCTTTTTCTTTCAGCTTAGCCATTACTTCACCTACCGAATGGTCGATGTGGCGCATCATAGCTGCATAACCTTTTGCACTTTCTGGCCAACTTTTATCTTTAAACTCACCATAACTAGGAATTTCTAAACCGTGTGCATAATCAACTTGATCTGCTTCATTATTTGCATGTGGTGAAACCATCGAATAGTACAAGAAAAATGGTTTTTCTTGATTTGCGTTTCTATCGATAAAAGCAACCGCTTCGTCACGCAATAATGAGTCAACATACTCATAGCGGGCTTCCAGAGGCGTTACGTAACCTTCAAAAGCAAATTTATCGCAGTAATCACATTCTACTTTTTCAACTTTATTTTTAAGTGGTACTTGTTGATAATTGCGCCATAGAAAATCAGTAAAGTGATTATGCGCGTGCACATGATTTAAATAACCAAAAAAGTAATCAAAACCTTTACGGTTAGGGTGGCCAGTATCGTCAGCTTCTCCTAAACCCCATTTACCAACAACACCTGTAGCGTAACCAGCTTCCTTTAAAACCTCTGAAATTAGTTTTTCATCTGGGGTAAAAGTACCACCTTGGTAGCGCAATGAGCCATCTTGCTGTGGAATTGTCATATAATTTGCTTTTACCGGCGTTCGACCTGAGTGTTGACCAGTTAATAAAACACTCCGTGAGGGCGCGCATACAGCTGAGCCAGCATAAAACTGACTAAAATTGAGGCCTTCATTTGCCATTTTATCTAAGTTAGGCGTAGAGAAGTTTTTTTGTCCATTCACTCCAATATCTGCAAATCCAATATCGTCAGCAAGAATAAGTACGATATTAGGTTTCACTTCTGATTTTTGCGTAGTCGCTGCTACACCTTCTCTTTCTTGACTGTCGTTAAAGTTTCCAGAACACGCAGTTAAACCAGTGCCTAGAGCGCTTGCTAAAACAATAGATTTTAAAAAGTTGCTCACGTAAAGTTTCTCCCATTAAAAACATGGGTTAAATTATATTACAATTAAACTTTGCAAAAAGAGTTGATAACAAATCAGATACAAATGAAGTTATCTTTGAGACAAATAGTATGGTTAAGGCTATTTTTGGGACATTTGGCGGGAAAACTAGGCGAATCTTAAAGACTCGCCGTCATATGACTACTGGTCAATTTTAGCTTCAACAAACAATATAGCCTCATCAATTAACATATACATAATATTGCGAGCACGCTCAGCATTACCTGACTTAATAGCCTGATAAATTTTTTCATGCTCTTCAACGACAGCAATTGGATCCGCTTTTACAGGTGAGGTAAATTGAATGCTGGCATGCAACGCAGTACTCGTAAATTCTTTCATATGAATATAAAAGCGGTTCTTGGTCGCTAATAATATACTAATATGAAACTCTATATCTGCCTCTAATTCAGCTTTCGGATCGCCACTTTCGGCTGCCGTACGCATTTTAGCAAGAGCCTGCTCTATTTTTGAAATTGCGCTAAAATCGCTTGTCTGAGCTGCTAATGCCGCCGCTTGAGGTTCAATGCCTTTGCGCATTTGTAAGTATTCACGAAGAACTTGTAGCGAAACTTCGCCTTTCAAAGACCAGCTTAAAACTTCTGAATCAAGTAAATTCCAATTAGATTTAGGTAAAATCCTTATTCCTTGCCTTTGTCTACTACTAATAAGGCCTTTCGCTGATAACATTTTGACAGCTTCACGCACAGCTGTACGACTTACACCAAATTTTTCACATAAATCTGATTCTGAAGGTAAACCTGTTTCAGAGTTGTATTCACCACGTACGATTGCTTTACCTAATTCAGTAACCATTCGTTGCGATAAGCTATTATTCCGTTCTAGAATCGCCATTTGTCTTAATATCTCATATTATTAGCAGTGGATTTAGCTATTATAATACCAGCTGATATTGCTCTTGCCTACTTTTAAGACAAGATGAATAATTTAACCTCAACTCGGTTTAGTGAATGTATTCCAAACAGCCTTTCTTCAAGGAGGCTGTGTTAAATAATTCAAATAGTTAGAATGCACCTTAACCTGCTTTGAGGTTAATTTACAAAGAAAATACGTTACATCATTTAAATATTCACTAATCATAGAGCACATCAGTTAGCCTGCTTCACTCTGCAGATGATGAGGATAATTGAATCGTAATTTAGAGAAAACAGAACATATTAGGAGAAAACTTAAATCTAACAAAGAATTATTTAGGGGGACTGGAAGATAGCCCCCCCTAAATGTAATTTCGCTTATTGAGGCTTACAATTTTCACAGCCAGTAACGGTTTGCATGTTGGTAGAAGTTGACTGATTACCAGGCCAAACTAGCGTGCCTGCACCGCATTCAATAACCGGTGCGAATAAACGCAACTGCGAATTATTGGCATTTATAAGAGTGATTTTTGATTGAGGATGTTTTAAATAAACCAAAGGGATAGGCTGATTTGTCATACATTTATTTAAAATACTATTGTTTTTATATTCAGCCGTCATCCCCGCAATTCTCACTGTCGCGTCAACTTTACCACCTGAATTAGCAAATAAAGGTAAATTGTAGCGTTTTTGTGGCGATTTGGACGGACTTTCAATTACTTTTACATTTTTAAGTAGATGATTAGTCGCTGGTTTATTCCCCCAACCGAATTGAAATGGCGCACCATTGGGGTTATGTACTATAGTGACATTTTCTACGATCATGCCATCTCTATACAACTTAATTGAGTCGTCCCAGGTATCAATGTAAGTATTTTTTATCACAGTACCGGGCCCGCCACCAATACCATCAGAGTTACTTTGAGTATCCGGATATTCACGGGTGTTTAAGATATTCACCCCATCAATATGAAATGTATGACGAATTGACGTGATAGCGTAAGTTCGTGGGTTTTCAACCGTTAAATTTTTCACGTAAAAAGTTGCATTTTGGGGTGCGGTTGGCACAACACTAATCGCGCCATATTGCCATTTTTCGCAGTCATGTACTATATCATCACCTGCAACTTTTGCAGGTTGACCATTACGTGAACAACGAGTCCCTTCATCTTCTTTTTTATTTTCACCGCGTGCCCATGCTTTAGTTGGAGTGCCATAAATAATACTGTTAAATCGACTTTTCCCTTCTATATTTTGTTCGCATGTCATTCGTAAATGCCCCGTCACAGTGACGTTTTCATCTATAAGCACCGTTTTAATATCGCAAGGAATATCCCAATAGAACTCGTCTTTCAGTTTGTCCATTTGCGTAAATGTCCAATTATTTCGGCCATCAGGTACAAACTGAACCGATTCAGTTATCGTCAAAGTTTTGCTTTTCGCATGCCATTGCGTATTGGTTGAATTAAGTGCAGGATGTAATTCAAGTTGTGCGAATCCATCGTTGTTATTGTTGCTTGCACAAGCCGCGGTTATACTAAATACCGAAATAACCGCTGTAGTTACAAAAATTTTGCCAATATTCATTTCACATTCTCACTGCATAATTATGTTTATTTATATTATATTTTGTTGAATAAAGTACATTGACTCATTCATTGTTAATTTGTAGCAACAGGACTACCGATTAAATTAAGTTCAGTTATCGCCCAATTATGTTCTGACGAACCATTGGTTAAAACAAACCGAATATAACGCGCCGGCTCGCCTAACGTTTGTATTTGATGTCTATCTGCAAATTCGATTTGTTGATGCACTGTTTTCCATTCTTGTCCATCAAGCGAGAACTCTAAGTTGAATGAACGAGCACATAAACGTGAAGCATCACGGCAATCCATATCAACTTGGCTGATGTAATATGCTCCAGGTAACTCAATTTGAAACCACATATCCACGGCTTGTTTATGCGCGCTATCCCACCTATTCCAAGTTAACTTACCATCTATAAGCGCCTCAAAGTTTTCAGGGTTATGGCTTGCGCTAAACTTCCATTGATTTCTGTCAGTTAACTTATTTGCAAATAAATGATTCAGCTCAGGCAAAGTCCAAGGTGTAGTGCGGCTTTCAATTTTTCGTAATTGGGCGATTTGTTCTGGTTTTACAGCTGAAGCATTATTACCAAAACTATTACGTATATAAGTTAATGAATCAGCTATCCATTCATCTCCATTTAAACCAATCGATGCCATCATGCCACCTAAATAGCTTTTGCTTTCAATTGGCCCAGTCAAACCTTGCAAAACAATGCGACCTAAAATAGCAAGGTCGCCATTCACTCTTGCGTTATTAACAAACGACGGGGCAATTAAGCCATCGCCTACTACTGTTCCAGTACCATCGTCACCATGGCATGACGCACACATTGAATTGAAATTTTGTTTACCACGTGCCATAGATTCAGCAAAATCTTTATTTTCGTTAGCCATTTCAGCTTGCGCCTGCTCCTCAGCGATTAGATAACGCATCGCTTTATTAATCGCTGCAACCGATTTAGATTTCGCGAATTTTTTCTCAACTAAAGTTTTAATTTTCTCACGCGTTTCATCGGCCACGTTCACATAATAAACAGATAAAAGAATTTGCTGGGCTAGCTCAATATCAGCTTGTTTAATGAGCTTTTGCCAAACATCAACTATCCCCGTGTCGCCTCGTTCAACTAATTGTTCGGATATACGCACAGCTGCCGTATTGACATAGGAATGTGGATCGTTAAATGCATTCAATAATAAATTTTTGTCGATAACACCTAAACCTTCCAATGTCCATAAGGCATGTAATCTTGCGAGGGGGCTGGTATGTTGTGACGCCATTGATTTTAGTTTCGGTACGACTGACTTATCTTGGCGTAATACTAATTGTTTCTGTGCATTTAAGCGCCACCACTGGTTGGCATGGGCTAAGTGGCTTACTAAAGTTTGACTAGATTCGTCAAACATGTTTGGTTGCGAGTCTCGGGTTACACCCGATTTAGTAACTCGATAAATTCGACCGCCACCAATAACTTTATCCAGACCATATTTATCGATCACCTCGCGTAAATAAGAACCTTTTTTTGTCCAGTTTCCTTCTTGTATAATCCCGCGGTACATATCAACGATGTATAAAGTGCCATCAGGGCCGGTTTCGCTCCACACGGGACGAAATGACGAATCGGTTGATGCGATAAATTCTTTTTGCGCTTGCTGGTAAGGATGCGAGATAACCGAATGACCATCTTCTCTATTTATAATTGCTCGCCTAACCAAATTACCCACCGGCTCTGGTACAAAATAATTACCATATAACTCTGGTAATTTGTCACCTAAATAAACACTGGGTCCGGCAACACCAGTAAAATGGTTTAGTGATCCATTTTCACGTACTCTAGGTAATCCACTTTGAACGTCTGGGATGTATTCAATTGGAAAAACCTCGGTAAAGCCTTCCGCTAATTCACCTTTAATTGGCACAGCGCCATATACAATTGGAAATTGAAAACTAAAACCAGGCTTTTCGGCACCTGCTTTGGTAAAATAATGCCGCCCGACTTCGTCTTGACCTAAACCCCATTGACCGCCGCCGTATCTAAGGTCTTGAGTGATAATTTTACCATCAACAAACTTGTAGCGTCTGTTGGTATAAGTTACATACAACCAATTGTCTATACCCCAAATCAATCCACTTGGTTGATGCTCTAAATTGCCACCACGTCTACCGCCTTCAAAAATTGTTTTACGTGTATCAGAAACACCATCACCGTTAGTATCTTCAATTAACAGTAAGTCTAATGTATTGGTTTCTCTTACAATAATCTGGCCATCAGCTAAAGGCAAAATCATACGTGGTAATAATAAATTATCTGCAAATATTGTCGCTGAATCCATAACACCGTCATTGTTGGTGTCTTCCAAACGCTTAATTCGGCTGGTTGCTTTCAACTGACCACTGCCATCAGCATCTTGCATGTAGGTGAGCATTTCTGCCACATACATACGCCCGTTTGCATCAAAGCTTAATAAAACAGGCTCTTCTACCATTGGCTCGTGTGCAACAAGTTCCATTTTAAAACCATCTTGCACAACCATAGTTGCTAACGACTGTTCGGGTGATAACGCGATAACCTGTTCATTTGCATTTACTGTGATAGAACTAAAATACAAAATTAAACTCGTGAAAAACTTTGCAATACTAAAATTTTTTTTGTTAAACATTAAATAAAACCACGCTATGAATTCTTATTCTGACAAGCGTTCACTTTAAATAATTAGATGCCGATTTATTACGTCTTTTCGTATCAATAATCAGTACATATGTACTTAAAAAACCACTGTGAATAATTCAGACTGGCAATTTTGCCCAATGTTTAGTTAATTTGTTTTTTACGACTTCTAGTTATCACATTGCTAATAAAAAAGTGTAATAATATATTATATTTGTAACCATAATGAGTGAAGTATGAAAATTAAGATAAAAATAATATTAATCAGCTTATGTTTAAGCTTAAGTGCTTGTTCAAGTTCCGCCATAAACCCAGTGTCAGTGAATCAGAAACAATTGAAGGCATTGATAGTGGATGGTCAAAACAATCATATAGATTGGCCAAAAACTACAGGAATAATGAAGAACTACCTCGAACAAACAGGTTTGTTTGAAGTAGATATTTACCGAAGTAAATACACCTGGAAGGCAAACGTTGCAGGTAAACAATTTGCTTTAAACGATGGAAAAAAGTATCAAGATTTACCCGAGCCAAAAACCGATCCTGAATTTTCTCCCAATTTTACTGAATACGACGTTGTGATTTCCAACTTTGGTTGGAAAGCTGCAGATTGGTCAATTTCAACACAACAAGCTTTAGTGAGTTACATGAAAAACGGCGGTGGTTTGGTGGTCGTTCACGCGGCAAATAATTCTTTTCCGCAATGGCTTGAATATAACAAAATGACGGCTTTAGGCGGTTGGGGCGGCCGCAGCGAAAAAGATGGACCTTATGTTTACTTTAATAAACAAGGCAAATTAATCAGAGATCGTAAAAAAGGGGGGGCTGGAAGTCATGGTCCAAGACATCGTTTTACAATAAAACACCGGGATTTAACACATCCAATTACTCAAGGTTTACCGGAACAATGGCTACATACGGAGGATGAGCTATATGCAAAACTAAGAGGGCCAGCGGAAAATATGCAAGTTTTAGCGAGTGCATTTTCAGCTAGAGATAAAAAAGGAACAGACAGACACGAACCCGTTTTAATGGTGATTAATTACGCTAAAGGCCGAGTATTTCATACAACCTTGGGGCACGATGTTCAAGCGATGTCAGGTAAAGGTTTTAAAACAACATTTACACGTGGCTCTGAGTGGGCTGCTACGGGCCAAGTGACACAATCCCCGCCTGAAAGTTTAATTGAAAAGCCGTAAGACTCTGACAAAGCACCGTATAACGGCTGTCCTATTTGATTCGTATCCTACCAAACCCGAACCGAAGGCATTTGGTTGGGGGTCGGGGTTGGTAGGATAGATCGATAAACCAAGTTGTACAAATTAATACCTATTAAACCTTAACTCAGGTTAAAGTGTATTCTAACGTATTGAATGCTAGAACTTTTTCGAACTGCAAGGTTCCTAACAAAATTTTTGTGTAGACAAGGCAAACCCACGCCTCAATAACTAGTCTCGGCTTTGGTTCCGACGTCACTCTACTTCACGCATCCATGGGGTTTTAGGCAATAGAATTTACCTATGCTAAAATATTTTCGCTGTATTTAAACTATACAAAATGCAGTCGTCTGACAAAAACATTGCAGCTTAAAATATCACAAACCCACAAAAATTTGAGTGTTCCCTGAAAATCAAGTACGTAACCATAACCCTCAACGTTTATTCGTTTCTGTCCATCAAACCAAGATGAAAACGCTATTAAAGCACTAACCCACGGTCGTTATAATGACCGTGGTAATCAGTTAATTTGCTCTAAGAAAAAATTTTTAGAGTGGTATTTATAACAATAAGGTGTACTTGATATTCAAAAACAGCAAAGAACTATTTTTTATTTGACTCTTAGCAAAATTATCATATGTAATCGCTAAAACTTCAATGGTGGAGAGTAAGACAATTTGATTTTACGATACATTTGAATCAAATTGACTAATAGCAGGTATAAAACATCGGGGCGTACATTTCTTTATGTACGCCCCGTCAAAAGTAAATACCTAAACATAGGTATCTACTTGCCACAAGAAATTGGTTTATCAATTTATAGCTTGATAAATATGTCACCATCCATAGGTTTTATATTAAATTCAGTCCCGACTTTACCTGTCGCTGAAGATTGATGCGGCAGGTTAAATTCTATATGAATCGTTTTGTTACCTTCCGGATTGTAAAATACCTCAGCGTTAGTAAACGAGCGAGTCGTTGCACCATCGTCTAATTTACGCCCTTGACCTAACGGGTCGCCTAAATTTACATCCCAAAAACTATACCAATCATGCATATGATCGGGTGTCGGAACAGGATTATAATCAGCGAACAAGACATATCCGTCACTGTGGGTTAGACCTAAAGTTGTAACAGCGCGCATGCTTTGAAGATCATGACGCTGGCCCCAAGCTTCTAATGCGTTTATTTGCGGGCTTCTTAAATTTTCTTCATAAAATTTAAGCGATTTCGCCATACTGTCCCAAGTACATAGTTTTTTTGGATTATCCGGCATTCTTCCATTTGGCCCACATTCCATAAATGCGCCGTTAATATACTTTTTGTACTTTTCACCTTTATCGATTTCGTCGTGAATATTAACGGTTAAAAGTGCATCTTCACCCATGTATTCACGTACAATTTTAACGATTGGTAAATAGCCACTCCAGTCGAGCATTACGCCATCGTAAATTCCTGATTCAACAACGGCTTTGGCTTGCTCACCTAAACGTTTTTGGAATGCTTCATTTTTATAGTTGAGCATATAGTACGGCTCTGGGCCGCCGGTCCAGCCTTGTACTCTGTTGCCTTGGGCATCGCGTAGCCAAAACTCACTGTTTTCCGGTAAATAACTTCCCGGTGCATCGCGCCAGCGAACTTCAAATAATGAAACGATATTTGGATTTTTATCTAACAAATAAGTTAAGTTTTTCTTTGCTTCAGCTAACGATTCTTTAGTAAAGCTGGTGGCTAAACCCGCGTGTTTGTGATCCCAAACTAACCCAAAAACCAACTTAGTATCAAATCCCAGTTGGCTGACCGGTTCTTCCCAAATTAAACTGTGTTTCGCCGCGTTATCCAAAAATTGCTCATGTGTGTCCGTTGGGTACTTACTTGGCATATCCAAAGGGTTCCACGCCTGAAAAACTGCAGGATAAGATTTATCGGCTACACGTTGTTCAATTGTTTTTTTACCTGCAATTTGTACCTGCGTGTTACCGCCTGAAGTTAAACCACAAGCTGAAAGTGCCATGCCAAGCGTGGCGCACAGCAGTGATTTTTTTATTTGATTTAAGTTCATTGTTAGTGCCTGTATACTGATTAAATACCTAAGTTGTGGAAATAAACCGCGTTGTGACGCAAAGTTTGTTTAAAGTCACTTATTTTGGTACTTTCATCTATTGTGACTAACTCAATCCCCGCGATTTCAGCGAAGTCTTCAATTACATCCATAGAAACACCTTGAGTATAAGTACTGTGGTGCGCACCACCGGCTAAAATCCATGCAGCGCCAGCAACAGCCAAGTTAGGACATGGTTCCCAAAGCGCAGTTGCCACGGGTAAGTTTGGTAACTCAGCTGGTGGCTCAACCGTATTGACTTTATTAACGATTAATCTAAAGCGCGTGCCCATATCAATTTTAGAAATGTTTAACGCTGAGCCTGATTTACCAGTGAACAATAGCCGTGCAATATCTTTTCGAATGCCGATAGTATGAGACGCAACAACAGCTCTTGGTTTATCTTTAGCAATAGTTGGACATACTTCTAACATGTGCGCGCCTAATACTTGATCAGTTTCGCCAAAGTGATAGGTATAGTCTTCCATAAACGAGGTTCCACCTTCTTTCCCTGCTCCCATCACTTTGACAATGCGTGTCATTGCTGCGGTTTTCCAATCGCCTTCACCACCATAACCGTAGCCTTTGGCCATTAAGCGTTGTGTTGCTAAACCCGGTAGACCGGTTAAACCGGTTAAATTTTCAAAACAGTTAGTAAATGCTTTAAAGCCACCTTTTTCTAAAAATTGTTCCATGCCAAGCTCTAAACGCGCTTCGTTTTCAAGCGCTTCAACTTGAGATGAATCTGCTAATAACGCAGCATCAATTTGGTAATCGTCTTGATATAAACGTACTTGCTCTTTAATTTGTTTCTCAGTGATCGTCGCGCACTCTTTCTCTAAATCACCCAAGCCAAATGCGTGTACTTCGTAACCAAACTTAATTTGCGCAGCCACTTTATCGCCTTCAGTTACCGCAACTTGTCGCATATTGTCGCCAAAACGCGCTACTTTTAAGTTTTGCGCTTCATTCCAGCCCACCGCTGCACGAATCCAATCATCTAATTGCGCCTGGACCGACTCCGAAGTCCAATGGCCCACAACCACCTTTCGGTCTTGACGTAAACGAGTGCCGATAAAACCAAATTCACGATCACCATGCGCACTTTGGTTTAAATTCATGTAATGCATATTAATGTCATTCCATGGCAACTCCGCACCAAATTGAGTATGCAAATGCATGTAAGGCTTGTTTAATAACTGTAAACCTTTAATCCACATTTTGGCTGGTGAGAATGTATGCATCCACAGAATAACACCAACGCAGGATTTATCCGCATTGGCCGCTAAACATACATCAGTAATCTCTTCGGGCGTTGTGACAACGCCTTTGCTTGTGATATTGGCGGAAACTAATTCAGATTCGGTCAAACCTGAGGCTATCGTCTGGCTGTTTTCGACTACTTGCTGCAGTACGCTTGGGCCATATAAATGTTGTGAACCTGTCACAAACCATATTGATTTATCTGTAAAAACTTTCATTCTAAATACCTCTATTAGTTCTGACCGTAATACGCATTTTGACCGTGCTTACGTAAATAATGTTTATCGGTAATCGCTTGTTTAAGCGAACCCTGAACTGGATTGATTTGTTTAGTTAGTAATGCCATTTTGGCTAACTCTTCTAATACCACTGCGTTGTAAACTGCATTATTAGCATCTTTTCCCCAAGTAAAAGGCGCATGTCCTGCAACTATCACCATGGGCACTTCAATTGGATTTAAATCAACAAACGCTTCGGTAATTTGTTTACCTGTTTCTTCTTCGTAATCACGCGTTATTTGCTCATCAGTCATAATGGCGGTGCAAGGCACTGAGCCGTAAGCATAATCAGCATGGGTGGTGCCAAAACAAGGTATTGGCATTTGTGCTTGCGCCCATGCGGTCGCATAAGTTGAATGAGTATGTGTAACACCACCAATTTCATCAAAATGACGGTATAAATGAGTATGCGTTTTGGTATCAGACGACGGACGTAAATTACCTTCAACTATGTTGTTTTCCATATCAACAATGACCATATGTTCTGGCTTTAGGTCTTCGTATGGCATACCGCTAGGTTTGATCGCCATTACACCTTGTGCTCGGTCAATTTGTGAAACGTTACCCCAAGTGTAAATAACCAAACCTTTAGCATTTAATTCCATGTTGGCTTCAAATGCTTGGCGCTTTAACTCTAAAAACTTCATTATTTGTTCTCCTCAACATATGCGCCGAGCGATAAATATTCTTCGTAAAGTTGACGGTAAAGTTCGGCGTTTGTCTGAATAGGTTGGTAGGTTTTACATACTTTAGATGCCATAACGGCCTGCGCACTGGCAATGTCGGGGAATGCACCGCCAATTTTTGCTGCAAAAATAGCGGCGCCCAATGCACAGCTTTGATCGCTTTCAAGTACTTCAATCGGGCAATTCCAAATATCCGCACAAATTTGCATGACTAAATCAGATTTTTTTGAAATACCGCCAATGGCAACCACTGAGTTAATTTCAATTTTTTCTTGTTTAAAGCGATCGATAATGGCTTTAGCACCATATGCACTGGCTTCAACCAAAGCGCGGAATATTGCTGCGGCATCAGTCCCCATTTTCATACCGGCGATTGCACAAGATAAGCTTTGATCAGCATCAGGGGTGCGACGACCATTTACCCAATCAACGGCCACTACTCCAGACTGACCCGGGGATAATAAAGCAGCTTTTTCACTTAAGTGAATTAGCGTTTGTTCGTCAACTTCTGCTAACAACGCATTTTTTTGCTCGTCGGATAAAAATGCATTATTTTGAATTATTTGGTTTGCTGGACCATTTACTAAGCGCTTATACCAAGCATATAAATCACCAAAAGCGGATTGGCCAGCTTCTAATCCAACCATCCCTGGTAAAACTGAACCATCTACCTGACCACATATACCCGGCACGCATTTGTCACCAATTTGCTCAGCACTTGCGACCGTAATATCACAGGTTGAAGTACCCATTACTTTAGTTAATACGCCCGGTTTTACCGCTGCGGCAACTGCGCCCATATGACAATCGAATGCACCAAAACCAATTGGAATGCCAGCAGGTAAACCCAATTTATCTGCCCATTCGTTTGTTAAACCACCAACACTTTGGTCAGATGGAAAGGTTTCTAACGGCAAACGTTCAACTAAACCGTTTAATACCGGGTCGACCGAGGTGAAAAAATCATTTGGTGGGAAGCCACCCCAGCTTTCGTGCCACATCATTTTGTGGCCTGCTGCGCAGCGACCTAAACGTAAATCACTTGGCTTTTGTGTACCCGTCAAAATAGCTGGCAACCAGTCACAATGTTCAACCCACATGTATACGTTTTTAGCGACTTCTGCATCTTGGCGCATTGCGTGTAACGCTTTTGCCCAATACCATTCAGAAGAATATATACCTCCTTCATATTGGATGTAGTTAGTCGCGCTGTCTTTGGCCGCTTTGGTCAATTCAGCCGCTTCACCTATACCTGTATGGTCTTTCCACAAAATAAACATGGCATTGGGATTTTCAGCAAACTCAGGTTTTAATGCTAAAGCTTGGCCTGTTTCGTCAATTGCTATCGGGGTTGAGCCTGTGGTGTCGATACTTAATCCAATGATGTTTGAAGCAGCATCTGATGGCGCTTTAGGCCATAAACTTTGAATTACCTCAACGGTTGATTCTAAATAATCAAGCGGATGTTGGCGAAATTGTGATCGCGCGGGCTGACAATACATGCCTTTTTCCCAACGTGGATAATTTACAACATGAGTTGCGATTTCTTGGCCCGACTGAGTATCAACCAAAAGTGATCTAACAGAATCTGAACCAAAATCTAGGCCTAGAGCGTACGTTGCCATTTTGTTCCTCTCAAACATTAATATGTTTTTATACTACAATTAAACTTATTAAAAAAACTACCAACCTGTCTCAAAATAGCGGTAATTCTTCTCTTTCGACTACCTTACTGTATATTATAATACAAATAAAGAGTGCGCAATTATTCTCGTTACACCCGAGCTATCATTAAATCATGCCACCATCGACAATGAAATGCTGTGATGTACACATTCTTGCGTCATCCGAAGCTAAAAATAAAGCCATGGCAGATATATTTTCAGGGATAACAAATTCACGTATACACTGGCTATCACGCACTTTATTACGTGCTGACTCATCAGCCAACGCGTTTTGTAATTGCCGCCTTGTCATTACCCAACCTGGTACTAAAGTATTGACTCTAATATTATCGGCACCCATATCTCTAGCAAGGCCTCGGGTTAAGCCCTCAATCGCAGCCTTCGAACTTGTATATCCGGGCATACCACCATGTGTCGCGTACCAACTCATAGAACCAAAATTAATAATTGAGCCGCCTCCTTTCGCTTTCATCATGGGGTATACAGCTTGCGCTGAAAAAAAGTAATGTCGTAAATTTACCGCTATACGCTCATCCCAATATTCAACTGTTACCTCCCGAAAATCGTGCCTATCATCATTAGCCGCATTATTTACCAATACATCTATAGTGCCGATTTCTTCTGAAATTTTAGCTATTGTTTCTTTTAGACTTTTTATATCTGTTAAGTCACATTTATAAAAATATGGCTGGGTGTACAAACCTTTTCGCTCTAAATCACTTATTAGCTTCTGAGCTTGATCAACTAAAATATCGATAAATACGACTCTTTTCGACTGCAAGCAAAATGCTTCAACTAAGTTAGCGCCAATTCCTGAAGCGCCACCAGTAATCAGAACAACCTTCTCTTTTAAACTTGGATATTGATTGGTTAAGTTCATATTTTGCAGCTAACCCAGTTATTTTAAATTTCACTAACAACATTACTAATTTTACGTTAAATTAACAATGGCATTTCTTCCAAAAAGACAGACCCACCATACATGACCAAAGGTCACCTAAATATATAAAAATTATAACCATAAAAATCAACAACTTATATCTCACCACACAATACTTGCGTTCGTACATATAAAAGACAAATAGACGATAAATGAGATGCTTTAATCTAGCGATTCTCTACACGACCATTTAACATTATCTCGCTAACATTTAATTGGAATTTAAAATGAAAATAATTAATATTAAATTAAAACTGAGTTTGTGGGGGTTGAGTTTGCTTGCTTGCAGTTTGAATACCGCTACAAGTTTTGCACAGCAAACTAAACAACCAAATATACTGATGATAGCTGTTGACGATTTAAATCACTGGGTAGGTCACCTTGGACGTAATAGCCAAGTTAAAACTCCGAATATAGACAAGCTCGCAGCTAAAGGTTTAAGCTTTCATCGCGCATATTCTCCTTCGGCCATATGTAATGCAACTCGTTCAGCAATGATGACTGGATTACGACCTAACACCAGTGGCGTTTATAAAAACGG
Source organism: Catenovulum adriaticum (assembly GCF_026725475.1). Lineage (NCBI taxonomy): Bacteria > Pseudomonadati > Pseudomonadota > Gammaproteobacteria > Alteromonadales > Alteromonadaceae > Catenovulum > Catenovulum adriaticum. The sequence goes on from NZ_CP109966.1 coordinate 522,282, forward strand.
TCGTGATTGGCGAAGTGTCGTTGGACCAAATAAATCTTTACCTGCTTTTTTTAAAAAAAATGGCTACTCAGTAATGGGGGCTGGAAAAATATTTCACAATGATAGGGTGATTTATCCACAAGATTGGCACTACTACTTGACTAGCAACAATATTTTAGAGCGCTATCGTTTATCTGCTGACGAACAAGCCAAAGCGGATCAAATAAAAAACAATTTTAAAACTGATAAATATAAAGTGGGTAAATTGTCCATTTCTCAAATTGCAGCGGGGGATGATACCTTATGGGACTACCACGTCGCCCGTTGGGCTGCTGACCAGGTAAGTATTAAACATGAAAAACCATTTTTTATAGCTGCTGGTATTTTTCGCCCCCATTTGCCTTGGCATGTGCCAAAGGCCTATTTTGACATGTACCCGCTGGATGAAATCGAATTACCCCCCTATTTAAAAGATGATCTGGAAGACTTAGCCAAAACACCAACTAATACAGAAGAACACGATATGATTTTGAAAGAAAAATCATGGCGTAAAGCAATTCAAGGGTATTTAGCTTCAATAACTTACGCAGATACCCAAGTGGGTAGAATTTTAGATGCTTTAGAACAAAGCCCAAATAAAGATAATACAATTGTCGTATTATGGGGCGACCATGGCTGGCATTTAGGTGAAAAACATAGGTGGCGTAAATTTGAATTATGGGAAGAATCTACTCGCACCCCTTATGTATGGTATGTTCCGGGTGTGACAAAACCAAATAGCAAAACCGATACACCAGTCGATTTGCAAAGCTTATGGCCTACTCTAGCTGAACTCACCAACACCAAAGCGCCAGATTTTGTAGAAGGCACCAGTGTTCTCCCTTTATTAAAAAATCCGAACATGCGTTGGACGGTACCGGCACTCACCACACAGGGCTATAAAAACCATGCTGTTCGTTTAGGCCCTTATCGTTATATACAATATCGAAATGGCGGTGAGGAGTTTTATGATCACACAACCGATCCGTATGAGTGGTATAACAAAGCCAATACCGAAGAATATGCGAAAGCTCAGGTCATCCTAAAATCAGCTTTACCTAAATTAAACCGCGAATGGGAAAGCGCAGCTAAGCTCTATGGCGGACAAGCTAAATATAACAAGTTAAAACCATCAAAAATGGTAACTGATTATTAAATAATTGAGCTTAAAATCGTTAAATTAAAAGGGTTGTTGATAACCATAACCCTTTTAATTCAAATATGCTTTTCTTATCTTTTCGCGAGCAGAGCCATCATTGCTTACATTGATAAACTCGCTCCCCCAGTATTTTTTCTTGCTTTAAACGGTTAAGTAGTAATAGAAAAAACTGAAATCTTTCAATTGTTTTTTAACTTCAGATCAACCTAAATTAAATCTGAATACAGTTTTAAAGCACTAATACTTCAAGAACAAGCAATTTGCCTTCCCCTTACCTCTATGTGTTTTCCTGAAGAAATGCGTTCATGTCTTTCGTTAAAATCTGTCCATACAGAGAGTACTCAAATACAGCCACAGTAACGCGAAAAATGCAGGTGTTATATTTATAATCGATATTTTAGTTTATAAAGGTGTTTCTAGTTTTTCAGTATTCAAAATATACAACTAGTTAACCGAGAGCGCCGCCTTTATACCTCCACCAGTATCTGAATTCGAACACGGCAGAATGTATTAATGAGGACAAAGTAACCAGAGATATTAAAACTAGGGCTTTTCACCTAACGGTCTATATGAGTGAGTATTTAGTTAACCGATGTTAAATCTAACCATAGTTCTTTTCTATCTAGCGGCGTAGCAACGGTTAAATGAGGGTTATCAATTTTAAATACTTTGCGTTTATCAATGTGGGTTTTATTCATCACATCTTTAATAAGTGGGTAGTTAAAGAAAAACGTATCAAAACTACCGTCAGCTATCGCATCTTCAAACAATCTGGTTATTTCTAGCGCCAATGCTTTGTTGTCCTTAGATACAAATAAATATAAAGGCAATGGATAAATAAGCATGAGCTCTTCTTCAATCGTTAAACCTAGCTCCTTGCGTGAAACCACTTCTGAACAAGGTTCATGCACAGCTCGGGGAAAATAATCGAAACGGCCACCTTCTAACATATAAAACAAATTATCATATTTATTTGTTGTGACTACTTTTAGCCTGAACTTTTTAATATCTGCGTGTCAGACCATAATTTGCCCTGGCCTGCTTTTAATTTAAGTAAATCATTAAAACTATTTATGCGACTAAAACGCTTCTGCTCACCTTCTCGAATGATAAAAATTCGGTGCCCTAAAAGACCTTTTAATATAGGAATACGGATAGGGGTTAAACGTTCTTCAATGTCTTTATCCGCTTCAAATGCCGCTATGGTTAATGCGCCGCTTTGTTGATCCGCTTCTTGACGAGATTCAGTAATAGGCCCGTCATTTGCTTTTAATGAATAGTTTGGATGATCTTTAAGCAAAAATTTAATCAGATCAACGTGATATGGTCTTTAGGTTCAGTTGTATTTAAGTAGATTATCGATGTTTTTGCGCAAAGCGTAAAACTAAAAAGCAAAGCCATTAGAGTTACAATATATCTTTTCATAAATACCTTTCAAGGGGTTATTAAACCGGTTAACTAAATAAAATCGAGACCCCAGCAAAGGCCGTAATACTCAATATAAAGTTTTTTAAACGATTTGATTTGTCGTTAAATTTTACCCATGCAGCTGCATACCAGCCAATTATCAAAGCAGGTATACAATACAAACTGTTCACAAAATCTTGCATTGTCACTAGGTTTGCAATATATAAAGAGATGAGTCCTAACAAATTAATAATCACAAAAAACGCATTGAGATTAGCTTTTATCAGTTTTTGCTGGCTGTTCTGATATAGAAGTCCCATAGGCGCACCGCCTGCAGACGTAAGTGTACCCATAAAACCTGAAGCGGCCCCCGCCAAGATACTCGACGAAGGTTTAATCTTAAAATTAAAACCCTTTACCGAAAGCGCTACCGCAGACAATATAATAACGCCAAATATTAACCTATATATCTCAGGAGCAACAAAAGCTGCTGTCGCACCTGCGGCGAATATACCAATAACTCCGCCAAAGGTCGCAAATGAGAAGTTACATAACTGTATCGATGCTTTATTTTTATAACAAACAAGTGATGTCACGAATAAAGAATTCAATATCATGGTGGCAGGGACGAGCTCAGGCGCAAAGTGCATAAAAATTGGGGCACATAGCAAACCTAAGCCGAAACCAATACTATTTTGCAGCATGGCGCCCAAAATTAGCATTAGATATATAAACAACCAATACAACAAATTAATTACTCGTTCATTACAAAATAAGCATATTATAATATATATATAACTTCCTTAAGTATATTTTTTATTCATAAAGGTCGAATATTTAATAAATTTTCACTTAATTATTTATTTAACCGCATAAAACAAACAATTTTTAATACTAAAACCCAATAAATATATTATATTAATATCAATATCAAAGTTATTTACATAGGTAATAAAATGAGCAATACACACATTAATTTAGCTGTAAGTTTAATTATTGTTATGGGGATGTCCGCATGTAGCGACAATAACCAAACCATTAAAATTGAAGAAATCAACTGGGGGCAAACCGCACAGCAAAATGTACATAAATACACTCTGACCAATACTGAAGGCATGTCGGTGCAGTTAACAAACTGGGGCGCAACTGTCATCGCTGTTAATGTTCCCAATCATCTTGGTCAAGTTGAAAATGTCATACTCGGATATGAAAACGCAGAACGGTATTTAAACGATTGTTGTTACACCGGCCCTGTTGTTGGTCGTTTTGGAAACCGAATTGCCAATGGGCGTTTTACAATTGATGAAACCACCTATCAAGTAACACGCAATGATGGGCCCGACAAAAATCTTAATCAATTGCATGGCGGCTTAAAAGGTTTACATAAACGCTTATGGAAAAGCGAAATTGTCAATAATAAAGTCGTGATGTCTTATCAATCACCTGATGGTGAAGAAGGTTATCCGGGATTACTTGATATTAAAGTCACTTATTCACTTGATAACAATAATCGTTTTACTATTGATTATTTAGCAACCACCACAAAAGCAACGCCCGTTAATTTAACCTGGCATGCTTACTTTAATTTGTCGGGCGATATGAAACGCTCTGTTGAGTCCCAAAACCTGTACATTAATAGTGACAAAATTACACCGGTAAACAATACATTAATCCCAACGGGTGAATTTATGTCTGTTAAAAATACACCTTTTGATTTTAACCAACCTAAACCTGTTGGACAGGATATTAGAGTATCGCACCCACAACTAAAACTAGGTGGTGGTCAGGATGCAGTATACGGTGGCTACGATCACAACTGGGTATTAAATGATTATGATGGCAGTTTAAAACACCAAGTAACACTGACCGATCCGCAAAGTGGTCGCTTAATGAAAATATTTACCACTGAACCCGGCATGCAATTTTATTCAGGTAATTTTATGGATGGCAGCGTTAAAAATGCACTTGGAAAACCGATTAACCATAGAGATGGATTAGCGCTCGAACCACAGCATTTCCCTGACTCACCAAACCACCCACATTTTCCTAATTCCATACTACGACCAGGAGAAACTTACCAATCCACTTCTGTCTATGAATTTAGTTTGCTGACGGAATAATGCTTCATGGCGACTAAAAAACAAATTTTCGATTTAAAAGGGTAATCTGTGCATAAGCTAAAAAATTGCAATTGCTTGTTGATAGCAACTATATTGGCGGTGACAGCTCCGAGCTATGCAAATATCATTCGAGCAGATCAAGCGTACGATACGGGCCAATATGATATTGCGCTCACACAATATCAATTGGCGGCCGCCACAGGAAATGTCCGTGCATTACATACCTTAGGTTTGATGAACTACCAAGGGCTAGGAACGGATAAAAATGAAGTAACTGCCGCAGCGTGGTTAATTTATGCGGCGCGATCGGATTATGAAAATGCAGCAGTGTTAGCTAAACATATTATTCAATCATTTACGCCTACACAAAGACAACAATTAGATAAGCGGCTTACTACACTAGAACCTGACTATGGTATAGAAGGTTTAAACAAAAAGGTTTTGCCTGAACTATTATCGGATAAACTCGATAAACAAATTATCTTTAGTTATACAGCCAATTTTCAAGGTCTTGAGCAAGATTTGGATTTATTCAGCAGCTTTTCTGAAGAAACCGAGATAGCGGATTTTCCGTTAGATCTCGAAGAAGGAGGAGGTTTTAGCATCGAGCAAACAAACCAACCCACAGTTATTAATGAAATGCGTAATCGTCCCTACTTTCTGATAGCGGATCTAAGCATAGCACTAGATGGTACGGTTAGGGACATCGAAGTTATTCAAAGTTTTGGTTTTGCTGGCCAAGCTATACGTAAACTGCGGGAAGTAAAATTTGCACCACCCATTTTTGATAATATTCCAGTCCCTTTTTATCAGCGAGTTTATTTGGGAGATGCACAACGTAACTTAAGCAAAATGACGCTTATGAGCGACTATCCATCCGTGTACCGCGGGATCCGGCCTATATTACAAAAAGCTCAAAATAGCCCATCTGCAGGCGAACAGTATCTATACGCGATCACCTTAATGAATTTTCCAGGATTAAGCAAAGATAATAACGAAGTGGATAGGCTACTAGAAAGTGCAGCTAAAGCGGGCTTAGCTGAAGCCCAATTTGTTTTGGCAACCAATCTATACCGAGAGCAACGTAATATTAAACAAGCAATTTCTTGGCTTATACAAGCTGCGCAAAACAGCTTAGCCAACGCTGAATATTTATTAGGTGAATTTTGTTTAACCAGCCCTTGGTTTAAACACGATGAAATTAAAGCTCAATTTTGGTTAGATAAGGCTGCAAATCAAGGTCACATTATTGGCTTAAAACGCGCTGCTTATGTAAAACTAAGAGCAAAAAACACTCAACTGCATGATGCTAAAACGGCTTTGCAATATCTCCAGCTATTAGAATCCACTAAACATAATGATCCTGAAATTATGTATCTAACTGCACTTGCGCATGAAAAACAGGATAAAAGACGTAGAGTAGAAGCAGTTTCTATGATCAAAAAAGCGATATTTAGAGGTGACCAATTAGGTTGGGATACCAGTAAATGGAAGTATACACTGTCAGAATGGACTACAGGTGGTAGGGTGACTATTACTAAAGAAACTTACTAACAACTTAATTAAAAATTGAAAGAGCGGCAATCGCGGCCGCTCCAAACTCGAGTCAGGAAATTAATTAAACTGATTATCGCCCGCGACAGGTAAAGGTGCACCTGCGAAAAAGTCTGGCGAGGAGACTTCTACCGTATTGCCATTCGTTTTAAAGACTAAATAAATGGTACTGTTGTCCCCTTTTGCCTCGCGCAAAAAGGTCTCTGTACGCGCGTTGTTTATTTCTGCGCTGTTATCTCTTAGCGACAAAGTTCCCATTAACATACCATCTGGTGAATCTCTGCGAACTTCTATGTGACCATGACGGGTCGTTTTGTGTACTGTCATACCAAAATAATAATAACCGGTACCTAAATCTAAATTATCGAATTTAACAATTGCGCCATCTTTAGCGACAATTTTATCCTGAATCAGGCTGTAATTAGTTCCTGAATTCGGGACATTAGGTTTAATGCTAAAAGGTTGTTGAATACTAACGGCGCTGACACCTTCAAGGGTTTGTTGTACAGGCAGCGCGTTGCCATCTTTATCATAGTTTAGATAATCTACCGCGACAGAACGTTGAGTCCAGGTACCTCTTTCTTTAAATTCGTCCTGTTTCCAAGATGATAAAGCTGAGGTGTGGTAGAAGAAATATTCCTGACCATGAAATTCAACCACTGCACCGTGGTTTGATTGCGTTAAACGCCAAGGTACATATGATTTTCCCGGTAATTTAGGGCCGTTGCTGTTGTCAACTTGATAGCCTAATTCCCAGTTTACTGTGCCTTTGTATGTTAACGGACCGGTTGGTGAATCCCCCATAGAGTAATCTAAATGGGATTTAGCACGGTTAGGATCATCAGGATTGTTAGGGTCAACCTTGCCATTATATTTGGTGTGATATTGGTAATAATATTTGCCATCACGTTTATGCATCCATGCGGCTTCCATAAAGTTTTTTGCACCATAATTCAGTTTAAAAAACTTGCCATCGATGTCACGCATGTCTTCTTTAAGTTTACCCATGTAGGCCTGATTCCAGTAGAGGTAGGCCTGACCGTCGTCATCAATGAATACAGATGGATCTAAACCAGCAAACGGCACCCCCGCCATGCGATCAACGGTAACTTTATATTCACCGTCAGGTCTGTTACTTTCAGCTACCGCTATATAACGGTCGACTTTTTTCTTTTTGCCTTTGCTTACTTCTAACAAATTGCGCATTGGGTAATAAATATAATAAGTACCATTACGGTATATCATATCTGGCGCCCAAATCGCCCAATCTTCATCTTCACCTTCGGGCATATCTTGGGTGTGTAAAATAGTGCCGTGATCAACCCAATGTTTCATATCTGCAGTAGAAAACATTTGTAATGCTTCCATGTTGTGATAACCCGGTTTATCTAAATGGTCGACCGATGTCACCATCCATACGCGGCCATCTGGCATCACTTTTGGCGCAGCATCGGCTGTGTACATGTGTGTTACAACAGGGTTGCCGTACGGATAGGGTTTGTCATTAACGTTTTTTTTCGCTGCTAATCCAATTGAGGGTATGGCAAGCGATGCTGTCATTATTAGGGATAGAACTTTAAACTTCATGGGACACCTTTATACTCATTATTTGTCCATGTTAGTTTTAAACAACTTTTTAAAAACTTGTTAAATTTAGTGTCTCGCATTTTTAATCTATTGTTTTAAGCTAGCAGAAAAATACATGACTACAGGTTATTTTGTCTTGCGAAACTGACAATTTGTATTTTTTAAATGGTAAATCAGCGAAAGCTTATAGTTTTTAAATTTTAAATAAATGAAAACACGCCATATCGGCGTGTTTTCTAACGTAGCATCTATTCGATACTAAATTGCTGTACTTCTTCTGGCCCGGGGTATTTGAAACGATTGTCTTTAACGTTAAATTTAACTTCCCCGTTTGCGTCTTTATATATTTCAACAGGCACCAACATAGCACCAGTTGGAGTCATAGTGTAGGCCTTATCATCTTGACGAGATTGCTGCATAAGTTGCTTGAAAGGGACATATTTACCGTTGGTAAACGCGGTAATCCACCAACGCCCTTGTTTATCTTGAAACGGCGTACCGTGGCCTAAAAAGCGCCCGACCCATTTTCGCTTAGAATAAGGCCCTTTTATACTTTTGGCCGTAACATAATAGAGATTATAGCTACCATGACGCATTTTGTCTGTGCTCCATGCAGTACCAAAAATAACGTAAGTGTCATCAATTTTAATAACATAAGTACCTTCGTGACCTATTTTTCGGTCTGCTGGATTTATCTTCCATGGTTTACCGATAAAATCATCCCAGTTTTCTGTCATTTCAACAGCTTCTATTGCGCGGTATAATAAGTAATTTTTCCCGTCATGATTTTGGTAAAGTGTTGGGTCGTGGCGGTGACCGAATTTACTGGCACTGATTGCCTCTTTGTATGGCCCCATCACATCGTCGGCTACCCACAAAACTGCCTGTTGTGCGTTACTGGTGTGGGTGATGTACCATTTGTTGTCAATATAATGTAATTCGGGCGCCCACAACAAAGGTTTGCCATTATTGTGCTGTTTATTTTTTAACTTTTCTAACATAGCGTCTAGGTTTGATAACTGTTTAAGACGCACTGGTACGCCTAATAATTCCCAGTCAGCTAAGTTTTTACTGCGCCAAATTTCAACACCTTCATTCAAGTAATCGTATTTACCGCCACCTAAAATATTCGCCAACCTTGTATTGGTTAGATAGTAATAATTGTCGGGGCCTAACATGATGTAAGGATCGCGTAGAAAGAATTTTGGTGTAAATATATTGACCGCTTGGTCGTGATTTTTGAGTGCCGCCCTACCTTTTTCATCTAGCGTAAAATAGCGTGGCACTTCATTTCCATGACCAACAGAAAGTGTTTCAGTAGAAAAACCAGCCTGTACATTCTGTGTCTTCTGGTTATCTTTTTCAATTGTTTGTTTATTATGGTGATCGGGCACAGCGTTACAAGCAGTGATTAAACTGACTATGGATAGCATCAACACTGAGGTTTGTTTTTTTATACTACTTATTTTAAACATTATGGGTATCTCCTATTTCTTTTTCCAAATGCCACGCTCGGTAATTTCAACCTGTTTAATCGTACCGTCTTCATTAAAATGCAGGTAATCAGCACGTACTCGGCGATTGTGCTTGTCACTTTCGGTTGGAGCCCATTCGTGGTAAAAAATGATCCAATTACCTTCATACTCGATAATTGAATGGTGGTTATTTCCGCCATATGGACGCATAAAATCACCTTGGTACTTAAATGGTCCAAGTGGCGAGTCTGAGGTGTAATAAATAAGGTTGTTCCAATCACGCGCAATGGTAAAGTAATAAATACCCTTACGTTTAAAGGCGTAAGCGGCTTCAAATTTAGTTGGACGGTAATCTAACTTAATGTCGATCGCCTTTTGATTTTTAAGCGTTACCATGTCGGGATTTAATACATGCACTTTATCTTGCAAGTACATATACGCAGTACCGTCTTCGTCCATAAATAATGCTGGATCGTGACCTTTTACCAACATTTTGCCATGCACTTCAGTGAATGGTCCTTCAGGGTTTTGGCTTTTTGCTACACCGATCCCACCTTGAATATTTTTACCATTTTGAAAATAATAGTAAAAATAGTACCAACCGTCTTTATATGCTATATCTGGCGCCCAAGCATTGTCTATGCCCCACTTTGACGCAGTGGTATCAAATATAACACCATGATCAGTCCAGTTCTCTAGATCGCTTGATGACCATACATGCCAGTCTTTTTGATCGTCCCATTTCTTTTTATCGTTAGTTGGATAAATAAAAATTCGGCCGTCTTGCGCGACGATTGCAGATGGATCGGCTCCCCAAAACAAAGGATTGTTCGCACTAGCGACAAAAGACAAAAATAAGCTGGATATCAATATTAACTTTATCATGACTACTCCTAATTTAAATGTGTTGTAACAAAGATAAATACTTAATTGACAAACAACTTGAATAAAAGCTGAATATTGAATATTTTTTAGCTAATGTATTTCTTAAGAAATACTTAAGTTGTTGTTATTTAGTTTAATAAAATAATTGAGAACGGATGTGTTTGTGGTAATATTTGTATTATATAAATAACATATTTTATTTTAATTGAGGTATTAAGGTGGATGAGTTCAATACCAGCTATCAGTTAGGCGACTGTGTTTTTCACCCACATCTCAATACATTGAGCAAACAACACCAGAAGATTTCACTCGAACCTAAAACCAGCGGGGTATTACTGCAACTTATTAAACAATATCCAAATATCGTCACAGTTGACGATTTAAATAAAAACGTATGGCCCGAAACCATAGTGTCTAATCAATCTGTACAACGTAATATTTCAATTTTACGCAAAGCGCTGGGTAAAACCGAATCAACTACGGGCTATATTAAAACCATATCCAAACGCGGTTATATGTTAGTTGTCCCGCCAACTCGATTAGAAGCCACCCCGTTGAAGCCTGCTTTAAATATTTTTAGTTTGATTAAACCGCATATGATTTGGCTATTAAGTATTTTAAGCTTAATCCTTGTCGCTTTTTTATTGATTAGCTTTTCCAGCAAAAACAGCAATGAAATAAGCGACGCGTCTGCAAGCGACGTTGTCTATTTAAACGCACAACATCCAACTTGTATTGCTTCAGTAAATTTAAATTCAAATAACCTCAGCCTAATTTTAAAAAATTGGCGTAATGAAAAAACAGCGACTTATTTACTAAGCAATAATCATTATTTTGGAAGGGAGTTTCAACTTGTTTGGTCGCCTAATTTTAACCGGTTAGTCGTCGGCTGGTTTGATAATCAATCGCGGTTGCAAATGTTTAATATAGATACAGCCTGCGACAAGATAAATCTAGATTCAAACCTGCTTGCTGATGATACGTATAGATACGATACACTCGCTTGGTTAGACGAAAACAAACTGATTGTCAGTCGCACGTTACATGGAGAGTTGTTTTATCAGTTAGATCAATTAGATGTAAAAAATGGGAAAATAACGCCCTATATAGAATCAAAACACCAAATTCGGCATTTTGCGGTTAATTCAAAATATTTGTCTTTCGTAATAAAAGACAACAAACAGTTTTTAATTCAAGTACTGGATAAAAAATCGCACAAACCAATTACCACTTTTGCCAGCTTGCAGCCAGCTGTCTCGATGCAATGGCGTAACGAAGATGATTTATGGGTACTGCACCAAGACAATGCCATATATCGCTATTCGTTAAATGGTCAAAAACAAAAACTTCGCCATTCATTACCTTATAACAGCCAACCGGTACATATTTCGTATAACCAAACGCGGCAAGCATTGTTGATATTGTCACATCAAAAAAACCAGCAAATTGAGATAGTTAATATAAAACAGCAAAAACAATCTCAGGTTGCCCCAAACTATGGCGATCAAACTGATGCTTCATTGTCCAATGAGCAAGGTAAAATAGCATTTGTGTCCAATGCGAATGGTCACAACCAAGTATTTTTGTTGGATAAAAAACTGACGCCTAAACAACTAACTTATTTTAATTCGGCGCTGAATATTTCTCATCTCAGTTGGAGTAATGACGACAGCAAGTTGTTATTCAAAGCAGATGACAGTGTTTACTTATACCAAATTAACAACGCCCATTTAACTAAATTGATTACGGCTAATTTACTGAAGAAACCATTGGGCTTTATAAACGATGCAACAACATTCGTATACGCTGATGACAATACAGAGCGCACGCGTTTTTGGCAACAATCGCTTATTAACGGTGACAAAAAATTGCTTGATATTCCATTTGATAGCCAGTTGGTTTTTAACGCTGAGCATCTTTTTTACCATCCCCGCAATAGCTCAAGTCTATATTCCATCCAAGCAGGTAGAGCTGATGAAATCGAAAGCGACTTTCCAACCAAGGCGACGTTAATTGATGCTGACGATCAGTGTATCTATTACAAAAAGAATATACATGCGCATATGCGCAGTATCTATTGTTATCAATTAACCCAAAAAACCCATCATTTAGTTTTAGACAGATTAAAATACATAGGTGAAGTGTTGGCAATCAAGCGCACTAAAGCCGTGATTTTAAATACTCAATTACAGCAATCGAATATCACTATGATTAGCTTAGAGCATTAGTGCCTTTGGACCTATTGAGCGGTTTTAGGGTTAATTAGGCACAAAATGTCATCTCAAACAGCGTGTTAATCAAATACTATTTAATTGTAATACATTATCAATTATAACAGGTGAGCGGATATGAAACCCTCGATTAACAGTCTGATCTTAATCACGTCGCTGAGTACAAACACAGTTTTAGCGGCACAATGGCAAAGTTTATTTAACGGTAAAGACTTAAGCGGCTGGAATGCCAGCTTGATTAAAAATGCTCAACCGGGCGATAAAGCCGAAGATTATTTTGTCGTAAAGAACGGCGTTATTCATGTATATGCTGGCAAACCGCATGGCAGCCAACAAGCGTTTGCGGCCATCACAACTAAACAGCGCTTTAAAAATTATCATTTGTCACTTGAGTATAAATGGGGTGAAGCCAAATTTGAGCCCAGATTAAACCTGTTAAAGGATGCCGGCTTGTTGTATCACGTACATGGCAAAGGTAAACCTGCTTGGCCATTGAGTATGGAAAGCCAAATTCAACAAGGCGAAAGTGGTGATGCCTATGCAATTGGTACACAAATGAGTGCATGGCTAAAACCTAATTCATTAGTTATCAACCCAAAAGGCACAGTAACTTACTACGAATACAACCCATACTATCCAGTGCAAGATTTTTTACCCATTGGCAAACCGGATAAAATTACCCGTATAAAACAAGTTAACGATGCTGAAATTGACGGCTGGAACACCATGGAAATTATTGTGCGAGAAGATCAAGCGATTCATATTGTTAATGGTGTTGTTAATATGCGTATTGGCAACTTTAAAAAATGGGATTACCAGAACCGTCATTGGCAACCACTGACCGAAGGCAAAATTTTATTACAGGCCGAAGGCGCAGAAGTATTTTATCGCAATATTAAAATTAAGACTTTAAATGAGGTAGAGACCAAATACTGATTGGATAAACTGGGCTGGGTATTACCTTCCAATAATTTAAAACATGAATTGTCCAGCCGGACAATGGCTGGCTTTAGAAGTTAAAGAAAAATGGCAAGAAGTTTAAAAACACAGAGCTAAAGAACAACAGCCACTTGCTAACAAGCAAGTGGCTTTCGACTACTCAACAAAATAACAAGTAGGCTGAATTAAAACGCGCTTAACGACCAGCGCTGGCAATCACCGCCTAACCATTGCCAAGTCTGTACATTAGCACCATCAGCAGTGGAACAAGCATTGACATCTAACACCTTGCCACCATTTTTTGAGAATATTTTATAAAAGCCACTTTCAACCTCTTCAAATCCCCACTTTTGACAATCCGCATTAGCTGTTGTCCATTGTTGAACATTCTGCCCATTGACAGCTAAACAGCCATCGACGTCTAATGCCATATTGCTATGTTTAGAAATGATTTGATAAAAACCATCAGAAGTTGCATCAAGAATCCAACGCTGACAATTAGCACCACTCCAAGGCCATTGCTGCACATTATCACCCGCTGTTGTACCACAACCAGCAACGTCTAATACCTTATTGCTGTTTTTTGAGGTAATGCTGTATTCACCGCTATTAATTGCATTTGGGCTAACAGGCTCTAACTTCCATTGTTGGCAATCACCAGCTAACCATTGCCACTGCTGCACGTTTTGCCCATCAGAACTTGAACAAGCATCAACATCCAATACTAGGCCTGAGTTTTTATTGACTAAACGGAAATAATCACCACCAACAGGTTCTATTTTCCATTTCTGACAATCTGCATCATTCCACGGATACTGTTGAACATTACCACCATTGCTGGTGCTGCAGGCATTCACTTCCAACGCTTGGCCGCTATTAATCGAGGTGATTTTGTAGTCGCCGTTGCCTAAATATTCAAGATCCCAGCGCTGACATTCACCACCTGTCCAAGGCCATTGTTGCACATTCGCAGCGCTCGCTGTTGAACAACCATTTACATCTAAAGCTTTACCACTATGTTTAGCCACAAGTCGGTAAGCGCCTTCACTAACCGGCATATTAAACGCGCCAATATCTGAATACATACGACACTCTTTGTTGGTCATATGAATAATTTCATTACCATTTAAACGCGGTAAAAACTGCGGGCTATAACTGTTACATGGGTTAGTGCCATCACTCGGCACAAATAAAGGTGCCGCGCGCTCTGCCCATAAACCATCACCATTGCTGCTGTTTACCATATAAACACTATGCTGTTTATATACATCATTATTAGCTGAATCTCTTAACACCTGAGCACCAACAACCAGCTCACCATTCGCTGTGCCATTGTCAATCCAAGTGATGGTTGGTGCATGAGAGAAGTGATGACCAGAAACAGATTCAATTCGAGTGCCCGGATGCGACACTGTGCCCCAATTTAAACCATCACTTGATTTTTTATAGAAGGTATCGCAATTGTAAGTAGAGCCACATATTTCGTACACCATCACATAATCGCCATTTGGTAGCTGGGTTATGGTCGGCATGCCTGGGCGTTGAATGGTATCATTCATTGCTACATCAATGACTTCACTCCCCCAAGTAACTCCACCGTCCGTGGAAATTTTATGTGCGATTAATTGGTTGTAACCATTACCTTTATGCTCTTCGCTGGCGTAATACATAACTAAACGACCATAGTCATCAATTATAAATTCGGCTTCCCATAAGCCAGTGGCGCCAGAGACAGGCGAGGATAAATAACTCCAACTTTGCCCTTGGTCGGTACTTTTATATATTTTGATTTCACGACTTGCTGGCGGTGTGCCATTGTGTGCAGACACAGCCCAAAACAAAGTACCTGCAGTCGTTGAGCCCATATTTACCGGCATTTCATACAATTCACTGCAACAGGTATTGGCAAAACCGTTTTCGTTGATGGTGGCGATTTTGCTCCAACTTTGTCCGTCGTCTGTGCTTTTATAAATGTAACCAGCGCTGATAACATCAAAGCTGGCAATAATTGTGTTGTTGGCAGCACCATTGTGTGCAAGCCTAACCATGCGCGGATAAAACGAAGTTTCATCCTCAAACAATACTTCTGCTGCTTGTGCTTGAGCAAACAACAATATAGCTAAAAAACCCATTATTCTTTTCATAGTGTTTTACCTTAATTAATTAAATTTAAATTTCAGACTGTTCCCCCAATAGAAATTTATTTAAGAATGGCCACCTCCTTATCTTCAGGTTAAATAAACAAATTTTGCGCGCACAAAAGCACAGTACAAAATCAATGATTTTGTACTGTGCTTGATTACAAGGTTTAAATTAGAGTTGTTAGAAGGGTTAGTTGCGAGTTATCTTGCCTTTCACAACATAAATACCGTTTGGTGTGCTTGCATCACCGGTATTAATCGAGCTAGTGGCAATAATAGTATCTTGGTCAATTACGGTAACCGCATTCCACAAAGACTCACCATCTTCTTTAACTAAATCTGTTGTGAATGGTGTAGTTGGATAAGCAAAATTACGCGCCTGAGCATCACCCATATATACACGCATAAACGCCAGAGTGCCTTTGCGACATTGTGATGTTTGGGTAGATAATATAGTTTCACCCGTTGGTAGCTGTGCAATATAAGGTGCACCCGCATAAATACCATGATCAAGCTGAGCGGCTGGTGCTAACGCATGTTCACGCTGCGAACTATTAGCATCAACCACACCTGACATCCAATTATCCGCTAAGTTACTGCGAATAGTCACAGGCTTAAATTCACCCGCAATACCATTATCTTCAATTGCAAAAACAATTTCTGACTGGTCATTGAGTAAAATTGGCACAGGCATACCATCACGACTACCTTGGCGATACGACAGAGTTTCGACATCACCCCAAGTAACACCATTATCAAACGAACGTTTCATGCTAATTTCTTGGTCATGGCTAGTGCCACCAAACGGAAATTCGTTGGCGAAATAAATTTGTAATTCCCCCGATGGCAACTGCAAAAATGCTGGTTCCCACACTCCTTGATCAAACTTGTTTGCCGCTGCGAAAATCAGCTGTTCAGCTTGCCAACTACTGCCTTTATCGTAGGAGATAGCCAGCTTAATTTGGAAGGTTTCAGCGCCATTGTCTACTTTAGGCCTAGCATTCCAACCATATACCCAACTGCCATCTGCCAGCTCAATAAATTCAGCATTAGTGTAGTTATATAAATCGCCGCCACTAGCAACAGTTTGTTCAGCTTGCCAAGTATCACCATTGTCATCACTAACCCGATAAACCACAGCTGGGCCGTCGCTATAAACTAAAATAAGTCGACCGTCAGCCAATTTATGTATACGCGAATACACCCCAGAATTAACAAACTGTACTGTGTCTTGTAACCAGTCGATTTGAATATTGGCCGCTTGTTCAGCATTGGTAAAAGTATCGAGTTCACACTGCTGTTGTACTGTTAATTGATTGCCGTTATCAGGCAATTGAGTTTCAGGATCTGCCGAACCAGAAGAGCTGCTACAAGCGGCTACTGTAGCTGTTAGTAACAATGCGATTAATGTTTTATTGGTAGTCATGTAATGCCTCAATTATTTAACGCTAAACTTGTAGCTTGAAATGGTGTGATAAGTATCGCCCGGCACTAATAAAGTCGACGGGAAACTAGCTTGATTTGGGCTATCAGGGTAATGCTGAGGTTCAAGCGCTAAGCCATAACGAAACTTAACTGGCTGGCCGTTTTTGCCCAACATAGTGCCGTCCATAAAATTACCCGAGTAAAACTGGATAGCTGGCTCTTGGGTATAAATTTCTAACAAACGGCCGCTGACAGGATCGTGCAAACTCACCTGATTTTTTAAACTGCCGTCGTAGTCAGTAAATACCCAATTGTGATCGTAACCACCATGTTGTTTGTCAACCCCACCGCCGTATCTAAGCTGCTTATTCGGTTGGCGGATATCTCGGCCTATTTTTTTAGCCGAGGTAAAATCAAATGGCGTCCCAACTACAGGTTCAAGCTCGCCAGTTGGTATTAAATATTGATCAACTGGGGTGATTTTATTAGCGTTAATCTGCAACACATGCTGTTCAATGTCCGTTTGCATATCACCAGATAAATTAAAATAAGTATGCGAAGTTAAATTCACATGAGTCTTTTTATCTGTGGTCGCAAAGTATTCAAACTGCAATTCATTATCATCAGATAAAGTGATGTTGAGTTTTATCTGCAAGTTGCCCGGATAACCCTCTTCACCATCTTTCGATAGATAACTTAGTTGCACACCATTTTCGATTAACTCACTTTGCCAAAGCCTTTTGTGTAAACCTTTAAAACCACCGTGCAGTTGATTGATATCTTTATTCGCACCACCATCATTGGCCGATAACTGGTAAGTTTGTCCGTCAATGCTGAATTGTGCTTTGCCAATACGATTACCAAAACGCCCTACAATTGGCCCTGCATAACAACAGTCGTTGTAATATTCATCCCAACTATCGTAGCCAACCAAGACATCAGCAAATTCCCCCTTGCGATCAGCCACGATAATCGACTGAATATAACCGCCCCAATCAGACAATTTAACTGTCATACCTTGGCTATTTTTCAGCGTATATAAATGCACAGTTTGCTTATCCGCTTCACCCCATTTTTCAGCTGAAACTTCAACGCCAGATAAAGATTGATTTACCTTAGCTTGATGACAGGCACTCAACAACAGCGTACTCATGCAAGCGAGCGCCAAACTTGTTTTATTTGTTTTAAACATAATTACTGCTCCACTACACCGCTAGGCAGAGGCTGAGGTGTAACAGTTGGCCCCCAAGTTTGTAAAATATCAGGGCCATTTGTTAGTGGTACAAAACGCATACGGTCGATTGAAATTTTGCGTGGTTCAGTTTGGGTTAAGCTGTAATGTTGGTGATAAACCACAAACCATTCTTTACCGTCAGGTGATTTAGCTAAACTATGATGGGCAGTGCCATGCGCATAAGTGGTCGACTTCATAATTGGATTACCTGAATATTTTTTCCACGGCCCCAATGGGTGTTCAGCTACCGCATAACCAATTGAATAATGTGGGCTTTCAAAATGGCTACCCGAATAAGTCATGTAATAGTAGCCCTTGTGTTTAATCACAACTGCACCTTCTGCAACATTCGCCATATGGGTTTCCCACGGCTCTACTGGTGCAATTAAATGTGTCATAGTCGATTGTTTTACCGACATCATGTCGTCATTTAGCTCAGCACCCCATAAGTGGTTACCATTGTCGAAACTAACGTAGTAGAAATAACGTTTGCCGTCGTCATCGGTAAATACATGCGCATCAATTTTGATTGAATCAGGTTGCATAGGCTGTTGGACTTTTTGCACAAATGGCCCCATAGGTGAGTCGGAAGTTGCAACTGCAATACGCTCATCCACCGCGTAATACATATAAAATTTGCCGTCTTTCTCAACTACATCTGGTGCCCAATGACGTGAAGTGCCCCACGAATCTTCGTTTTTTAAAACAAAACCTTGGTCTTGCCAATTCACTAAATCTTTAGAGGTATACAAACGAATGCCCCGACGCATCATTGGAAAATCTGGCGTGTAGGTACAATAAGCGTAATAAGTTGATTGATAAGTTAATAAACCCGGATCAGCACAGTTTAATTGCACAGGGTTAGTATAAGTAACCAACTCATTTTTTGGTTGGTAATCTGTTACTTCAACATTGCGGATTTGCGCATCATCCGAAGTTGAAAATAAACCGAGTTGGCCTGAGCTATAGCTATTATCAACCGCGTCATACATAGGATAAGCATCCGAGCGAATAACTTGGTCGTCGATATATAAAACAAAGTGGTTATTGCGCACCAACAGCTTGAGTTTGTACCACTTGTTTTTATCCACTTTAAAATTCTTTTCAGTAATTGTTTTATCTGTTGTGGCTAAAAAGACACTTTGTTTAGCTGTATCTAAGCCTGTGGTGTAACCCGGTTGTCCCGCAAATGAACGAAAGATTAAACCGGCTCTGCCGCTGTCATTGAGTTTTATTTCGGCGCTTACTTGGTAAGACGCTCTTTCTTCAGCCAATAACAATTGAGCTTGAGATTGGTGTTTTACTTTTTTACTCACTTGCTGCTTTTGCCCATCTATTCTGATGTCACTCACTTTGAGCTGCGCAGCCTGTACACTTGCGACTAAACCAACTAAACCTAAAGCTGCTAACACATTTTTTGTAATTGTATGGAGTTTCATATTTTTACCTGCTTTGCCTATTATTCAATTAACCCAGCGGATTGATGTATTTGTTTTAATTGTTCAGCCGTTAACTTTTGCGCTTTGCGATCATAAGTTAATAAGCCATTAATTTCGGTTTCAACATCACTGGTTTGGGTATACACGCCTGCCGCAATACCGCGTTTCTTCAATTCGCCTAAGTTATTGATTGAGCGAATATACCTTTGCTGATATTCACTGAGTGTTTTTGGCATGTTGCCATAAATCATCTTTTCTCTATCCGGTGCCCAAACATGGTTTTTAACTGGCCAACCATGACCACCAAATTCGCCAACCACTTTGATATAACCAGTAAACTCTTTAGCATCTAATAAGAACTTAGGTTCTGGATAATGGTGCGCATCAGCAATGTCACCAATTGGGAAAAAGTTACCACCACTGGCAATATTCAAGTGCCGAGTTGGATCATACAGCTCAACAAACTCGCCCACTTTTAACGTGTTGTGTTGTCCCCAACGCTCGTTAAAGGTAGTCCAAACCACAATACTTGGGTGGTTGGATAAAACATCCAACATGATTGTTAATTCATCCATGTATTGTTGATGCGCCCATGTTGGCCAATGTGCTTCAATTTCACCTTGCATACGGTCTGGGTAAGTTTGTGAAGTTTGATGCCAAATCGGCCATTCTTGTTTACCGCCATTGGTATCTACACCGCCAGAAACCTGATCTTGCCAAACGAGAAAACCCATTTTGTCGGCAAGGTAATAATAACGGCGTGACTCAACCTTTTTGTGTTTGCGGATCATGTTAAAACCAGCTTGTTTTAAGTAATCCATTTCATACAAAACCGCGGCTTCGCTCGGCGGCGTTAACAAACCATCCGGCCACCAACCTTGATCAAGCGGTCCCCAATGGAATATTGACTGTCCATTTAAAGTAAATAACCAATTGCCGTTTGCATCTTGCTGCCGTCCGACGGTTCTAAATCCAACATACGAAGTAACAGTGTCAATTAGTTTATGGTTGGCATCGAACAGCTGAATTTTTAAGTCGTACAAATTAGGCTTATCTGGGCTCCAAGTTTTAACTTTATTCAAGTGCAAATTAAATTCAGCATTGTTCGAAGTAGCTGAGGCAATACGTTGGTTATTAAACAACACATCTAATTTAGCGCTAATACCTTGCTTGTTATTGGCTAAGTTTAATCCGACCTTGAGTTGGCCATTTGCTTGAGCCACTGCTTTTAAAGAATCTATATGCGTAGGGTGAACACTCTCAAGCCAAACTGTTTGCCAAATACCAGAAACAGGTGTGTACCAAATGCCACGATTATCTTGGGTTTGTTTACCACGCAGTTGATATCTGTCTGCCGCGTCAGTGTCGTCAATTACCCGCACAATCAGTTTATTTGCGCCATTTTTTATCGCTGCACTAACATCAAATTTAAATGGTAAATTACCGCCTTGATGTGCACCAACATATTGGTCGTTTAGCCACACTTTGCAGGCATAATCGACTGCTTCAAAATGCAGAATATGCGCTTGTTTAGTGCTGTGGTTAAAATTAAATTGTGTTTGATACCACAAAGCTTGTTGCTCAAGCCTTTTGCCGACACCAGAAAGTGGACTCTCGATGGCAAAAGGTACAAGAATGTCGCCTTGCCAATCTTTTGGCTCAGCAGCTTTGCGATCAACTACAGCGTATTGCCACAAGCCATTTAAGTTAAGCCAGTTTTGTCTTTGTAACTGCGGACGCGGATATTGTTGCCACACATTGTCAGGAGTAATTTGTTCTCCCCAAGGCGTTAACATAACGTCTGCTTGCGCCGACCACTTAGCGTTCAGTTGGTTGCTGAACAAGCTAATGCTCGCCAGCAACACAAGGGTAAATTTCAACTTTGCCAATTTGTTCATGTTAGTTATTTACCACTTTTATCAATGCCAAAATGTGTAACTAACTTGTCGTATTCAGCTTTAGAAATCGTGATCATGCAGCCATGGCGCAATTGTTCAGGCATTGAATACTTGTCCCAATCAGCAAAGAAGGTATAACCCGAAATTTGGTACCAAGGCCCCTGTAAACTATCCGCAACCGACAAACCATATGAAACACCGGGATATTGCTCGTAATACATATACCAAGCTTTACCATTAGGTGATGGAATTAACATAGGTGCTTCGCGGAAATTCGGGCTAATTGGCGCGCTTAAATTACGGTATGGACCAAATAAATTATCTGAACTGGCAATACGCACGGTTTTACCAGTTGGCCAATCTAAAGTTGGATATCTTTCATCTTTGATAATGCTCCAGTATTGCCCTTCAGCTTGACGAATAAACACATCAATTGTGCCTATGTCCCAATCAAATAACATTTGTGGTGGTGCTGAAAAATGTTTTAAGTCTTTTGATGTTACGTACAAAGTGCGTTGGCTGTT
The DNA here is from genome assembly GCF_026725475.1 of Catenovulum adriaticum. Classification (NCBI taxonomy): domain Bacteria; kingdom Pseudomonadati; phylum Pseudomonadota; class Gammaproteobacteria; order Alteromonadales; family Alteromonadaceae; genus Catenovulum; species Catenovulum adriaticum. The sequence continues at coordinate 544,318 of NZ_CP109966.1, forward strand.
CCAATAACGTTCTGGGTCTTCTTCAGTGCCATTTAAATGTGGTGTATGCCAGCTCATCACAAACTGCTCTGACGCTTTGTCATAAAAAAGTTTTGGTGCACCAATTCGTTGTAAAGCTTGGCTGTAGTTTGGCGTTGCTTGTAAATTCGGTCGATAAGTAGCGTGTTTGTCCCACTGAACTAAATCTTTGGAGCGCCAAATATTAATATCCGGCGACGAATCACTGGTATTACCGGCAATGTAATAAGTGCCGTCCGGCCCTTGTGTGATATCCGGGTGGCCTTGATAGTCGTTAAACACGCGTTTGCTGTCGTTTAATCTATACCAATGTAGGCCATCTAAACTAACTGAGTAATATAGACGGCCATAATCTTCATGCGTCATATGCGCGAATAAATAGGCTTGATGTTTTGCTTGTTCACCGGCTTGCACTTGCCCCGGTGGATTTGGCTGTCCAGCCAAACTGATGTTGCTAACCAGCAGCAAAGCTGCCGACAAAATTCGGAAAACGTTCATAATACAGATTCACTAATTACTTAAGTAAAGTGGCACAGCCGAAAACGGCTGAACCACTTGGTTGGGAGAACACCTTAGAACTTGGCGCGAATACTCATACCTATGGTTTTTTCGTCGTCACGCACATCATGTGGGAAAGCTTCTGTTTCAAAGTAGCTGTAGTACTTATTGCCAGTTAGGTTAGTACCATCTACTGAAACGGTCAGACTTTCGCTTAAGTCATAAGCAAGTGAAAAATCTAAACGGCCAGTGTCTTTAACCATGTTAAATTGTGGACCTGCACCTACTGGGCGAATGGTATTAAGTAATGCTTCACTATATTTTGAACGGAAGGTATACACCATACGACCAGTAAAACCATGGTTCTCATATAACAAACCTAAGTTATAGCTGTATTTAGACACACCTTGTAGTGGCTCACCTTCTAATGGGTCGCCATCAGTGGTAATTTCACTATCGGCTAAAGTAAAGTTAGCCATAAAACCAACACCATCAAGTGCACTTGGTAAGTCTTTAAATACTGAATCTAAAAACATTTGAGTCGATAGTTCGAGACCTTGCAAAGTGGCGTCAGCCGCGTTGCGAGGGCGTGAAATATTGTATTCAATACCATCTATGGTTTCTGTGGTGGTTTGTGCCATCACTCTATCGTTCAATGTACGATAATAAACCGCCGCCGCAACATAACTAGTTGGCGCAAAGTAATACTCAAGGGTTGCATCATATGCTGTTGATTTTTGTGGTTTTAACTCAGGGTTACCACCACCGCCGTTTGGACGAATATTAGCGTTAAGTGGCACTTCATAAGTTAAACCTGGGTTTAAATCACCAAAAGCAGGTTGTGAAATAGTTTTTGCCGCTGTTACACGCAATTGCAAATCATCGGTTAATTCAACTCTTGCACTGACATTTGGTAATAATGTCGTTTCACTGGTTGAATTAGTGACAGTTGTTGGCTCTGCTGCAGGGTTTGGGTTAGCATCTGTTGGTGCTGGCCTAACTAAACCTGTACCAGTTAAGTCACGTGAAGTACGGGTCGCACGTAAACCAATTAAACCATCGACATAAAAGTTGCCAATTTCAGTGGCATATTTACCTTGTAAATAGGCAGATAAAGTTTGTTCAGTTGCATCGTAATTTCTTTCAGGTGCCCAAGCTGGATCGCCTGGCTCTGCGCCATAAATGTCACGTAAAACATCTGTATGGTCGAGTAGAAAATCTCTATCTGGTGTCATCCATTTTTGACCGCCGTTGATGTATGGAATGCTAGTGGGTGACGGAATTAAAAAGTCATCTGGTAAACCAACAGAATCAACTAAAGTTACACGGTTACCACCTGGTGCAGCTGGGCCGCCTGGCGCATTTGCTCTAAATACAGATTCACGATCGGCATAACGTACACCAAATTGTAATTCTTTTAAGAAGCTGTCTTGTAAAAAGTATTTACCGTTACTTTCAGCCGCAAACATAGTCCCGACCGCATCATTTAAATCTTGGAATAAACCATTAGCAAATCTAAAGTCATCAGCCACACTTAATGGGTCGCCCGGCATAGTTGTGGTGCCATAACCACCAGCGTCGACCACTACATCTACTTTGTCGATTTGTTTACCGATATCAACAATTATGGTGCGATTATGTGTGTGGGATCTTTGATATGAAACGTCAAAATCTAATTCGTAATCGTCTTGTTTATAACGAGCACCGGTCGCAATTAAATATTGATCTGTGCCACTGTCTTTTGCTTGGGTACTCGACAAACCCGGAACATTGTTAAAAGTGGCTGATTCAGCAATACACAAGTCTTGTAGCTGACCATTTTCCGCGGCATAAAAACCCGCACCATCTATGCTGTATTGCGCACAATTAGTTGAAGCTTTTTTATTGGTAATACTTTGTGCTGCGAAGATGTCGGAAAATACAAAGTCTGATTCCCAACGCGACTTATACTCTGTGTAGATACCGTCTAGGTACAGCTCTAGGCCACTTGGCATACGCCATTGTAGTGCAGTATTAAACTGTGGTCTTTGGTAGTCACCATATTGGCTCACACCACCCACGCAAGTTGGTAGGATTACGCCATCACCACCTGCAGGGCCATTTGAACCAGATCGAGGATCACAGTTAAACGAAACCGGGCGGTCGAAGTTAATGTCTGAGTAAGAAACGTTTAACAATGCACCGAACTCATCACCTGAGCTAGTTGACCAGCGATTTGAAACTAAAGCACCTGTTGCATAACTTGGTGAGTCTTCGTTACTACCTTTAAAAATACGTGCATTTAAAGCTGTAGTGACACCTTCTTTAAAATTAAGTGGTTTGTGTAATTTCAAATTAATCACACCAGCAACACCACCTTGAGTTAAATCTGCTGTATTTGATTTGTATACATCAGCGCCAGATAAAGCTTCAGCCGGTAAGTCTTGGAACGCAAATCCACGGCCAACACCAGTGAAAATTTCGCGACCATCTAAGGTAGTTAAGATATCGCCGATACCACGAATTAATGGGCTAACAACTTCGTTATTGTCACCCATTACAACTTGAATACCGGGTACACGTTGCAGCGCTGCTGCGGTCGTTGAATCTGGGAATTTACCAATATCATCCGACACAATTGACTCTACAACTAAATCAGATGAACGTTTAAGGTCGGCCGCCATGCCTAAGCTGTTTCTTAGGCCTGTTACCATAATAACTTCGGGTTCTTTGTCTGCGTCATCTTGCTCGTTTTGAGCAGCTTGGGATTGCTGTGCTGAAAATGCGGTTAGTGTGGCCAGCGCGATTGCTGAAAATTTAAAGTGCATTTTTGAAGCTTTCATATTCTTCTCTTTATCGTTTACGTATTTGATCTGAATGTTTACTTACAAATAACAACAATTATATAAACATTTATTAATTAGATATTCACATATCTACTAGATAAAACGATTGACTGCTAAAAATGCACTAAACCAAAAGCAAAAAATTTATTTTTTGCTTAAATAAATTTCTCCTTGCTCGTTTTTCACTAAAGAAACATTAAAATTACGCTCAAGATCTTGTAAAAAACTGTCGAGTTTTCCATGTTCAAAACGGCCAATTACTCGGATATTTTTTACTTCTTCATCGGCCAAATAAATTGGCTGTTGTAAATAACGATTAACCTGTTCAATCGCCTGTGCCATAGGCTCACCAGAAAAGGTTACGCTACCACTTAACCACGACAAATTAATATCTAGTTTGGCCGACACATCTTCAACCCGGGCTTTTAAACTATTAATTGAGCGCTGGGAATCTATCGCAATTTTTTGTCCAGCTCTTAATAACAAAGTTTGTTGTAAAGGTTGCGTCATTTTCGCGAAGTTAACTTTATCTTGTAGCAACCCACTATCTGCGACCATAACTTTACCTTCAGAAACAATTAACTCAATTTCACTTTTAGCTAAGTACTGCACATTAAATGCAGTACCAACCGCCTGAATCATTTTGTCTTCCACCAAAATATTCAATGGTTTGTCTTGGTTATGCGCAACCTTGATATGCAGCTCACCTTTCACCAATTCGATATTACGATAATTCTGATCGTATTTAGCAACTATCTGACTATCTGTATTTAAACTAACTTCAGAGCCATCGGCCAATACAAAAGTACGCATTTCACCTTTGCTGGTTGCATAAATTTGTTCAACCACAGTTTGTTGCACTATCTGCGGTTGTTGCGCATCAGACAACCAAACAGGGCTAGTTAAAAAAGCCAGCATAAAACAGGCAATCAAAGCAGACGCCGCATACAAATAGTATTTAGGTTGTGCTGCTTTTACTTGCGGGGTTTGATACGGAATAATATCGGCAAGCTCTGCCATTACATCTAATTCATCCCATAATTTAGCATGTGCTAAAAAGCTATATTTATGCGCTGGCGATTTAGCTAACCAGATTTGCAGTTGCTTTTTGCGCTCGGCAGGCATATCGCCGCGATCTAATTCCATCAACCAATGTAGCGCCTGCTCATCGATATCGGCTTGTTTTGCTCTTTGTGGCATGCGAATAATATTGTCTGTCATGTTAGCCACCTCTTTTCACTTGTTGGTCAACCGGATTCGTTTCCGTTGCAAACGACTGCTCAAGTTTACTGAACTGTTTCATTCCGTTCACCAATTGGTTGGATACTGTATTAACGCTAATGTCGAGTTGTTCCGCTATCTCTTTTTGACTAAACCCATACACTTTACGTAATACAAAAATTTTGCGGCTTTGGCTGGGCATTTGTTGGACAACTTTGCAAAAATGCGCAAATTTTTCATTGGTGACGGCTTCGTTATAAAGTTTGTCACTGTCTTCTACATGAAATTCACTTTCGTCTTCTACCTTGTCGGTAAGCTTATTATCGGCTTTTTTGACATGGTCTAAGGCTAAGTTTTTCGCCATAGTATATAAAAAAGATTTGTTGTATTTAGTTGGGTCTTTGTCTTCAATCGAACACAGTTTGACATAGGTATCCTGCACTATATCTTCCACATCGGCAGGTGGAACAATTCGTGAAATATAGTGAGCAATACTCTTACGTAGCGCCATAAATGGCGCTAAAAAGGTCTGTTCGTTCTTATGCATAACAATCTCAAATTAGCTACTCACTCTATTAAACGATTCAGAAAGAAAAACACACTACCACTGTTTTCTAAATCCTAGTTGATAACTAATGCCTGTGTCTTCAAAGTGGGTGACACGGTTACGAACATCCGCATATTCTAGGTGCGAACTACGGGTTAAATTAAATACATCCAGCGACACTTCAAACTTAGAATTAAACTGATAACCTAAACGCCAATCTAAATGCCCTGCAGCGCGTGTATGTTCAGGAATACCACCGGTTCGAGTACCTTGGCGGGCATTTAAAAAATCACTACGCCAGCTATATGCCAAATAACTATACAAACCGGCTAACTTAATATTTAAATTTAAATTAAACGCCTGTTCCGACAAACCTTCAATCACACTTGCAGGCTCTTGCACTGCTGTCAGTTCAATTGGATCTGTATTCATTTGATTGTTGAGTATTTGCGTATAGTTGAGTTCGGTCGCGAGCTCGCTACAAAAACCACACCAAGCGGATAAATCAAACCTAGATGACAATTCCACGCCAAGAATGCTGCCGCCAGAGATATTCTCGCTGGTACTTACTAACTCAACAATTTGTGGACGCCGCTCTAACACAGCGTCACTGACTTCTCCTTGAAAAGTTTGTTCAAAACTAGAAGTTGCAATAAAGGTATCGATATTTTTGTGGAATAAAGTGGCCGAATAGGCATTACCACTTGTTTGGTAATATTCTAACGACAAGTCATATTGAGTTGCTGAATAAGGTTTTAATTTGGAATTGCCGCCGCTTAACACCAAAGTGCCGCTGTCGTCTGAAGTGAATTTTTTATTAATACCAATTTCTTCAATGTTTGGAAAACTAATCACTCTAGCAACCGCGGCTTTTAGCTGATAACCGTTACGAAAATCTAGCGCAATATTAGCACTTGGCAAAAAGTAACGACTTTCGGTATTGCTTTTAGCAGGCTCAGGCTGGCTATAAGTTAGCTTTAAGCGTAATTCGTTGTCACTAGAGTTTGGGTCGAGATCTATTTTTTCGACATTTTGTAAAAAACCTTCCGAGGTATTATTAAATACCAAATAACGTGCACCCGCGCTTGCATGCCAATCAAAATACTCGCTTTGTTCTGTCATTTTAATTTTGCCATACAGCGACAAATTTTCTTCATAGTTGCTGTACGACGCAGACGGATCAAAGATGGTTTGATTCCATTTAACCCCATCAGGCACTATGCCATTAGCTTCCATAATATTCTGAATTTTAAGATTATAAGCTTCAACATCCGTTAACATTAACCACCTATTTGGTCTAGCACCGCTTTCATTTGCTAAATAATCAGGATATTCGATAACTTGAAATAGATAGTTAGGTAAATCGACTAGTCCACCACAAGGTGCACATTGGTAGTCGTCATTCCATTTATATTGGCTGTGTGATTTATCACGCTGAAAATACGAAATGCCAAAGTTAACTTCTTCAATTAAACCTTGGTCAAACAAATAGCGGCTGTCTAATTTTATTTCATCAACTGTATCTTGAATAACATAGTCGAGTTTGCCATTCCAATGTGCACTAATTTGTGTGCTGTCTCCCAAAGGAATATTTGTTGTCATAGATAAAATATTGCCTTGGGTAAAATCTAAATGGATATTTTTATCTTGTGCGCCAACATAATGAGGGATCAAGGCATTTAAACTTTCGAACGAATTTGCTTTTGAATGTGAAATATCAAAATCAATCCACCAGCCGTTTAAGTTAAATTTACTATTGTATCCAATCGCTAATGTATCAATATCTTCAACTTGTTGTTCAAATACCGCATCTAGGTTGTTATCAAAGATATCTGCTTGCAATAAGGTCTGATTGTCGTCTATTAATACGTTTTTATAATTGGGTGATTGCCCAGGTATTTGTACACCTGATGAAAAAGATTTGCGTTTAAAGCGTGCGTAAATCAAATCTAGCGTATGCAAACCACTCATAGCGGTTTTCCACTGCAGCACTGAGTTGATACTATCGCGACGCTTTTCACCATTTTGCACATCAAAAATCATCCGTAGGGGTCGGCGAATTGTGCTCGCTTCAACAGCTTCGCCACTTTGGTTTAAGACTTCCCCTTGTAAATTCTCCGGTAGGATATTCGATTGCGCTAACCTTTGGGTTGAATAACGATCAACCCGATATAATGAACGGTCGCGCAATACTCCAATCATAAAACCAAGTTGACCATCAAAAAAAGTATTGCTGTATAAGTTGGATAAATGCGTGCCATATTCAGGACGCAACTCACTGGTATTTAAACCAAAACGCGTGTCTACATATAAACCGTCGTAATCAAATGGGCGTGCTGTACTAATGTCGATATTTGCGCCTATGCTACCGGCACTTAAGTCGGCCGAAGCAGATTTAATAATATCTATGTTTTTTACAAAATCGTTCGGCAAAATTCTAAAATCAAAATTGCGATTAGCTTTGCTGGTTGCAATAGTGCGCCCATTCACAGTTGTAACATTATAGTTAGGGCCAAAACCTCGTACCGATACATCACCACCCTCACCTATGCTGCGAGAAATAGACACTCCAACACTTTTTTGCAAATTTTCAGCTAGGTTCTGCGATGGCTGACTGTTCATTTGTTTACGGTCAATGAGATCTTGTACACCATCAGAAACCTGCTTTAACCGCCAGTTGTAAGGTAAATCGCTGTCCATACCTTTAACGTAAATAGTTTCTATTTGTTCGTCTGTGTTTCTTGGTGGGTCTAACGGTTTTTCCTCTGCAACTAATTCGTTTTGCTCGCTGACCAGAGCTCGAGCTTTTAGTGCAAACGCGCCATTTTCATCAATTCCCCCAACTAACTTAGTCTGATTAAATAGAATTTTCGCCGCTTGTATTAAGGTAAACTCACCAATCAATGGATTAGTTTTTACCCCTTCAACCAGTTCGTATGAAATAAAAAAAGACAGTTTTGCCTGATTAGCAAACTGTAATAAGGAGAGTTCTGCGCGAGTTTCTGAGATATTAAATTGAAATTTTTTCTCGCTTGCCGCTAAACAAGTATTAACTAAGCAGCCGATAATAATTCCAACAAATACCAATAAGCGCGTTAAAGCTTGAAACATCGCACAATCACTGCAAAAAATGTATAAACATCACGACATTTAAACAAATCAAAATAAAAACAACAATAAATTAAAAATTTGTTTTCACTGTGCATAGTCTTGTGTCGCCGCTGTGTGTGTTATTGCGAATAGCTTCAGCTAGCTTTAACTAGCTGAAGCTATCTTATTAATGTTTTGCGTTACGTAAAAATTGTTCAGCGCGGTTAGGGGTTAACATTTCCCATAACGAAGCAACTACCCAACCCGGCGCAAAAATATCGTTGTAAAAACCTTTACCAAAATGGCCATAATCCCAGTTGGTATGCTGCACAACTTCAGGGTAATAACCCTCTTTGCCAATATTAAACATATGTCCTTGGCGTGGTAATAACTGGCTTTTCATTGACGATTCAATCACCTGCGCAAAAGCAGTTAGGCGTTTATCACCATTTTTGTCCGCCAACCAATACAAGACATCTAAATAACCAAAAATAAAGACATCAACATGATTATTTTCAACCGACACATTGCCCCAACCACGGGTTTTAAAACCAACATCCCCAAGCATTTGCCCTTTAGCAAAAGGCACATCCCAAGTGTAATACCAAGACATCACAAAATAATTAGCTTGTTCAAGCAAAGCTATGTATTTGTTTTGCTCGTTGCCGTCGGTTACCAATGCCAAATAATACAAAGCCATAGCGGTATAAAATGCGGCTTCTTTATCAACACAATTGGCATCTAACGTTGAAGATACATACTCAGCTGGTTCAACAATGTGGGTCGCTAAATACTCAGTTGTGTGGCGTGCAACATTTAAGTATTTTTCCTCGTTAAAATATTTATACGCCATTACATAAGCCAGTACCGCAGACGGGCTACTGCCACCCGCACCATCAATAATTTCAGCTTGTGGGGTAAACTTGCGTGGGAAAGCACCATCTGCTGTTTGTAACTTAGCTAGCTGCTCTAATAAAGTGTGAATTTTTGCATCCCACTTTCGCATATTATGCCCTTGTTGCTTGCGATAATTCATATACAAAAGTGCGGCGTAAATGCCTTCTGATTGACGACGAATCGACATAGTGCGCGCTAAATGTTCAGCTGGATGATCAAAATTTACAACTTCACGGAAAAAACCTTGTTGATTAAAACCATCCTGTAAATAACTATTGAAGATGCTTTCGCTCATCTCAATTAATTGTTGATCTTGCACCTGCTCAGCGTATTCCAACGCATTAAATGCATTCAGCAATACACGGCCAACAAACCCCACCTCAAACAAGTTTTTCTTTTCAACTATGTCAGTACGCAAATGCACACCAGAAAAACCTGCTAATTCTTTTTCGTGCAAATAACTTTGTTTAAAGTATTTAGTTAATTGGCGTTTAACTATTTCGGTTGGCAAAGCAGTTTTCACTGGTTGTGGTTGAAAGGTATCGATACTGTATTGCCAGCTTTGTTTTACAAAACTAGAAAAATCACTAACTTTAGTTTTTTCAATTGCGTAATTAAGCTCTATTGTTTGACCTTTGTTTATACTAACAAACGCCATAGACTCAGGTGCCAGCGTGAGTTTGCGCACGTAAGTTTTTGGTGTTTCAGCATACGGATAACCAAACTGCAAATACGCTTTGTTATTCACTTCACCAAAACCTAAACTACCTAAATCAGAATGAGCAGATAAAATCATTTCGCCAACACCCGGTACAGCCACCGAGTCTTGTTTAATATTGTCTAGTCGAGTGATGGTAATAGCTGACTGGCTTTGTTGATTAAACAAACCTGTAAGCGGCGTGCTTAATCTATCTTCGCGAAAACTCCAACTTGTCGCCTCGTTGACCGACGGTGCATCAGCCGACGAGTTTTGATTTTTTTTATACCAAATACCCGGCATTAAAAACTCAGTGTTTTGATAATTAAAATTGGTTGGATAAATATTTTGTAGATTAAAATGCACATCCGCTCGCGCGACAATTTTATAGCTATAACTGTTGGCTTGTTTGCTAACTTGAATGTCTAACTTGTGGTTATGCTCAGTTAATTGCCAATGATTATTGCTGGTTTTTCTCCAAGTTAATTTAGCCGTTGCGGCCGGATTACCCGCAGTTTTGATATTTAAATACGATTCTATCCCTGCTGCCTTAACATTAGCGCACAACAACAGCATTAAGGCGGTTAACACTCGCTTCATAAAAACTCTCTAATTTGTAGTTAGATTAATCAATTATTTTAGATAGAACGAATGGCAGGAAAAAACACACTAAGGATTTGAAAAAAAATTTAATGCTTTGTTAAATTAAAGATAAACCTTTGCAGTTCGAATATCTAGAACTGTTTACCACACAGCAGAATGCCCTTCTAAAAACTAGATCAACAAAGACAACAAATAGTAAGTATGTGCAATTTGCTGCGTATCGACCGAAATTGCTTCAAAATGACTTAATTTAAAATCAGCCGACGGATAAGCTTGATTCTCACCAGCTAATTTGGTGATGATAATTTGTGATGGGCTACTATTAGCTAAACCCTGTGGCGCTTTGGTTTTAAAACTAATGGTATTTTTACCATCGGTTAAATCAACTAAATGAGTCCATGTTCCATCAGCTTAAGTATTTACAGGTGTATAATCACCACCATTAACCGACACGAGCAGATTGCTTTCACTAAATGATGGTGTCGAACTGTCAAAATCATCTGGTATGACTAACCCAGCATACCCACGGATCTTGATTGCATTTTTATCTGTGGCACAGCCCGCCGACGGAAAAACGAATGCAGCATCTAAACGTGCCCATTCCGGGTCTGCTCCTGTCCGGGCGTAACCATCGAAAGTTTGCTCAACTATCGTGATACCCTTTGCCAAACGTGTTAAGTATTTAATTTGTAATATCTCAAAAGCTAATTATATTGCTGGTAGTTAGGGCGTGTTTATCTTTTTTATAATAATACAAAGATCAACACGCCCTAGGACCTATTGAGCGGTTTTAGGGTTAATTAGGCACAAAATGTCATCTCAAACAGCGTGTTAATCAAATACTATTTAATTGTAATACATTATCAATTATAACAGGTGAGCGGATATGAAACCCTCGATTAACAGTCTGATCTTAATCACGTCGCTGAGTACAAACACAGTTTTAGCGGCACAATGGCAAAGTTTATTTAACGGTAAAGACTTAAGCGGCTGGAATGCCAGCTTGATTAAAAATGTTCAACCGGGCGATAAAGCCGAAGATTATTTTGTCGTAAAGAACGGCGTTATTCATGTATATGCTGGCAAACCGCATGGCAGCCAACAAGCGTTTGCGGCCATCACAACTAAACAGCGCTTTAAAAATTATCATTTGTCACTTGAGTATAAATGGGGTGAAGCAAAATTTGAGCCCAGATTAAACCTGTTAAAGGATGCCGGCTTGTTGTATCACGTACATGGCAAAGGCAAGCCTGCTTGGCCATTGAGTATGGAAAGCCAAATTCAACAAGGCGAAAGTGGTGATGCCTATGCAATTGGTACACAAATGAGTGCATGGCTAAAACCCAATTCATTAGTTATCAACCCAAAAGGCACAGTAACTTACTACGAATACAACCCATACTATCCAGTGCAAGATTTTTTACCCATTGGCAAACCCGATAAAATTACCCGTATAAAACAAGTTAACGATGCTGAAATTGACGGCTGGAACACCATGGAAATTATTGTCCGCGAAGATCAAGCGATTCATATTGTTAATGGTGTTGTTAATATGCGTATTGGCAACTTTAAAAAATGGGATTACCAGAACCGTCATTGGCAACCACTGACCGAAGGCAAAATTTTATTACAGGCCGAAGGCGCAGAGGTATTTTATCGCAATATTAAAATTAAGACTTTAAATGAGGTAGAGACCAAATACTGATTGGATAAACTGGGCTCGGTATTACCTTCCAATAATTTAAAACATGAATTGTCCAGCCTCATCCCATTATAATTGCATAAAGCCCAGTGCATTTATATGAAGCTGGGTAGGTCTCAAACCTTACAAACAAAGGAAAATCTATAAATTAATAATCGCGGGCCAATTCTCGCTGGGCGTTCTAGCATTTTTTAAATATTGAGTTAGCTCAGCGACTATTTTTGGATAATCCTCGCTTAAATCTTTTTGTTCGCCAATATCCGATTGCAGGTCATATAACTCCATTTTTTTACCGTTCTTTTTGCGAATGATGCCTTTCCAGCGGCCGTCTTTGAGTGCGACTAAACCTGTGTCTCGTCCTCTAAATTCCCAATATAAATAGTCGTGAGCTTTAAACTGTTGAGCATTGCCTGAAAAAATGGGTAGCAGACTATGGCTGTCGATATTTTTAGGTGGTTTCACTTGCAAAATATCCGCAAAGGTTGCCATAAAGTCGCCAAAGTAAGCCACTTCACTTCGAGTCTGATTGGCTTTAATAACCTTTGGCCAACTCACTACAAAGGGAACACGAATGCCACCTTCCCATAGTTCCATTTTCCAACCGGACAATGGCTGGCTTGGTTTAAAAAAGTCCATAGGTTCAGCATGATCTATATGCGGGCCATTATCAGACGTAAAAATAACGATGGTATTGTCTGCGATGCCATGCATTTGAAGTCGATGCATCAATTTTCCAATATCGTTATCCATGCGTGTAATCATTGCAGCATGGCGTTTTGCGCCCAACATCCAAGGTTTTTCAGCATAAATACCAAGGTTAGGCACTTCTGCACCATCAGCTCGGTTAATTAAAGTGGCCTCATTATTTGAATGCGGTACATTGGTTGCGTAGTACAGAAAAAATGGCTTGTTTTTATTGTGGTCGATAAATTGCAAAGCTTCATCAACAAATAAATCAGGTGCGTAAACTTTTGCTTTGGTTGCAAAGCCTGCGCCGTACATATGACCATTTCCCATCGGCTTAACTTCGTTGGGTAATCCGACTTGTATTTCGTTACGCCATAAAAAGGTTGGATAAAAATTGTGCGCGTGATGTTGGCTTAAATAACCAAAAAAGTAGTCAAATCCCTGTTTGTTTGGGTGACCTTGGGTGTTTGGCATACCCAACCCCCACTTGCCAATCGCCGCTGTTGCATAACCTGAATCTTTAAATAATTCGGCTAGCGTGTAGTCTTGTTCGTAAAGCTCTTGTTTACCGTTGTCTTCAGGGAAGGCATTACCCCGGACACGTGTATGTCCTGAATGTTGACCCGTCATAAGAACACTACGCGATGTTGCACAGACCGGCGCGCCTGCGTAAAACTGGCTGAATTTCATGCCGTTTTTTGCAATTTTGTCGATGTGCGGTGTCTTTATTTTATCTTGCCCATATGCGCCAATTTCGTTGTAACCTAAATCGTCGGCCACAACAAATATTACATTCGGTCGCTCAGCATAGGCGCATGACCATGTGCCCGCAGCCAAAAAAATAAATAGGAATAAAAATGTTTTGTTACGCATTGTATATCTTTCGTTTTAATTTTGAATATAGAGTCACCTGCACCATCCCGGGTGCAGGTGTTCTCAGCTAAGTAGTCGTGCTTTTAGTGATTGCGTCTCACATAAAAAAGAGATGGTTACTCTTCGTACTTAAGTTTGAGCCAATCGACGTTACAGCAGAAGTTTGATCTGTCTCAAATTGCAGACGTAATGTGTCGTATTGGTTGTTTTGTGGAGTAACTCTAAAATTCTCATGAATAGACCTTAAAAAAAACACCGCTGAGAGAATGGTTAAAACCATCACCAAGTAAATGAAAGCAAATATTATGGTGGATGAAAACGATCTGAATAAAGGTATATTTAAACGTAACCTTCGATTACAATTTTTATCACAATACATTCTTAGCAAATTTCAGCTCAAAAAATAAAAGCACAGGCAATGTGGATTTTGCCTGTGCTATAAAAAAGGCCAGTGACCTGGCCTGAATTTATATCAAGGTTAATCAATCCTTTTTACTCTGGTGCATTGATTAGATAAACCACCTCGTCGGTTGTTTGATCAATCGCGTACATGGCTTTATTGCCGTTATCTGCTGCGACCATAAAGTGCATTCCATGATCGAGTTCTAAGCCAGTTAAGTCACCGAAAGTACCGTCAAATTTAGCGGTGATTTCTGCTGTTGCCGTGCCAGCAATTAAATCGTCGATATTGGCTAAGCTGAATTGAAAGATATTACCCGCGTCTGCTATGTAAGCCATTGAGGTTTTATCATCTACCGCAATACCGCCAAATGAACCATCAAAGGCTGTGCCATTGGGGTGGGTAAAACTGACCGTCCCAAACGTAGATGCAGCTAGATCATCGTGATTTAGCTTAATAATCCACACATTGCTGTTGTTTACTTCATTAGCAATCAAATATTCTTGGCCAGTACTGTCAACATAGTTGTCTATAGAATCAAGTTCCGCAATATCCTGAGTAACATATTGAACAAACGTATTCGGGTTTGTATTATCAAATGGCTTGTCGGCACTATATTCAAAGACGTGATAGCCTAATCCATTGATATTTGCTGTAAAGGCAATATCGCCTTTTTCAGAGAACACTGCTCCACGCGTCCGATTTGCAGAGTTCGCACCTGAAACACGGCCATCAGATAAGCTCTCAGTTGGGAAGCTTTGTGATAAGTCGGTTACATTCATCGACTGCCAATGTTCAGTACGCAATACGTAGTTTGCATCGTCAGTCGTTCGATGGTTATTGATAGCGATATCAAATACATATTGTGTATTGGTGATTAAGCCATCTCCCGCATATACGCTACTTGGCTCGCTATCAACTCCGGGAATAAACTTAAAAATAATGTCATCATTTTTATTTGTATTGTCAAAAAAACCACCTTCAATTGCATCGGTATCCAATAAATAGTAAGTATGTGCGCTTTGCTGCGTATCGACCGCAATTGCTTCAAAATGACTTAATTTAAAGTCAACCGATGGATAAGCTTGATTCTCACCAACCAATTTGGTGATAATAATTTGTGATGGGCTACTTTCAGCTAAACCTTGTGGCGCTTTGGTTTTAAAACTAATGGTATTTTCACCATCGGTTAAATCAACTAAGTGGGTCCATGTTCCATCAGCGTAAGTATTTACAGGTGTATAATCACCACCATTAACCGACACGAGCAGATTGCTTTCAGTAAATGATGGCGTCGAACTGTCAAAATCATCTGGTATGACTAACCCAGCATACCCACGGATCTTGATTGCATTTTTATCTGTCGCACTGCCTGCCGACGGAAAAGCGAATCCTGCATCTAAACGTGCCCACGCTGGGTCTGCTTCTGTCCTAGCGTAACCATCGAAAGTTTGATCACCTATCGTGATACTTGGTGTGAATTCAGCATAATACTTTTCGTCATCTGATAAATTTGCGACTGAATATTTAATTGATAAAGTTTGCCCCTCATCAATCTCACCTGCATCTGTTGTGTATTCACCACCGTCAATTGAATAACTGATACCTGTGCCAGCAACACTGATTGGCAATTTCGCATTGGTGCCCGTAATAGGTATTTCAATTATATGGTCTAGGCTCGGAGAAATATCATACAAGGTACCTAAGTCAATCGGGTCTACTTCCCTGTCTTCTGCAGCGCTAGTCACACTAAATGTGTAATCTTCCATTTCTCCATTCTCATTCGGCCATTGAATGGTTGCTGTGTAGGTTTCTCCGAATGTTTTGTCCGGAATTGCGATATATAAATCAATATCATTACCTAACGTTGCGCAACTATCGTACGTTGTTGCATTGATATTATCACTTAGTGCCGATTTTACTGTCGTCCAAACCGCAGGGTAAGTTTCGCCATGTTCAAATTCGAAATGTGAACGCCCTTCTTTGGCTTCGTTATCCATAAATTTATGTTGTTCAAAATCATAGACAAAGGTTTGACCACTAACCATTGATGTAAAGTTAATTTTATAGTGTTCGTTTAAACCTAACACGCCACCATCTAATTCGAATTTAATTAACTGGTTATCTGCAACATTGGTTAAAACAAAATCTTTGCCAGTACCTGCACCAGATTCGTTCGCGAGGTTTGTTTTGGTTACGCCTGGTCCTGTATAACCGGATGCCTCTGATTTGAATTTTAAAGCATCAGGCGCAGTATCAGTTAAGTCCTCAGTAGTGAGGTTAAAGCTAAAGTTTTTGTCAGCGTAATTTAAAGTCGCATCATATGTAACACCATAACGATTTTCCGGGATATTAAAAAAGAGTTCTAATGTATCCCCGTTGTGCACACTGGCTTTGCCTAATGTGTTTGAAACCGCTAAAGAAACTACATTATTGGCGACTTTTTCTTCAATCCAATAGTCTGCATCACCCGGGCACGCATCAGGATTGGGTACTTGAATGGTCGCAGGGTTTGCTGTTAGAGATACAGGGTGCGTCGCAAATTTATCTAAACCCGATACTGGAAGTAGATCGCCGTTTGCGTCTAGCACTTGCCATCTATACAACTGGCCATCGGCAACTTGTGCATCGGCTGCCCACCAATTTGCAGTTTGCCCTGCACTTTCTACTTTAGGTACAAAGTTACTCATGTTTAGAGTTTCTGGCGTGTTATCTGAACTGTGTTTTGGTTGTTCTGGATTATCAGAACTACAAGCGGTTACCATCAATGCAGCAATACAGGTGGTAAGCGTTTTTAATTTAAAGCTATGAGTATTCATTGATTACTCCATAAAAATTCTGTCTGAAAATAATGGCGGCTAGAAGCTAAAACTAGCCGCATTCAAAATTAGTTACATTTAATTACACACTGAAGCTGGCTCTGTACTTGTGCCTTTTAACAGCACAACACGTTGGCCTGAAATTGGATCGATTGCGATTACCGAACCTTTTTCTTCATCTGTGGCAATTAGATAATCAAGATCGGCTTCCATTACCATGGCGGAAATTCGACCCATTTGTAATGGAGAGTCATTACCAAAACCTTCGTTGCTTGATAATTTTTCAGCTGACCATTGGCGTATGCCTTGGTCACGAATGTCTTTTAAATCGACCTTCCAAATAATGTCTTCTTTTGCATCATTTACAGTTTCTGGGACAGCAATGTAAGCGTAACCTCGCTTATCGTCTATCGCGACAGCATTTGCGCGATATAAGCTGACAGGTGCGTCACCATTGTTTTTATCTACTAAGTTGATAATCACATGGCCTTGTTCTGGGTTGTGTGACTTAATCGCAGATTCATCCGCCGGCACTTTCATGCTACGTAAATACACATCACCCTTGTTAGTGGTATTCAAATCAGGGTCATTGCGACCAAAACCATTAACAACACCATCTAATGAGAGAATCCAATCTTCAGTTACCTCGAGCCCCTCATCGTTGGTGTACGTAACTGTGTATGCGTCGATAGAAAAGCCATTGTTAAGTTCTTGGTTTGCATCACCTGCACTTGTGGTCTCTTTGGCTATCGCACCTTTAAATGCACCGCGTGAACCGTTATTAACGTTTTGGTTGCTTGAACGGCTGTAATTAATGGTTCCGTCTGCTTCTTCTGTAAACTTAAAGGTTTGCGAAGCAACAAATTGTTGTTCGTTAAGTTGGAAGCCAAAGTTTGATTGTGCTGCCATATACAAAGTGTAACCGCTTGGGTCAAACGCCATATGACTTGCATACTCAGGTGAGTTACCAGAAACGTTTAAACGCGTTTCTAAATTCAGCAATTGGCCATTTAATTCGCTATCACCGATATGACCGAATTTCCATGTCCAACCGCCGACAAATAAACCACCAACCTTAGGCACCGCATGGTTAAATTGAATGCCGTGAACATCGGTGTTAATAGTCGCACGACAACTAATAGGGGCATTTTGAGCTAATGGAAATTCCCAAATAATGGTCTTGCCATTTACCGCTAGGTTAGAGACATCAGATAGATACACTCTAGGGTTGGCTACGTCGCGGTTATCTATTGTGACATCTGTCAAGTCTTTAAAATAGGTGCTTGCAGCGGAATGGGGATAATAAGGCATGCTTGAACGTAAATTTAAAGTGATAAATTGTGGTTCAGAGATGCTTTCTTTCACGCCCTGTAAATCAGATTTAGCGCGCACACTGAAAATATTTGTGTCGCCTTGCAAATTGACATCTGCCGTCCACGCAAACTTTTTAAGTACTTGTTGGCGCTCGCCAACAGTAACGGTCTGGCGGGCTGATTCAATTTCAACTAAATCATCACCTGAAATAACAATTTCAGCAGCATCTGGCAATGGTTCAAAGGTTTCATCAACTTGTTGGAGTATAATCGCAGTTACATTGATATCGTCTTGCGAACTAAACTCAGCCTGGTCCATATTGATATAAGATTCACCACGGAACTTAATCGAACTCTCAGAAGTGGCTGATTTTAATGGTGGAAACAAGATGTCTGTACTTGGACCCGGCACATAGTCTGCGCTATGGTTGGTAAAAGTAAAACTATCCACGAGTTGGTTGTTGGTCGTTGAACTATCACCGTCAATCAGATTACCGTGCTCATCTAACGCTGGGGTTATCTCGCCTACTACTACTTTTGTGGTGTAGGTTTGCTCAAATGCGTCATCTGGCGTAGTAAAATACAAACTGAATTTATTGTTTTCAGCGGTAATAAAAAAGGCTTCTCCAGAATAATCCATTAACGAACCATTACCCAACTGGTATTGTACTGAATAGTCTTTACCGTCTTCCAATTCAACTTTTACAGGTACTTGCGTGTTGAACCCTGAAAACTCTAACGATTTTTTAATCGCTCTTCCCGGCCGGGTATTCTCCAAATCACGACCTAAAAAATTAACACTGCCGGAGGTTACTTTTGGATTTCGCTCGCCCGTTTTAAGTATGTACTCCTGCGTAATGCCACCGATATTAAGTTGCGCTCTATAAAGCTTATTCCAATCTTGATCAGTCAAATCAAATGTCGCATTTATGATTGTGCCATTAATAAAAACACCTTGCTCTGCAGTTAAAGGGGCTTCCATTCCGACTTCAGTTTGATCAGCATCATTGATTGTTTTTGATAAGCTGTATTTAAACTTACCTTGAGGTGTGACATCTTCTGGTTGCTCTACGATAGTGACACTTTCCCCACTCTCAGTTTCAAATGCTTCTGCTTCAGTACAAACTGCAAAAGAATCAAAATGGCTTAAGACTGACGGATCGTAGCAAGTGCCACTAATTTCTTGCACAAGTTCTACATAAATCGATGATTCTAACCCAACGGTTAAACCTGTAATTGGCGTGGTAATCGAAGGTACCTGCCGGTGTGCTGGGCTTTCAGCATAGTTGAAATACTCAGTTTTACCGACTTTTTCTTCAGCTGTTGCGTCGGGCGCATTTGAGCCACGAACCACAATGCGTTGTTCTCGAGTAAACGAGTCACCTTCGTAATCGTACAATATTTCATTGGGGGTAAATTTATCATCTACCTGAATATCTGTCGGTTTTAGGTCTGCTTTACATCCAGCTAAATACGCGGTCAATAAAGCTACAGACAAATAAGTTAATTTAGTATTCATAGTTCTTTCCTAAATTCTTGTTGAGATACAAATTGCTTTACAGACGCACACTAAAACCAGCTACATAGCTTGTGCCGGTTTCTTGATAGCGGGTAAGTAAATGTTTAGTACTATCTTGATCGCCCGCGTAACGTCTGCTTGGTTCAGACAAGAAATTACGCGCTTGTATAAAGAAGTTATATTTTTTGTATCTGTAGCTTGCTGATAAATCGAGTGTTGCAAATTCGTCGTTCCATTCAGGCAGCTGAATACCGCGAGCCGAGTAGACTGTATTTCCTTCGACGCCTAAGTAGTCTTCGTATTTATCATAAGCAAGTGGATCAACCCCCGCGGTAGAAGTACCATTTAAATTTTCTGTTCTGTAGTTGTACGCCGCCCGGAAGTTAAAACCGTTTTTATCGTAGAACAACGTAAAGTTATAGCTGTCAGCTGACAGGTTCAGTACAGGTAAAGTCGAACCATCCAGCTCACTAAACCCCGACTCTTGTGAACTACTTGTGTGGGTATAGTTTGCTTGAACACCAAAACCATTTAATAATCCAGGTAAATAATCGAATGTATGCAACGCGGCTAATTCGATCCCTTCAATACGCCCATCACCACCATTAATAGGCTCTTTTACTGTAATAGGGTCATTGGTAAGGTCTCCGTCGCCATCTCTGTCAGATTTACCTGAGATGACATAAAACCGGTTGGTTAAAAAGTTATCTAGCTCTTTTAAAAATAAAGCGGCGGACAAACTATTGGTCTCGTTAATGTACCACTCCCAAGACAAATCATAGTTAGTCGCTTCTTCCGGAAGTAGGTTTGGATTACCTTTTTTCGCTGTCCAAGAATAGTTTGGCAAATCAATGGAGGGTGATAAATCTTGAGGGTTAGCACGAGACATTGTTTTAGCTGCCGCAAAACGTAGTAACATATCCTCAGTGATAGCCCAGTTAATGTTCAATGAAGGCAATAAATTTGAGTATGAATTGTCGCCCGTTATCGCGTCATACTGCTCAACTGCTTGTCCATCATTGTCCTTGCGTACTTCATTTCCATTTAAGAAGTAATTTGTAACAACACCAAGCGTTTCAGTTTCAGTTTCTACATAACGTACACCGAAGTTACCACTGACAAAGTAATCTAAAATTTCAGTTTCAAAGTTTACTTTACCGTATACCGCTTTAGTCGACTCGGTAATTAAATAAGGATACGAACCATCTTTATCGTACTGAGCTTGTGGTATTGTTAGGATAGCGTCATATTCGTTGTAGCCATCCTCTGCTACTAATTCATTATTACGACATTTTGTATCTTCATCAACGATTAAACAGTCACCTTGACGGCCCGGAAATGCTGTTAGAATCATATCTTTAAAAGCATTGTGTGACATGTCCAAAGTTAGCCAAGGTTGCACACCACCACCATTAGCTTCTGGAAACATCGAAGGTGATGTCGTCAGGTTATTTCCATAAAAACCAGCCTGATTATACTCTTCAGCCATGACTTGATCGGCGAATTCAATCGAGATTTTATCATTGCTGTTTATATTGTCACTTTCAGGACGAGTAGAGGTATCTCTATCGTAAACGCGCCAGTTATTAGAAAATATAGAATAATTACCAAAGTTAATAAATTCTAATCTTTGTCTATGGCGTTTCATTTGATTATTGGCGTAACGTGCACCAAATTCCACTTTGGTTAGTACGTCATGATCTAACATCCAATCAATATCAAGCGTCAATTCATCTTTTTCATTTTCATTGGTAGAAATTGAGCCCCAGCCATTGTGTAAAGCGTAAAGAGACTTGTCAGTAAGTGGGTTTTCAAGTTTTAGTTCTTCGTTTGTCTGTGAATCGAGATAAGAAACACCCACTAATGGAAGCTCTTTATCAGGGCTAAAATCGTAATGAACGTAAGCGTTAGAAAGTGCATTTCCGGCCGTATCGGCGGCGTTTGTACCCGGGCTAAATCGCTGTGCGATATTATCTCCTTTACCTTCAGAATGAGAATAGGCGTATTTTGCTTCGATTAACAAATTGTCAGTTAAATAATACTTAGTTGCGAGGCTAAACGTTTCCGAATCTATAGTATTAATATCTGAGGAATACTGACTTGCAATTGGAGCATGAAAAGCCGATCCCGTAGGCGTTAATGTACCAGACTCAACTATGTAACGGTCTAAAGGTTGATTAGCTTGAATATAATCATTTTCGCTTGGTGAAATTGAATTATCTTTGGCTGCCTCGTTTAAATAACTTTGAGTTAAGAAGTATTCACTGGAAGTTGGCTGTCTAGACCAAGCGCCTAATATTACCGGCGATTCATCTCGGCTAGTTGCAACTAAGTCGTGATCAAGAATTGCATTTTTTTGGTGCCGAGTGCCGTATTTAATCTCTTGCCCAATATTACCCCTTTCAAACTGAGACACTTGTCCGAATAACGTAAATTCTAAGTCTTCACTGGGCTGCCATTGGATAGTACTGTCGATTGATAGATTATCTTGTTCGAATGCTAAGCGGCGAAAGCCAATATCTTCAGGACGAAATACTGAAAATGGTATATTAACGTCTGTTGAAGTTTTATCCCTGTATGTGCCATCATCAGCTAATGCTTGCTCGGTTAATGTACCGTCCAAAAATTCATTGTTTAGTAACTGATTAGAAATTGCTGGTGACCAAGCCGTTTTCATTTCGTGCGTTTCCGCAAAACGTTTTTCGTATGAGACATTTAATAATGCACCTACTGCACCAACGCTCTCCAGCTCCCAGTTGTCCATAGCTGCAATAGACAGCTTTCCGCCTTTGTCTTGCGCCAATGAATCTTCTGTACCTTGAGCATTAATGTTTACAAAGCCATTTTTACGCTCTAACGGCTGAAAGGTTTTTAAGCGAATAGTGGCACCGATTGCGCCTTCAACCATGTCTGCCGTCGGCGACTTGTAAACCTCAATTGCTTTAAATAAAGCTGAATCTACATTTGCAAAAGAACCTGTCCGTGAGCCGTCGGAACTCGCCATACTTTGACCATTTACTTCAACTCGGTTTTGGCTCAAACCCCGTACCTGAAAACCGGCGCCAGCCCCCGTGTCGTCACGGCCAATTTGCACACCGGTGACACGCTGCAGCGCTTCTGCGATATTGTTGTCAGGCAATTGACCAATGTCTTCAGCGGATATCGCATCCATTATTTGTGATGCATTCTTTTTAAGGAATGCAGCATCTCGTAAGGAGCTTCTTACACCTGTTACAGAAATTATCTCCGTCTCTTCAGCTGGTTCTGCTGTTTGAGATTCTTGAGCTTGTGTGCTTGATATACTTGGTAGCGTGAGTGCTAACGATGCCCATAAATATTGTTGTATATTTCGGGCTAATTTTGTTTGTTTAAACATCGTTTATCTCTTCTTCTCTAGCCATGTGTTTGTTGTCATGTTCGGCGAACATGTGTTGTTAAATTTATGTTATGAATGCATAAACTACCACGACCAAACGATTCAATAACCTGACCAAATATACAAATTGAATTAATATAATACAATTAAAGGGTATTATAGATAAAGTACAGACAGTAGCATGGTTAGAAACTCAACATAAAAAAACAATAATATTCAACAACTTAAATAAAGTGACTGCAGGTCACTAAAAAACGAAAAATACTCTTTTTAGATATATTAGTAAATATATTGTAAATTTTAATTGTAATCAAGAATATTAAAATAGCGAAAAACAAATCAGAAAAACACAAAGTGTCAGCTTTGTGTTTTGTCTTTTGATTGTTTTCTATACTGTGATGGGGTTAAATTAAAGTATTTTTTGAAAGCACGGTTAAACGGGCTCGTTTCTGTGTAACCAATCTTTTCGGCAACCTCGGCAATATAGGCACCTTGTTTTAACATTTGAGCAGCTTTATCCAAACGATAATTTTTTATATATTCAGCTGGCGGAATACCAACCACTGCACTAAATTTACGATAAAATGCACTGCGGCTCATGCCAACTTCTTTAGCAAGTGCTTCGGCGGAGAAGCGGGTCTCTGAATGGTGGAGCTCAACCAAGTCGATTACCCGTTTCATAAATTTACTTTCAAATTGTTCAAACTCTGGCGGGTTGTCATCAAATGTAGCTAAATGTTGAACTTTAAAACGCTGAGCGAGCTGCTCTCTGGTTCTAATTTGGCTCGAGATTTTACTTAATAATACGTCAATGGATACGGGTTTAGTTAAAAAATCAATTGCGCCCAGTTTAAGTGCTTCTATTTGCTTGCTTTCAGATGCGAATGAGGTTTGCAGTAAAAGCGGAATATGGCTGGTCTCTGTACTGGATTTCAATACTCTGCACATTTCAACACCATCCATACCCGGCATGCATACATCCGAAACAATCACATCAGGCACTTTTTGCTGAGCAATTTTTATTGCTAATTCAGCATTGTCAGCTTTAATTACTTGATAAGTATCAGACAATTCCTCTGCTAAAAACTCAAGTAATTCAACATGATCGTCGACAAGCAACACAAGCGGACGTTTATTTGTTACAAGATCTGTCTGTTCTTCATCGACAGGTTGATTCAACTCAGTTGAGGGATTTACACCTTGTTTAATTACCGATACATCAACTGGTAAGCTCACCCGTATTCTTGTCCCAAACTTTCGACCCGATTTATTGTGAATCGGACTTTCAACTACCAGGTTTCCACCCCACAATTCAACAAGCTCTTTTACCAAAGCTAGGCCAATACCAAAGCTTGAGAATTGTTGGTGTGCTGACTTCTCTCCACTGAAGAAAGGATTAAACACGTTTTTTAATAATTTGTCGTTAATTCCTTCTCCGCAATCTTCAACGGTAAAAATTAATTCTGAAGGCGCTTTGACATACGAGAAACTTAATTCAACTTTGCTACCTTGCGGCGAATATTTGAGCGCATTAAATATCAGGTTATCTAATATTTTATGTAAAACATCAGGATCAAACTGACACATTGCGTGCTCCATTTCACAATGAAACACCATGCTTTGGTCCTGCTGCTTGGCAATTTCTGAAAAGTCGTTAGCTAAGCTATGGCAAAATGCGACGACATCACCATTTAATGGATAGATCTTGTGCTTTCCAGCTTGAACTTTTCGATAATCCAGAATTTGCTCAACCAAACTAGATAAACGTTTGCTATTTCTCAGCGCAATATCGATTTTTTTCAGTGCTTTATCTGTTAACGCTGTTTTATCTAAAGTTTCCAATGGGGATGTTATTAGTGTAAGTGGCGTGCGCAACTCGTGGGATACATGCGTCAAAAATTGCAGTCTAGCTTTTTCTAATGCAACTAGATTTCGGGCTCGTTGAATAAAGAGCATCGCCATCAGTGAAACAACTGCCAATATCATTGCGGCACATAACAGCCAAAACCAGAGCGTTTGCCAGAATGGCAGGTTTATCGTAACCGGTAATTGGTAAGGCGTTTTGTCTATATTACCATCACCGTCTCTGGCTCTGGCTTCTAAAAGGTGTTCACCGGTTTTCAAATCACTAATAAAGGCAGTGGTTTGGGATGAAAAGTCGCTCCACTCGCCTTGATTTAGGCGATAACTGTATTGCAAGTTTGAACTAGGCGTTTCGTTCCATTTATCTACGCCTCTTAACGTAAAATAAATCGAATTTGAGTATTTATCTTTTGCTGAAATCCACTGAATATAAGTTTCTGGTGGATTTAAATCAGGTTTGTAACGAATGGTTTCAAACATTTTCTGTTTTATTTCACTGTAATAATTTCTAAACATCCAATGGTAACTGGCCGTGCTGACCCATACAGAACCATCTTGGGTTTGATTGATTTGATTACCATACCTGCGTGTTTCAATGTTGGCTAAATCCATTGCTTGCCAATTATTGCCATCAAATCTTAATAAGCGCCCTTGTGCGAGCGCCAGCAAATCGCCAGTTTGGGTTACAAAAAGCTGGGTTATCCTTGAAAACGCAGTATCCTCGGCTTGTTTTACTTTTGTCCAATGCTGTCCATCAAAACGGCTTAACCCCGACGCCCATGTCGCAACCCAAACATTATCCTCATGATCAACCACCATATTATCGACCCGTTGATTTAATAACATTTCGGGTTTGCTCTCTGGTTTATTAACCGAGATTTTTTGCACCATATTACTGCTTGAAATCAAATCTCCGGTCGACAAAATAGCCAAATTGTTTACGCGACTATGCAGGCTCTTAAACAGGGTTAATTGATAATTTTGATTACCTGTTTTTGCTAGTTCATAAATGCCTGTACTAGGGTTAGATGTATCTATGGTATTAATAGATAAAAACGTGCGCTCGTGCTTTTTATTGTTGGGTGTAGCAACAACAAAAGAAGCCGAAGACAAACTAAATTGCGTTTGTTTAGTGTTCCAATAGTTTTTCTCTGGTTTAAAGACACTAAATGCTAGGTAGTTGTTGTGACCGCCTAATGCAATCGCATCACCCGAAGCTGTACAAATCAATTGATTGGTATTTTTAATCAAACCATCTTTTTGAGTATATCTTAACCAGCTTAGTGTATTTTTATCGTGTACAACCACGTCACCTTCAGGATTGAAAAAATACTGCCTACCACTGACATCTTCACATTGAAAAAATAGCTCATCATATATTTTGTTGCGTTTCCCTGCGTGATCGTACCGTAAAATCGCTGAACGTCTTTGCATTAACCAAACATAACCTTGTTCGTTTAAATGCAATTGATTAAATGAGGTTGTTAAATCGATTTTTTCATTATCCACGGTGTTCCATAGGCCATTGTCCAGTATGTGTAACGATGATTGCCCTGTAACGACAATATGCCCTTCCGGTAATTGTAAAATAGCGCTATTTACATTGGATGGTAATTGATGTTCACGCCAAACATTAATACTAGGTTCATATGATTTCGGTGGTACATCTGATAGTGAATTAACCACCCACACAGCCCCAGAATCACTTTGTAACAATTGTCCTGCTTGGTAGGTCATTTCTCGCCTTTCATTTGAATAGACTAGACCTTTAAATTCTTTTTGGACAATTAATTCTTGTGGCGTGGCTTTATGGATAACGACATCGCCTGTTTCAAGATCAAGTGTCCAAACTTGGTTATTATCATCCACCAAAACATCAGTGATAAATTTACCAGCACCACTGTAAATGGTAATTTTTTCGTTTTTAAAAGCTAGCAACTTATTCGCTGCAGCAAGCCAAGTTCTACCGTCATTTCCTTCGCGAAACTGAGCGGAATAAGGAATATTTAAGCCTGTTTGAATCAACTTCCATTTTTTATCTTTATATTGGTAAATCCTTTTGTTATCAGCTGCGAGTACGACACCATTTGATAAGGCTCGTATGGCGGTTATTTTATTTAACTCTACCCCATCTTCTTTACCAAAGTATTGGACTTCGCTGCCGTTATAAAAAGCTATTTGAGTATCTAAGCCCAGCCATAGATGTCCAGATGGATCGACACTCATACTAAATAAACGGCTGCTATCTAACCAATCTAAGCGGCGCCATAATTTTTGATTATTTAGATTTACCGTCAGTTTAGGTTGGTAATTCTCAAGCGCATATGCATTTTTTATTTGTACGCCTTCTAAGGTACCAAATAATAGAATGTAAATAAGAGTAATCAGTCCTTTGATATGATGAGTGCTATTTAGAATATTTTTGTTCATACAGTCTTCTTTAGTGTTTAGCTGCTCGGGTAATCAGATTTGTTATTTAATTTGTAATAATATATCAACTAAATGAGATTAGTTAAACAATTTGTCTAACTAAAGAGATTATAAGTCAGTTTCAAAACTTTTCATCTTGTTAACATTACTTTAGCAGTTTTCTGCTTAAATAGAGTGTTGCCTCCAAAAGCAGCTTTATCCAAAAATTAAATTTAACGAGCAAGCTATGATGAAAAAAAAATTATTGAAGTGGCTATCTACAAGTTTGGCCTCTATCGCATTAATCTCTACCAGCGTTCAAGCACAGACGGCACCTGAAACTTTTAAAAACCCAATTATTGCCGGCTTTGCACCCGATCCAACTATTACTAAAGTGGGGAATGATTATTATCTTGCAAATTCAAGTTTTGAGTTTTTTCCTGCAGTCCCTATTTACCATAGTAAAGACCTGGTTAACTGGCAGTTGATCAGTTATGCCGTATCAGAACCCAGCTATTTACCTGAGTTAGCTCAAGTTGACCCAAACCGTGGAATTTACGCACCGACCTTGCGCTACCATGACGGGCTATTCTACATGATCACAACCTGTGTCAGATGCGGAGACAACTTTTACGTAACCGCTAAAGATCCAAAAGGCCCTTGGAGTAAACCTATTTGGGTTGAAGGTGATAGAGGAATAGATCCGGACTTGTTTTGGGATGACGATGGAAAAGTATATTACTCGGGTACAGGCATTTTAGATAAATCTAAAGCGCCATGGAAAAATGCGAATGGTATTTGGATACAAGAAATTGATTTAAAAACCGGTAAATTATTGGGTAAAAAAACGCAGCTTACTTTTGGTCATGCGGCTCAGGCTCATTATACCGAAGGTCCTCATATTTATAAGATTAACGGCGAGTATTTTCTGATAGTTGCTGAAGGGGGTACAGGCTCTAGTCACGCTGTTTCTGTGTTTAAAAGTGAAAATGTTAAAGGCCCATACGAACCATTTCAAAATAACCCGGTAATGACACACAGAAATATGGGGCGTAAAGCTTTTATTCACACCACTGGCCACGCTGATTTAATCCAAACTCAAAATGGTGAATGGTGGTCTGTTATGTTGGCTAAACGGAATTTTAACGGTAAAACAATGCTCGCGCGCGAGTCCTATTTAACCAAAGTCGAATGGGAAAATGGCTGGCCTGTTTTTAATGCTCCGGTAAATAGAATATTAGAAATAGACAAACGTCCTAACTTACCTTGGAGCCCATTCCCGGCAAAACCACATCGTTATAATTTTGATGCCAATAAATTGGATTTAGAGTTCAATTTTTTACGCAATCCAACGCGTAACTGGTACAAATTGTCTAAAGGTAAATTAGCCGTTGAATTACAACCAGAAACGGGCCATATGAACAAAGTTAACCCTTCTATGGTGTTACACAGAACTCGTGATTTACAGTATGTGGCAAGCACTCATGTCAGTTTGCAAAACCGCAAACAAAACGAAGCTGCGGGTTTAGTGGTTTATCGCAATAAAGATAATTGGTATCAGTTTGTCTTAAAAGGCGATCATGTTGAACTTTCATACTACCGCAAAGGCAAGTTATCTGAAGTTGCACGTCAGGCATACTCCGCTGACTCTGCTGTACTTAAGATTGTTGCAAGCGAAGATATTAAATTGTATTTCAGTTATGGTGAATCAGAAGACAAGCTGCAGAGCATTGGAGGTGCAGTAAATGCAGATGCAACCAGTGACAATATTGCACTCGGCTTTAATGGACCTTATGTTGGCATGTATGCAACCAGCCACAATAAACCCAGTAACAAAACCGCTTATTTTGATTGGTTTGAATACAAAGGGTTAGACGAAAAAAACGCCAAATAGGGACAGATTGACTGATATATAATACAAAGTGTCTGACGCGTTACCTTTTGGGTTAGTAAATTGTTAATCGGGTTGTTTATTTTTTTAACAACCCGATATTTAATTCACTACACACAAAGGAACTAAAAATGAAAAAAGCACTTTTTTGTTTTGGCTTGATATTGTTTATATTCAGCCAATCTCTAAAAGCTCAAATTGTTACACCAAACTGGCCAGTTGCCCAAGGCTACTTACAAAACTCCAACTATTACACTGTCAAAGTTAAACAAGGTAACCAAAGTTTTATCACTGTAAAAACCTGGATGACAGAATCACAAAATGAACTCATGACGAGCGGGCAAAATGGTTTATTTTTAGACCGAACTTTTAACTTTTCGTCTTTTTCATTTGATCCCGCCGGTGGCCCTGTCACAGTGAGAGTTATAAAATCAAACATAGCGGGCAATATTTCCGCAGGCGCTGCAAACGTTGAAGTTATCAATGCCGATGGTGGTTTGACTAAAATTAATAACAATACCATCGACTTTAAACTGAATAATCCAAAGTATGTATCCGTCAATATTAAGTTATCAGACAACCAAAAATCCTACAACGTGCATAAAGTTGTCAAAAATATGCTGATGATTTTTGCCGATCCAATCGACAGCGATTTGAATGAACCCAATGGTGCAAATAAAGTTGTGTACTCACCCAGCGTTTCACAAACTCAGTTAAGAAATGCCGACATTATTGTGTTTAGAGACGGATACCATGATGTAGTGAGTAGATTTGGTAACGACGGCGTACGATTTAAAGCGGGTGCAAAAATCTGGTTAGCGCCCGGCGCTGTGGTTGCTGGTTCTTTTATTGGGGTTGATGGCAATAATAACACGGGCTTTAATGTTGCCCCCAACGCAGAGGTATATGGCCGTGGTTTGTTATACATGGGTGAGCATAGAAACAACCCAAACAATCCAAACTCGGGTCCATTTTGGCGACCGAATGACCCTGATTATGTCCATTCCGGCGCGCTAAGCGAAGCTATTTCATTAAACGGTAGTAAAAACGTAGAAATACGTGGTCTTATCATTGGCGATATCATGTGGCATGGCATTGTTGTTGGCGAAAATGCACTGATTGAACGGGTAAAAATATGGGGCTGGCATGCAAATAATGATGGTATGCGTCCGGGTAATAACTCGCTTGTGAGAAACAACTTTATACGCCCTGTTGATGATGCATTTTATGCGTTTTCTATGACAGGAGAAAACAATCTTATTTGGCCAAGCTATAATGGCGCATTAATTACAGCCGGTTGGGTCGGAAAATATCATACGGGTGGTATTGAATTAAATAATACAACAGTGATTTACCCAGAATGGACTGGCAAAGGTAATAACAACGGTATTGTTGCGTCGCAATTAGGTGATACACAAGAATGTACCGGGATCACAATAAATAATATGGAGATCTGGGGCGATACAATCGCCATATTAAACTTAAAACCGAGCAGTCGACGCCACGAGTCACCAAACTGGAGTGGTCAGTCTAGTTTTCCGGGGGTCAGAAACGTAGCGATAAACGATTTAACAATTAATGGCAGTTTAAAAGCGCCTAATTTAGTAGAGCATGATGGTGCCTTTGATGTCAGCAACATAGATTTACATAATATAAAAATAACTGGGTTTGCGAATCGTTATTTAAATAACAATGACAGAACAAACAGTCAGTTATTTGAAGGAAATAATTTAACAAATGGCGCAAAATTGAATATTACCGCTAACAATGGTACTGGCGGCGTGGCGAATGGTACTTATTTTATTGAAGCAAAACACAGCGGAAAGTATGTAGAAGTTGGCGGTTTTTCTACCAGCAATGGCGGCAACATTCAACAGTGGGATAGCCAACAAGGCACCCAGAAACAATGGCAAATTACGTTAGTATCGGGAAACTATTATAAGTTGGTCAACGTGTTAAGCGCAAAAGCAATGGATATTCAAAACTTCTCAACTGCTAATGGCGGTAATGTGCATCAATGGGGATTTTCCGGTAGTGATAACCAGCTATTTTCCATTGAAAGTACAGGTAACGGATATGTACAAATTAAAGGAAAACAAAGTGGAAAATGTTTAGATATAGCGTTTAATAATCAAGATAATGGCGCTAACGTTCAGCAATGGGGTTGCTCTGGAAATGATAATCAGTCATTCAGATTGATTAACGCCAATTAAATATTTGCTATTTGGGGTAACATCTGCGATTACGCACAAAAAAACTTGTGCGTAATCTTTAGCAAACATTTGAGTTTCATTAAGCTAAGTTCTATTGCTCAACAAATACAGCTTCAATTTTCACATCAGCATTTGCGTTATTTACCGTATAACTGCTAACTACACCTTGTGATATGTCGTTCACTAAAACATCTGATAGCTTGTAACCATCTTTGGCTTCAAAGGTAAAAGTTTGAGATTTACCCGCCAGTAATGTGATGTCACCCTCCAAAGGTTTAACACTCCCATTTTCATTGCTTAAAACCGTTATTTTGTATTGTGCGCCATTACAGCCGTGAAAAACAATATCTTCGGTGGTTACCGGGTCAATTTGGTTATAAGTGTTTTTATTATCTTCTGTTAAACAAACACCATTAATTTTGACATGGTTAAAGCTAATGTCTGACATTTTATAAATGTCGCCATTGTCTAAAACAGTACCTTCAATTAATCCTTTAGATGCTTTTGCGGATTGTTCATAACCATTGCCGCTGAAGTCAAGCTGTTGACCTGTGACAGTAACATTCTCAAAATAAATGCCAGACACTTGACCAACGGAGTTTCTATTATTATGGCTGTTGTCGATAAATTTTTCGCCTTTGTTTAAACGCTCTGTACTATTATGTAAATTTACCAACCCCGGTATGTTGCCATCGATGTGCAGATTTCTAATCAGTACATTCGTGCCAGACATGTCATAATCAATTTGTGACATCACAATACCGTGGTTGTTACCAAGCGAATGCCATTCTGGATAAATGATATAGTTGTTAATGAAGGTTGAGTTTTCGGTATCGTAATTTCCGTTCCATCCTAATGTGACAATTGAACCATTGTATGAGTGCCAAAATACGGTATTGGTTACCATCAGTGATTTATTGTAAAAAGCATCGTCTACTGCTCTAAAAAAACTATCTTCAATAACATTTGGCTTATTACCCCAAGGTCTAGCACCGTCATTGTTTGGGTGCCAGCCCCAAATTTTAAAGTTTTTATATAAACTATTACCATTCCCTAAGTTAACACCATGGCCTGCTTGATCAGAAACGATAATGCCTTCAATGCTATTGTTTTGCCCTTTCATGCCAATAATTGAATGATTCGAAGGGTATGAATTAACCCCTAATACACCACCGTTATCTGCAAGTTGTTTTGACCATTTATAGTCACGACCAGACCATGCACCCCGGCCGAAAATTTTAATATTATGACCGTCTGCCCCTTCGGTATCACTGATTTTTCCCATATACAGGCGGCCATGCACAACAGCACCACCCGCTAAATAGATTTGTTTACCATCATCTATTACTGGAGCCATATTACCAACCGTACCCTTAAACCAATCTTTAGACGAGCCGGATGTATCAATGTCGGTTTTATTAAATAGTCGACCCAAATCGTGATAACCGGGCAGGAAATAGAGTGTTTTAGCGGCTTTCATTTGTGCTTCAGTTGAGTTCTCGGAATAGACATGAACATCTACTGAGTTTGGATCGGGTATTTGAGTTTCGGCCGGATCAGCAAACAACACAAACATATGTTTTACTACTCCGTCACTGGTTTGTTTGTTGTCTCTAGTTTTAAAATTGACCGCGACATATTGTGGTTTATCCACTACAAACGAAACGCTTTTACCATCTTCTACCACATTAGGAATAATCGCAAAAGGCGACGGCACAATTTCAACATCCTGTGTGCCCTCTCCAAATAATTTAGTGATGGTGACGGTGATCGGCTGACAAAATTCAGACGACAATGATACCCAATTAAATGTACGTGGATCATTTATCGGGTTGGCTCTAAATTCCGAAGCCCAATCCATAGATTGCATTTCATCTTCTTTAGAAACAGATTGAATAACCTCTGCTGGGATCACCTTTCCATTTTGACTAAATGTGACTGAATATTTATCTGACAAGATAGCTTCGCCACTTGCCGTTGGCCAGTCATAGGTATCAATACAAGTCGCAACCGGTGTTGGATCTGGTATTGGATCTGGTATTGGATCTGGTATTGGATCTGGTATTGGATCTGGTATTGGGTCTGGCGTTGGGTCTGGCGTTGGGTCTGGTGTTGGATCTGGTGTCACAACATCATCGTTTATTTTAGTATCACTTGAACAAGCCGCAAGCGACAATACCGCTGATAGAAAAATACTCAAGTAAGTTTGTTTAAGCATCATTTTTTAACAAGCTCCAATCTAATTTCTGATCAATAATTTAATCAAGATCTAGGTTTGCATTATTTGCAATTGAAGCCAGCATTCCATAAGTTAGAAAGTTAATCACCCGTTAATTAATTGTAACTCACAAAAAGATACATAAAGTCAGTTAGATGCAACACTTTGCCATCTGAAAGCTCAGACAAATACTCGCTTCAGTCAAGTCATGATGATTAATAATGCTTCATAGACACTTAAATATTTGGATGTAAATTCAATGAAAGATATCCGAACCCAACATTTCCATTTAAGGCACATTGAAAGGTACAACGGTTAAAAGTTCAGAGGGAAGTTAAATAACACACAATAAATGTTAAAAACAATAATTGTATTATATT
Organism: Catenovulum adriaticum; assembly: GCF_026725475.1. Taxonomy (NCBI): domain Bacteria; kingdom Pseudomonadati; phylum Pseudomonadota; class Gammaproteobacteria; order Alteromonadales; family Alteromonadaceae; genus Catenovulum; species Catenovulum adriaticum. Next base: position 578,377 of record NZ_CP109966.1, read on the forward strand.
AATTATATACCAAAATATATTATATTTAGCAATTTATTCACACAACAGAAGGTCACTTATGCACTTTAAAACTCTAATTGCAACTGCCGCCATATTTATATTGGCATGTAGTGCTAATGCTCAAATGAATATCCCCAATTTGCCCGCACCGGGCAGTTCATACTTTTCAAACTCACTTGCTTATACAGCTCAAGTGAAACAAGGTAACGGAGCATGGCAAACGTTATATGTTAAACGTACCGATTCGCAAGATGAGCTGATTACCAGTAATAACGGCAATGTGTTTAAAAACAGAAGCTTTAACTTTGCGCCATTTTCGTTTGATAAAAACGCCGGCAATATAACCATTCGTGTTAGTAAAAATGCCAGTATTATCTCTGAAAATGTATCAACAAATGCGAGCAACGTCGAAGTCATCAACGCGGATTCAGCGCCCATAAAAATTGATAATAACACCATAGAATTTAACTTAGACTCGCCCAAATATGTCATTGTTAATTTCGACATCCCGAGCAATATCAACAGTCACAATGGACACCAAGTGGTAAAACATCCGTTGGCCATATTTGTCGATGAAGTCAACTCAGATAACAATGAGCCATCAGCTGCAAACGGTCAAACTAAACTGGTTTACGATAGCAATACTACCTACCAAGATATGTATGATGCAGACATCATAGTGTTTAGAGGCGGTTTTCATGATGTAAAAAACCATCAAGCTCAAGGTGCAATCCCGGCTAACAATGGTAAAACAATTTGGTTTCATCCGCGCGCACTAGTCACTGGTTATATTGAACGTGCAGCTGGTGGCGGTTTAGGCGACAACATACTAATTTATGGTCGTGGCGTTTTGTACATGGGTGATTTTCGCAACCCAACTAATACCCCCAACACAGGCCCTTATTGGAAACCCGGCCAAAATAACAACAGCAATACAGGTATGTTTGAAGCCATTATTGCCGGCTCTAATAGCACAATTCGCGGCTTAATCATTGCTGATACCATGTGGCATGGTGTAGTCGTGCGTGATAACAGCACCATAGAAAATGTAAAACTTTGGGGTTGGCATGGCAATAACGACGCGTTTCGTCCGTCAAATGGCAGCCTTATTAAAGGTAATTTTATTCGCGCGGTAGATGATGCCTTGTATACACGCGCTATTACAGTAGAAGATAACTTATTTTACCAAAGCTTTAATGGCGCAATTGCCACGTGCGGTTGGGAAAATGTCGCCGATTCCGGAAATACTTTATTTAACAACAATATTATATACCGACCAGAATGGGCGGGCGGCCTAGGTAATAACAATGGCATATTGGCTTCACAAATTGGCCCTTATACTGAGTGTAAAAACATCCAATTTAATAACACACGTATTTATGGTGATATTGCGGGTATCACTAACTTGAAAGAGTCTAGCCGCTTAGCTCAAGCTGTTTACGATCCAGATAAGCACCAAGGTATACCCGGTATTCGTAATGTGACTTTTAACAATATTACATTGTACGGTAGCTTACTTAACAAAAGTAAAATTGACCCCTCTTCAAATATCGTGATTGAAGATATTGTTTTTCACAACTTTAAAGTAACAGATTATAAAACGGGTTATACCAATAACTCGGATAGAACCGCTTTATTTCAAGGCTCTCAATTAACCAATGATAATGTTTTAAAAATTACCAGTGGCAGTAATGCAACTGTCGCAGAAGACACTTACTTTTTAGATCACAAAGCATCGCTAGAGCGTTTACGCTATCGCTCTTCATATAATGATTTTATTGTCGCATCAGGCACAGGTACTTGGCTGCAGTGGCAAGTTGTGCATACCGACGGCGAGTGGTTTAAAATTATTCACGTGGCGACTGGAAAAATACTTGGTTCAAACAACAGCAATAATATTGAGCTATTTAATGCAAATACAACAGGCAACGACTACCAATGGAAATTTGTTAATGAAGGTGAATACGGCCGCATAATCCATCGTTCATCAGGACTGCGTATCCACATTAAAGAAGACGACAGCCAGTTTGAATTAGGACCAAATACTTGGACAGGTAATCGAACTTTATGGAAGTTGACTTCAGTTAACTAAACTTCTTTCTCCGGTAATTAAAGTTTTCCAACTGCTCGGAACGGATAACAGGCGCGGTGTTTGAGTGTTCTTAACATCGTCGCCTTGCTCGATCATCCACTTTTTAAGTTTTGTTTTAAGCATATTAGCAATGCTTTGTGTTTCAGGTTTGTCAATTAAGTTATTCATCTCCCAAGGATCTTCATCTATTCGATATAATTCAAATTCTGGATTTGCGTAATAGTTCATTACTGTTTCCATTGCCCTTTGATCATTAAGGCCAAGCTCCCACCATTCATGCCAATAACCACCTGCCCCATCGCGGCGCAACAGATCACTGTGATTAGTAAAAGCATATTCTGGGTGAATGTTGTGAATGAGCTTCCATTTATCTGTACGAATTGCACGGCTTGGGTAGATATTTTTGTTACCATCGGCTGTGGTTGTCGTAAATATTTCTGTTCTGTGTTGGTCTGAATTTCCAAATAAAACATCTTTGAATGAACGACCATCTAAGTTTTCCGCGACCTTTCCGCCTGTAATGTCAATTAGGGTTGGCAATAAATCAACCCAGCTAATCATTGCATTTGTTTGTCCTGACTTGATATGTCCTGGCCAATGGGCAACAAAAGGTACTCGTGTGCCATAATCGTAGAGGGTCCATTTACCAAAAGGCCATTGTGAACCGTGATCAGCACTATGGATAAATAAAGTATTATCACCTAAGTGTTGTTTTTGTAATGCAAACAACTTGCCCGCTAATCGGTCGAGTTCTTTAATTTGTTGATAATATTTAGCTCGATGTCGGCGGGTCTCTGGTGTGTCTAAAAACTTTGGTGGCAGCTCAACTCGTTCTGGGCTAAATTCAACTTCAGGATCATTCCATGGTACATGTGGGTTTGTTGTGCCAACAAATAAACAGAGTGGCTTATCAGATTTGCGCTGTTTAAAAAAATCAGCCACCATACGGTCAAGCTTTCCGATGTTATCATAATTATACAAATTTGAATGCGGTCGGTAGCTGTCAAAACCGTAACTTTCGCCTCTCGCCTTGCTACCATGAGCCACTTTGCCAAAAGCAGCAACTTCATAACCTAGCGCTTTCAAATCATTGATTAAACTTTTTACATCCTTTTTTGGATACTGATGATTTTCTTCTGCGCCATTCTTAGCTGGCATTAAACCAGTTAACATAGCTGCTCTGCTAGGTGCACAAGCAGGTGACGCTACATAAGCATGATTAAATACAAGGCCGTCTGCAGCAATTTTCTCAAGTTCAGGCGTTGGAATAAATTCATTTCCATATAGGCTCATATCTCGTTGAGATAAATCATCCGCTAAGTAAATAACAATATTTGGTTTATTTTTCGTATCAGCGAGCAACGATGCACTGAGGCAAAGCCCTATAACAACCCCTAGTATTTGTATTAGCTTACTTCTCATCAAAATGCCCCTCGTTTTTATAATCCCAATCTAATGCTAGCCCGCCTTCGGGAATTCCTTTCGGGTAGTGTCTCCCACTAGGGTTTTTACGGTTAACCGCATCGGCTTCTGTCATCACGCCCTTATCGCCTTGCTGTGCCATCCAAGCTTTAAGCTCGTTAAATAGTTTTTCTTGGATGTGGCTGAGTTCTTTTTTACCTGCTAAATTAGTCAGCTCGTAAGGGTCTTGTTTTACATCATAAAGTTCAAATTCTGGTCGCTGCGAATATGCGTTGGCGCGTGCAAGCGCTAATTCGTCTTTTTTCAACCAAGAGTTAAGTGTGCCAGATGGCCCCCCTTGCTTAACGACAGTATTAGAAAAAGCTTGTTGATGATTTAAATTCCAAACCAGTCGGTATGTGTTACTGCGTATTGTTCTGATGGGGTAACTGTCTGAACCAGAATAAATACCCTTTGTTGTTTGAACCGCATACGCATATTGCCTATGTGTTTTTGCAGGATTTGAAATAACGCCAAGTAAACTCTTTCCATCTAGTGGAATATTAGTTGTATCGCCACCCGCAGCTTCAATTAGGGTAGGTACAATGTCGGCATATTGGATAATGGCTTCCGTTTCTTGTTCTCGATTAATGTTATTTGGCCAGCGCATCAGTGCAGCTGCTCTATGGCCGTTATCATAAAGCGTCCACTTGGCAAAAGGGAAATTTGAGCCTTGTTCTGATAGGTAAATTGCCAATGTATTGTTCGCTTCTCCTGACTCTTCCAGCATATTCATTATCGTACCGAACTGCTGATCCATATAGGTAATTTCTGCATAATAAGCACTCAATGCTCGACGAGTTTCAATGGTATCAACCAAATAATCCGGCACGGTTAAACTTTCTGGAAGATATGCTGATTTATCGCCTCTAAACCATGGTGTATGAGGTTGATTAGTCGCGACAATGAGTGCCCATGGTTGATCAGTTTCTTTAAAAAAGCGCTCTGCCAACTTTAGATTTAAATCAATTTGACTTTGTTTTGTATCACCATGCTTACCGCCAAGGTATTCAAAACTAAAACTGGCATGTGGGGCTTCATGACGTTTCCCCATTAACGCAACCCGATAACCCAAAGGACGAAGATAGTTAGGTAAACTTCGTGTACCTTCATAAGCTGCACCATGGTTAGGATGCGCACCGCTACGAACGGGCTGCAATCCAGAATAAAGCTCCATCCGAGTAGGCGCGCACATAGCCGAGCTAGAAAATGCTTGGTTAAATTTTAAACCTTGTTTAGCAAAGGCATCTAGATTTGGAGTTTTAACGTCCGGATTTCCATAAACGCCAATATCTCGGAAAGTAAGGTCATCCGAAATAAAGATTAAGAAATTTGGTTGTTTGCCTTTTGCCAAAATTGGAAACGATACAAGCCAAGTTAAAACAATGATGATGATTATTGATAGTTTCATTGATAGCCACTTATATCGGGATTTTCTTGCATAAAATACATGTTCATTTCTTGCCACCACTTCAGTAATTGGGGTTTCATTTGTGAAACTTGTTCTGGTACTTGTAGCGCTAAATTGGTTTTCTCACCCAAATCTTTTTCTAAGTTAAACAACATCACTTGACTGCCATCAGGGTTCATCAACAATTTATAATTACCATCACGCATGGCAAGTTTAGGACTACGGTGAGCTTTTAGCCCTGGACGAATAGTAGGGTAAACACCATATTCCCAAAAAAGAGGTTTGCTTCTTATTTGGTTGCCACCTATCAGTGCCTTGGACATGTCCTCACCATCAAGCTCTACATTCGCCGGAAGCTTCAAGTCGGCCATAACGGCCAAACTAGGTAGAATATCAATTGCGGAAAACCAAGTATTGTTATTAACTATTCCGGCTTTAATTTTGGACGGCCAACGGATTAAAAATGGCATCCGGATACCGCCTTCGTATAAACTCCACTTTCGACCAAAAAAAGGGCCTGTAAAACCGGGTGGTGGCGTCATATTTAGTTTATAATAATGCCCCCAGTCAGTTGGTCCGTTATCTGAAGTGAGCATAACGATGGTATTGTTAGCCAACCCAGCTTCGTCAATTGCGTTGAGTAAGCGGCCTATTTGTCTATCCATTTCATCTAAAACCGCAAAAAATTTATCTTCTTTGATATGTCGTCCTTTACCCTGCCATTTCTCTAATTTCGCCTCCGATGGCATATGCGCATCATGCACATCGTTAGGAAACATATTGACCAAAAACGGTTGGCCTTTATGCCGCTGAATAAAGTCAATAGCTTTATCTACATAAGTTTCTGTTGTTTGATGTTTGCGTTTTGAAAGAATTTGTCCTTTATCTGGCGAGTACTGCCAGCTGAGCCTTTGATTACCATGCTTTTGCCAAAGAATACGATTACCAAGCCCTTCAAATGAAACCAGCGATTCATCGTAACCGTAAGCTTTAGGCAAAGGCGCATTATCAACATCTCTGCCGCCACCTATGTGCCATTTCCCAAAATGAGCCGTTGCATAACCTGCCTGTTGAAATAGCTTTGCATACGTCAAACGCTCAGCAGACATAAAATCAGCCATGTTGCGCTGCGCATTATTTTTTCGGCTTTCTAAAAAGGAGTTTATGCGCTCTCTGTGAGGGTAAACGCCTGTTTTTAATGCAACCCTAGAAGGTGAGCAAATAGGTGAATTGACATAAAAATTGGTAAATTTCTGGCCTTCTTTTGCCAACCTGTCGATATGTGGTGTCGGAACTTGATCATTACCAAATGCACTGATATCGCCATAGCCCATATCATCGATGAAAATCATAACGACATTGGGTTTATCGTGTTCTGATTCTATCCGAGTTTCTTTATCAACAGTATTTGCACAAGCCCCTAGTAACGATAAAGTACAAATGATACTGATGAATTTTAACATACTATTTGTACCTCTTAGCTTTATATGGTTTGTCATGACTGCAAGTTTAAGTTTTGTGATCGTTTGTCTATATTTGACTCTACTAAATCAGTTATGTGAAATTCTGATTTATTCAAATGTCACATCCTCTTCGTTGTCAGTCTTCAGCTTTTCGAACATTCCAGTTGAAGTTTTATTTGGGTCAGTTATCAATGAACCGTTGAGATTAAAATTGACAAATCGAATATTACTGATGTTGCCAGAACCATTGTCAAAATCTTCAATGGCATTAAGCAACAAAGTATTTTGAAGCTGTCCGTTACCACCTATTACACGTCCGTTGATTTTTTCATTTTTTATATCAACTAGTTCTTCGTAAGTAGGCATGTAATCCACATATATATTTTCGAATAACCAATTGTTATACGACTGATTTGGGTAAAATTCGTTGCGTAAATAAATGACTCTAGAGGTGGGGCCTTCCATCCAAACATTACGCATGGTGATGTTAGAAATCTGACCACTGCGGGCGTCACCTGCAGGTCTTTCTGTTAGGTTGGCTAAACCACGGTTTTTGTTGAGCCCTGTCCATTCAGTATGAACTACATGGATATTTTCAATCAGTACATTATTAACGGTTTTTGGAAACCAACCAAATTGGAATATACCGCCATTATCCATTTGCCAAACCACACAGTCTTTTATCGATGCGTTAGAGTGGTAAATCTTAAAGGCATCATCCATGGCTGATACAAAACAGTCTGTCATTTGAGTGCCGGTACCAACGTCGAAACCATCGTTGTTATAGCGCCAATTACCCAACATTTTTATGTTGCTAATTTTAGCCCAAGAGTTATTGCTATCAGCCTCTGCGCCAAAGACGTAAAAAGAACCGTTTACAAGTGTTAAGCCTTCAACTATCAGTTCATCTTGTTCAGCGTCTAATAGTTTAATACCTTCACGAGGACAACCATTAGAATAATTATTTTCATCAACACACACTCGCTCGGCTAAAGGCAAAGTGCTGCCAGTATAATATTTAGTTTTATCCGCCCGCCATGGAAATTTCTCACCAGAAATAATGCCACGACCTGAAATGGTGTAACCCTTACCAGGACCGCTATTATGATCGGCGTTTATCGCACCAATCACATAAGCACCGCCTGCTAAATATACGTGTTTTACATTCGCTGGTACCTCCCAATAACTCAATTCATGTGTGCCTGGGGCAAAATAAACAACCGCTTTTGTTTTAGCTTTTTCCCTATCAAAGGCATCCCCGTTTTCAACCAAATAAGTTGTGCTCGCTGCTTTATCAGGTACGGGCGCGATATCTTCTGCTTCAGTACGATCAGCAAACAACAATAATGAATCCAACGGAATATCTTTTAATGGTGCGTATCGATTATCTTTAAATTCGATTGATAGCTTTCGATTAGATTGCAGAACACGGATTTTTATCGTTTTCTTGCCTAAATCTTTATCGAGCACCTGATATGCAACACCTGACAGCGAGGTTGGTCGCACTATAATATCGGTGACTGTACCTGCATCGGCTAATTTTGTTATATCAACATCAACGTGACGAATATTTGCATTAAACGAAAATTGTGACCACGCAAATGAACGCTCTGTGTTACGGTATGAATCTGCTCCGTCTTTTGTGCCCGGTTTTAGTTTTGGTGACATCGACGGTACTGGTGGAATGGTTTGCAGAACTGTCAATTCAGTATCCTCAATTGAAACACTGAACTTTTCAGATAAATTAACCGCTGGCAGTTCACCAAAGGTGTAAATTTGCAAATCAGCAGATCGATTCGGTTCCGCAATCACTCTGATTGTTTTGACAGTCACAATCACATTATCACTTGTAGTAGCACCTTCATTGTCCGTTGCGTGAAGCGTAAACGTTAGTTCAGTGTCTTCATTTACATCGGGTGCTACAAAACTTGCCTCAACTGTATCTGCGTTTAATAATTGAACATTTGGCCCACTCGTTTGTTGCCATGCAATACTTTGTATTTCACCATCCGTATCACTCACAGTACCTTGTAAATTTACCAATTTTTCAGAAATTATGTTTTGATCTGGCCCTGCTAAAGCAACAGGTGGTTGGTTTATATTCTTAATCAATACTGGGAAGTCTGTACTCGCCTTGGCACCATCATTGTCAGTAACCGTAACCCGAAAGCTTAACGTTTCGTCGCTGGTAACAGATGGTGCTTGGAAATTGAGTGAAGACAACTCACCATTAAAACTCACTTGCGTGCCTGACAGCTGCTGCCATTGAAATCGCTCAACAGTCCCATCTTCATCTGCTGAGTCCGCTTTCACCTCGACTTGTGTTTTTTCGTCAATGATTTGGGGCGATACCGAGATGGTTGGTACTTGATTGCTGGTGTCTTCTGTTTCATTTGCACGCTGGTTGCTGCTGCCACAAGCTGTTAAAACAGACAATATCAAAAAATTTATTACCAACGACTTAACTTTAAAATATATCATCATAGCACCTATTAAAAGCTCACCTTGCCAACACCCTTAGCGGTCATTTTTATAGGCTTAATGAATCCGTTGTTGTCATAAAACATTTCTTCAATTGCGGTTTTTCTGGCGTTATTCGGGCCTCGGTAAGGACCTTCGCCTTCTACATTTTCCCAGCGATGATAAACCATGTACCATTTATCTGTTTTGGCATTGTGGATAATGGAATGGTGACCTGGACCTTTAAAATTATCATCACTTTTCATTAAGTTGCCCTTAAATGTCCAAGGGCCTGTTGGCGACTCTGAAGTAGAATAGTAGACTGAATAGTTTGCTTTATTAAAGCGGCCGTGACTGTAGGTAAAATGGTACATACCATTGTGATAATGGATAAAAGCGCCTTCAGTAAATTTTTCTGGTGTATCTACTTTAATTTCTTGTTTAATGCTGATCATGTCATCATTAAGTTCAAATACACGAAGCGTTGAACCCGCACTTCCGCCTGCATAAAGATAGTGTTTACCACTTTTGGGATCTTTAAATACCATGGGATCTATGGCTTCAAAGCGACGACCCGTCCGTTGTGCTGGGTCCTTATGTTGATTTTGGTCTTTAACTAATGCAATGCCCGAATCATTAAAAGGCCCGACAGGTGAATCAGAGACGGCAACGCCAATATATGAAGGCATAGGACCAGCTGAGTAGTAAAAATAGTATTTACCATTATTTTTATGAATACCAGGCGCCCAAGGTCGTTTTTGCTCAGGTAACCATTCAATTTTGTTAAAATCTAAAATGGGTCCATGTTTTTGCCAATCAACCAAATTTTTTGAGGAGAAAGCATAAAATTTACGATCCCACTGCCCATGTGTTGGATAAATATATACAGTGCCATCTTCCACCATTGCATGTGGGTCAGCCGCATCATCCAGTACAAAGTTATAATTTATATTTGAATCTTGTTTAGTAACTGTTTCGGTTGACGTCATTGAGCATGATACAACCAATAAAACAGATGTAAGTGTGGTGAATTTTTTTAACATTTCTATTTGTACCATTTTAATTTTGAAAAACATTAGCGAACCAATTTGGCCTGGTCCGAGGTTAACATAATGGTTTGTTTCGTATAGCTAGGGCCGTTCGAGTGGACGTTTCCTTGCTCATCAAACCAAATTGGGTCTATTACCAGACTTGGAATACCACTAGAGTCAATGCCGTGACATGACAACCATAATTTTCCGTCTGGCCCTGTGAATATGGCATTGTGACCTACTTGATTAAATGGGCTATTTATATCGCCTTGCCAAGTAAATCCAGATTTTTCGGCGGCAATTTTTGACATCGCACCATAAAAAGGATTATCAGGATTTTTTATCCAAGGTCCTTTTAAAGATTTTGCGGTTGCATAACCAATTTCGTACCCTCGAGTCCAACTTGAATAAAATAAATAATAAGTATCTTGTCGCTTAACAACATAGGCACCTTCAATACCTATTGAGTCCCATTCGTAATATTTTTTAACTTTAGGTATTGGCCTGCCATCATAACCGGGCACTTTTAGTAAATTACCATTTTCATCGTAATCAAAATCAACAGGGCCGGGTTTAATCGCACTTTGTGGTTTGGAAAGTAGTGTGCCTGTGGCTAAGTCGATTTCAGCAAACCCGATACCAAATTCTTTACCTTTATTCCAAAACGCATAGGTTTTGCCATCTTCGTGATAAAAAGTTAAATCATTACCTTCGGTTAATGGCTTTTCATCTGTAACAACTTTATATGGCCCTTCAATATGATTAGCAACGGCGTAGCCTGTAAACTGGCCTACATAACCGAGTGTGTCGTTTCTAGCGTTAAACAAAGCATAATATTTGCCATCAATTTTTTGTACTTCTGGTGCCCAAAAACGGCGGTAGTACCATTTATGTTTTCCAACTGGCTGGACAATATAGCCTCGACTTTCCCAATTAATTAAGTTTTTAGAACGGTATAAAATAACGCCTTTATTTAATTGACCGCTTGCTTCATCTTCTTGGCGGCTCCAATGAGGGTAAGATGTACCAGTCATGTACCACCAATCACCATCACGAAACACCTGAGCATCACGCAGGCCGCCTTTGCCTATTCCAGAGGAAATTGGATTCTGATAATTAAATGCATATGTTGTTTGTGCTGGAGGCTCATTAGAAACCTGACTGCAAGCAGTAATAAACATGATTGTGCAAAGATAGCTACTCGCATGTTGAATGATTGTTTTAAATCTCAAATCTGACCCCAAAAAATAAAATATTAATTATTATAATACAATTAATTTAACGTAATAAAAAACTCTAGACAACAAAATTTTAAAAATAGATTGATATTTAAGTTAATCATATTTTAAAACAAAGGTTGAAAATGTATTTCTAATCACTGTGTGTGCTCAAATGTTCTGGCAATGTCCAAGGTTTAACCTTTTTCCAAGCTTCTGGTATGCCTTCTATTGCCAATTTATCGACAAAAGCCTGATCTTCTTCATTAGGTTTAAAACGTGGGTCTAGCACTGTAACCACAACATCGTCTCGGCTAATTGTAAGTTCAATTGGCACGAGCCATAAGTTCCAGCGATTTTTACCACCGGCTTGTTTTACATAGTCATGATCAAATGCTGTAACCCACCACTTTCCGTATGGGTCTTGAACTAAATTGCCGTGACCTGCATTTTTTACCATCATGCGGCGTTTACCGTACGGCCCTTTTAAGTTTTTTGATACCGCATAATATAAATCATAAGTATCTGTGGGTTCATAGCCATAGCGACCAGAGGCGATATGCAGGTATTTGTCGGCTATTTTTTCAATAAGTATGCCTTCGTAGCCCATTTCGTGTTTACCCAAATGTGCCAGCTTTGTTGTAGGTTCGGCCAATTGAGTCATATCTGCGTTCATTTTGCCAATAAAGTCCGCTTGCCACGCATAATAAATGTCATTACCTTCTTGGTATAAATGCGAATCTATATTGCGCTGCATCATAGGAGGTAGTGCTTGATATGGCCCTTGTGGTAAACCACTGGTGCTTTTTAACAGAGCATGTCCTCCGCCGTCAGTGCTATGCGGTATCCACCATGTGCCTTGCATATAATGAATTTCAGGTGCCCAAATAGCAACCGGGTTGTATTGGTCTTTTACCTTTGAGCTTGCTTTGGTTCGCTCTATATATTTTTGATAATGCCACGAGTTTTGTTGTTTACCGTCAAGATGTAATTGCCAAACTAAGCCTAGATTTTGCCAATCGACCAAGTTTTTACTGCGCCATAAACGCACGCCCGCTTTATCACCCCAATGTTTACCTGCGGTTGTTCCGGTTAAGTAGTAATAACCATCTGGCCCTTTTTTAACAAACGGGTCTCGTACTAATTCGTCGAGTGCATTAAATGCTTGATTATGCGCTTTTAATAATTTGATTTTGTTTGCTTGGGGATCTGACTGATTATTTGCAAAAACTTGCCAGCTTGCACAAACCAAAAGCAGCGTGCATACACGCACGCTGGAATTAATTTTGTTTTTCATCAATTAACACGTCCAATCGGTGCTTAATATAAGGATATTTTTCAATAAGATTAGTACTTTCAGTTGGGTCTTGGCTTAGATCAAACAGCAAATCGGTTGCATTGTCTTCTACTCTGCCTGATTTACCTACATTGTTCATACCCTTTTTTATGTATTTCCAATTTTGATAACGCACACCGGCTATTTCATCCTGATAACTTAAAAATACGATTGGTTGATTTGCTTGTTTCAAATCAAACAAAGGAACTAAACTTGTGCCGTCTAACTGATACTGAGCGCTATCAATGCCTGCTAATTGTAATATAGTGGGTGCTAAGTCTATGGTTGACGTTATATGTCCCGTTACTTGATTCGCTTTTATTTTACTTGGCATACTCATAATGCCGGGTACACGAATGCCACCTTCGTAGTTGGTAAATTTTCCATAACTAAATGGTTTGGCCGAACCTGCATGACTGCCGTATCCTAACCAGGGGCCATTGTCCGAGCTAAATACAATTAAAGTATTGTCTAATTGCTTGGTTTGTTTAAGGTGGTGAATAAGCTTACCAAAATAATGATCAATTTCTTCTACTGTGTCGCCATATAAACCGCCGGCACTTTTCCCTCTAAATTCTTCGCTGGCAAATAAAGGTACATGAGGCATGGCTGGGGTTAAATACACAAAAAATGGTTCACTTGAGCTGTCAATAAATTCGATCGCTTTTTCAAAATAGCGTTTGGTTAAAGTGCTTTGTTCGGCTGGATATTCAACTATTTTATCGCCTTCAAATATAGGCACTAAATCTCGAAGTCCTTTTTGTCTTATTAAATTGCGCTTTTTGCCAGCTTGCTGCACAAAAGCTTGATCCGCTCTCGCTTTTTCTAAGCTGTATCCTTGATTAAATTTAACTTGTTCAGCAAATTCGTGTTTGTAACCTATATACATGTCATTACTGTATGGAATGCCATAATAGTAATCAAAACCCTGTGCGGTCGGTAAAGTTGTTTTAAGATCTCCTAAGTGCCATTTACCAATAGCAGCTGTGCGGTAACCTGCAGGTTTAAGCATTTCTGCTAAAGTTATTTGCTCTGGTTTCATGCCCATTGCATCTGGAAAATACACCCCGGTCACACCGTTATTTTTAGGTAACTTGCCTGTTAATAAAGCAGCACGCGATGCACTACATACAGAAGATGCGACATAAAAATCGGTAAAACGCAGGCCTGTTTGTGCAAATTTATCTAAATTAGGTGTTTTAATTTTATCTGCGCCATAACTGGATAAATCGGCGTAACCTTGATCGTCAGTAAATACCACAATTATATTTGGTTTTTCAGCTTGATTTGAGCTGGTGCTTTTTGTTTTTGCCAGCTCTATTGAGTTGCTACAACTGATCAGTGCACCACATATGGTAAGTGGTATCAGTTTTTTTATCGTTATGTTAATTATGTCTTTTAGCATATTTATTCACTTGTTCGCGTTTGATTATATGTATTTTTTCATACCTAAGATGAATCGCGACAAGCAAAATTTCCTCGATAAACGGCAATTCGTATTGATTTAATGATTAACCGACCCACTTTATATATTCTCACCAAAAGGATAAAAATAATTAAAAAGATACTTACAAATACAATTTAAACATGGCGAAATATGAAAAATGACCAACAGCCAGATATAACAATTCGTGTCATTTTGTTAACCATTCTTGTTTTAAATCATGTCAACACTTAAAGCGTAAACAATTGTTTTTACTCGTAAATAAAAACAAATTAGAGACTAGATACAAATTACCAAGATATAAAGATTGATAGTCACTCCAATTACTCCGTTTCTCGTTAACAATAACGCTACTTAAAGCGCATTCGCGCAACAAAAGTTATTTATATTACAATTATTCAAGCCAATAAAAGGGTTTACACATGCAAAACTTTAAAAGTTTATTTGCAACCACTGCCTCCGTATCTGTAATAGTATCGGCGCTTTTAACCAGTGGATGTTCATTAACTGACAAAACAACCAATACTGAGGCGAAAACAACGTCTAACTCCAATAATTTGTTACTTGAAGTAGCAGAGAAGCCGCCTTTAGGCTGGAATAGTTTTGATGCTTGGGGTGCCCGCATAAACGAAAAAGATTTTCGTGAAACGGTCGACTTTATGGCTGAGAACTTAAAACCTCATGGTTGGGAATACGCTGTTATTGATTATATTTGGTGGAACCCTGCACCGGGTGCACATAATACAAAAGAAAATTACGATCGTCGCCCTGGCCACCCCAATGTATTAATAAATGCAGACGGTTCTTTAAAAAATCCAGCTGAAGCACCTATGGACGAGTATGGCCGACTGCAACCTGCAGTTGAACGCTTTCCATCATCTACAGGTGGTAAAGGTTTTAAACCTTTGGCTGACTATGTTCATAGTAAAGGTTTAAAATTTGGTATTCACATAATGCGCGGAATGCACCGCCATGCATGGTATTTGAATACGCCAATTTTGGGTACAGATAAAACGGCACGCGACATCGCTAAATTTAATGACCATGCGGGATGGTTAAACAATATGTTTGGTATTGAATATCGAGCAGAAGGTGCACAAGCATTTTACGACTCTATTTTTAAACAATATGCACAGTGGGGTGTCGATTACATTAAAGCCGATGACATGATGGGTCAATGTGGTGCGCCTTTCCACAGTTATTATGCAGGCGAAATTGAAATGATGCGCAAAGCAATTGATAACTCAGGTCGCCCGATGGTATTGAGTTTATCCTGCGGTGAAGCGCCGATTGCACACGCGAATCATTTAGAAAAAAATGCCAATATGTGGCGCGTATCCGCTGACTTTTGGGATAAATGGAAAGATTTACGTCGCAGTTTCCAGCTATTAGACAAATGGTCACCGTTTATTGGTGAAGGCACATGGCCTGATGCGGATATGATCCCGTTTGGTCGTTTATCGTTAGACGATCGCCCACATGGTAAAGAGCGTATGTCGCAATTTACCACAGATGAAAAATACACTCTAATGACCTTGTTCAGTATGGCGCGTTCTCCGCTGATGATAGGTGCTGAGTTAAATACTACGCCATTTGAAGAAATTAAAACCTTTTTTATGAATGACGAGGTGTTATACGTTAATCAAAACAGCAGCAACAACCGTCAGATCATCCGTTATGACGAAGAAACAGCAAAAAAAGGTGCAACTGTAAATGACTTTTATGCAGCTTGGTATGCCGAAGACCCTGCCAATGGCGATATATTTATCGCACTGTTCAACTTAGGCGACAAAGTAAAATCTGTTGGTATTACCTTTGATATGGAAAATATGCGCGGCACATACAAAGTTCGTGATTTATGGGCGAAAAAAGACATAGGTACCGCCAAAGTTAAATTTGCACAAACATTACCGCCTCATGGTGCGGGTTTATACAGATTCAGTAAAGTAGCTGGGTCTTCCGAAGCTTGGGTTATCCCGACTGAAGAAAAATCGCACGACAACCAGTAACACCGTCATTATAAGCACCAAATCTTTGATTTGGTGCTTATAGATTTGCTTTTAATAACTTACCTTGGTTAGGTCTCTGTATGAAACATATTCTTGTTCTATTGTCCGTTATCATATTATTCATTAATACTGCATACGCTAAACCCAACATCTGGGTGCTAACTGATTTATCAAATCCAACAGATAGGCGTACCGGAGGTCACCCGCAAAACGACCCTGACGATCAAGTCTCAATGGCGAGTTTATTGCTAATGGCCGATCAATTTAACATTGCTGGCATATCAATTGGTTCAACTGACAGACAAGATCTCAGAGATCCAATGCCATTTTTTCAAGACATGTTTATAAAGGCCTACACCAACGACATTAGCAATATTAAAGGTACACACGCTTACCAGCAAAAATTACCTGTTTTTTGGTCAAGCCTTACACGCTCAGGCAAACCCATTCAGTTCAACCACAATGATAATTACATCAACATAGATCATCTAGAAACGATCAAAAACCTGGCCGATTTCGCATCAAATAACAAAGTGTATGTTTTAAATTGGGGCCCGATGACTGAAGCCGCAATTTTAATTAAACATCTTATTTCGACGGATAATCATCGTGCTTTACAAAATACTCATATAATTTCACACTGGACCATGTCATTTATTGCGCAAGGTACACCGCAAGCACCATACAAAGTAGCCAACTGCACTGATGATTTAAAAGCATGCCACTATTTACATCAACAAGCCGCTAGCAGACATGACGTTAAACTAACTGAATTAGGCTCTATTGGCCAAAGTGGACTGGTAAACGGTTCGATAAAAAATTTGCTACCTAAAAGCGCTGAAAGTAGCCAATTAGCGCAAATATTTAACCGGGCAAAATTTTATTACGGTAAGCCAGATCAAAGTGATGCGGCAACCATGTGGGTATTACTGCAGGGTTATCATATTGCTCTAGACGACTTTCAGCACAACGGGAAATTAACACAAGACGAAGAGAGTTTTTATCAAAAACGCTTTTTACAAGCGGCACCCAATATGATGGAAAGCTTAAAAAATGCCGCGAATAACATGGCTGGTTCAACAATGGACGAAACTAAGATATGTGCAGCTTTTACCTATGTATATAAAAAACAGCAACACTACGAGCTATATGCCCCTTATAAAAACATGCGTTATTCAATAGAAGATGATGAAGGAAATACCGTCTTAGAGGGTATTGCCAAAGGTGGTAATGAAAAATTGGACTTACCGATAAAAGCAGAAAAATCATACTCAGTAACGGTAGAATATAAAAACTGGCACAGTCATTATTGGCTATAAAAAACATAGCAATCATGATCCGAATTCCCGTATTTTAAAAATTTCTTCACAACTGCCGAAGCTAACAACAACTTTCATTTAGCCGGCAGTAACCTCAGTTTATGTATTACAGGAAAGCTTTCACTGTAATACATCAGACTCAGGTCGACGAGACGTTACGTCCTGCCCAAAAGCTTAAGATTCCCTCAATACCCAATATTTATTACGACGCTTAATTAGAACTAAACCTATTAACGCTTAATTTTATTGGCCTAGAAGCGCAACTTAAAAAGAGACAAATGGTCACTCCAAAACATTGTTAATAATATATTATAATAACTCGAGTTTTTGGTTACCACTAACGATAAGCAAACAACATTGGTCAATAACAAAAAGCTGAGGGAAAGATGTCAAAAATCAATTTAAACCGTTCACTTGCGGCTGCGGCAGTTGCAAGCGCTTTAACCATGCCTAACGTGGCTCAATCACAAACGAATTCATCGGCTGATGCAACAGAAGTCATTCAAGTAAAAGGAATTCGCGGCAGTTTATTAAAATCAAATGATGTAAAACGCGAAGCAATTAATGTTGTTGATGCGATTACCGCTGAAGATATTGGTAAATTCCCGGATCAAAATTTAGCGGAGTCTTTGCAACGAATTACAGGGGTTTCTATCGACCGACAAAACGGTGAAGGTACCGGTGTCACTGTACGTGGTTTTGGCCCGACCTTTAACGCTGTACGTTATAACAATCGCACAATCGCAACCACAAACACAGAGCGCAATTTTGACTTTCAAATCATCGCCCCAGAGCTATTAACAGGAGTCGAAGTACACAAATCCCCTACGGCTGATTTACCTGAAGGCGGTATTGGTGCCACTATTAATATGCAAGCCGCTAAACCTCTTGCAAGCCCTGGTACTAAGCTTGTCATTTCTGCCAAAGGGACACACCAAAATATTTCTGGCGAAATAAGTCCTCAGGTATCAGGTTTGTATAGCACCACTTGGAACAATGACTCAATGGGCTTTCTAGTCGGCATTTCATATTCAGATAAACAAAGCCGAATCGACCGTTTTGATTTACAAGATGTGGGTTACAAATCCACTTTTATTGATACTAGTGACGATGGCGTGTCAAATGACAAAGTTAAAGGTAGACACCCAAACAAACCAAACTTTACTGCTGAGGTTGAGGATCGTGAACGTTTAAGTATTGCTTCAACTTTCCAGTGGCGGCCTAGCTATGAACATACAATTACCTTAGATGCCATGTTAGTTGATTTTGGTAATTTTCAAACGCGATACGGTACTCAGTTTTCACCAGAAGGTGGAACTGTAAGAACGAACCACCTGCAGGACGAGAACGGAACTTTTGTAAAGTTTACCGCTCCAAACAACCCCAACGATATAGAAGTTCGCCCATTTCAGGACGATACCAAAACCCATTTAATTGGCTTTAATTACGAGGGAATTTTAAACTCGACACTGTCTATCTCAACAGATATTTCTTATTCAAAAGCCGAAAATATTAACCGTAAGGATCAGCTAACACCTGGCGCTCGTTTTGACTATGAATTTGACGCCACCACTGGCAACAACATCCCTAATATAACGACTCCAGGAACGGATTTGGAAAACCCTTCACTCTTCCAAGCTCATTTTGTTGGTTTACGAGAACAACAACGTGAAGACTCCGTTTTAGAAGCTAGATTTGATGCCAATTTAGATTTATCTATCGGCATATTAGAAACATTAGACGTAGGTTACTTTTTATCTGACCGCGAAAAATCTCAAGTGGGATATTCAAACAATCAAAATTGGTGTGGCTTAGGTTGTGGCAGAAATGACGACAAATTTGACCTACCAGACAATATATTTGAACCGTTTCCATTCGATAACTTTATGTCGCAAGAACCCGGTGACTTTCCGCGTGCGTGGGCCACGTTTGATGCGAGTAAATTTTTAGGATTTGTTGAAGAAAATGCACCTGACACTTTGATAATGACGAAGCAAGCTGGTGAAACCTTCACAACAAACGAAAAATCAGATTCACTTTATGTCAAATTAAATTTAGGCGGGGAACTTGCTTCAATGCCATGGGCTGGTAACTTTGGTTTGCGTTACGTTAACATCAAACGCGAAACCTCTGGTGTTGCCCAGAATATTCAATTTAATGACAATACCATCGTTCACCAAGGGGGATCAAATATCGCTTTTGTTGGGGAGGCAGAGCCACTAACTGCAAGTAAAGACTTCAGCACGGTTTTACCAAGCTTGAACTTTAAGTTGGAACTGTCGAATGAATTAATCCTGCGCGCATCAGCCTCAAAAGTAATGACACCTCCGGGTATGTCTGCATCGTCCGTGCAAATGAGCACCAGTGGTATATTCGAAAATTTTGTCATTAGAGGCTCAAACCCACAATTAGAACCATTCCAAGCGAAACAATTCGATTTAGGCTTAGAATATTATGCCGACAACGGTGATGCCATCAGTATAGGTTTATTTTCGAAAGACATCACGACAGGTATTGAGCAAATTGTTAGTCGTATTGATACCGGTTATGACATCCCAAATTTAGGTCGCTTATTTGCTTTAGACAACCGTTATCAAAATACTGATGGTGGTACAATACATGGTTTCGAATTCGCTGTATTGCATAACTTTGATTATCTACCTTCGCCGTTTGATGGTTTGGGTATTCAAGCGAACTATACTTACGCAAAAAGCGCGTCCGATGATAAAAAAGACCAAAGTGATCGTTTAGATAACTTCGCTTTACCAACTGAAGAAGGCGTCGGTGGCTTTGCGAAAAATTCATACAATTTAATCGCATTTTACGAGAAAGGGGATTTTGGTTTGCGCTTAGCTTACAATAAACGTGACCGCTTTATTTTACAAAGCGAAGGAGGGGGTGGCGATGCTCGTTATGGACAACCATATGGTCAATTAGATATAAGCGCTTCTTACGATATAACTGAAGACGTTGCTGTGTTTTTCGAAGGTACTAACCTTACCGACGAAGGTACAATTCGTGAGCAATCATACGGTCGAATTTACAGTGTTGAATACGCTGGGCGTCGCTTAGGTGTAGGTATGAGGGTGAATTTTAACTAATAAGCCACACCCAACCAGCATTGCGAAGATATAACGTTTCGTAATGCTGGCATCACAACATATATTATAATAGCTCTTCATTTAAATCATTGGATTTAATATGTCTAAATTTCGTTTAATTGCGTTCTGTTTTTTAGTTTCTTTGGTGGCCACGTCTTGTTCGTTCAGTTCACATTTAGCGCCAAACATTCTACATTCTATAAACTATTCTGGACAATACCATTGGCACTCACAAACCAAAACCCTTACTTTTCTTTCAAGTGGCAGTTTAAACTCTGGCCATCAAGGTTGGGATATACCAAAACAAATAAAAACATTAAAAATTGCCAAAAATGTAAAAGTTCAAGGGCGATTTAACGTATTCCATAGCTTGGAAATTAAAGGGCAAAACGCTGTTACGTCTTTAATATATGGCACACCTATTAAACGCTACAACAAATTGAACAATGGCTGTGGGTTGTGTAAGTCAGCTATCTTGGCGCGTGGCGAAATTCAAGTAAAAATCACAAATTTAACTTCACTTGATCCTTACGGATTTCACTTTACCGGAAAAGACGGGGCTCAATTAATAATTGATGGCGTTCGTGCAATTGACGCTAGAGGCGGTCATCAAAACAATAGTGACGGCGTATCAGCGGCTAGCGGTACTATCATACGTAACAGCTATTTTGAAACAGCCGATGACGTTATTAAAGTATATGCCGATATAACGGTTGAAAACACAATGATTAAAATGATTGGCAACACAGTACCTATTCAGTTTGGCTGGGGAAGTTATGGTAACAATGCCACAGCTGTTTTTAACAACGTGACTATTATTGGTGAAGCAGGCAGAAATAACACTGGCAACGCAGTGATAGATGCCAGAAAAGGACGTTATACTAAAAATTTGATTTTGGACAAAGTAACTATCATCAACCTGAATTCAGCGTTAATAAATTTTTGGAATGAAGGACAACAAGCACCTGCTGGGACCGCAAACATAGTGATAAATAACTCAACTATCGAAGTGAATAAATTCGCCTACCTTAAAAATATGCAGGCGAATGTCAAGGTATGCAATCAAATGGTGCCGCTTGATACAACCCAGACCAGCTGGAGTTGTGGGCAGTCTAATTTAGCTTCAATGGAATAAACGACCAACAAACATAACTTGAATAGACTAATTTAACTTAAACTCTAAGGTAACAAGCTGATTTTTGGCGGCGTTATTGATTTTGTATTTCCATTGCTCGACAGCTCGGTAAGCTTGTTTATCGAAATTGAAGCCTTCAGGGCTATAATCTATAACCTGCAGGTTCTTCACATTGCCATTTTCATCAATATCAAACTGCAATTGCACCCAACCGTTTTGTCCAGCCCTAGCTGCGATTGCTGGATAACGTGGAGGAACTCTTAAGATCAGTTGAACAGCCTCATTACTCTTTTTCGCATGACAACAAATATTCGGCGTTGGTTTAACGGGTACGGGTGTGCTTTGACAAGCAATCAGTGAGAGTGACGTCAATAATAACCATACGTTTTTCATCTAAATCCTTTATAAGTTTTAAGCTGGGTAGTTAAAAACAACAATATATCATACAAATGGTTCACATATTTACACTTGCATGAGTATCGCTTTAGCGGTTGCGCGTATCTCTGAATCAAATTGCGGGTTATCTGCGATTTTCTGTAGATTCCGCTTAGTGACTTCAGAGACTGATTGCAACTCATACAGTAAATTAAGCGTTTGCATTACAACGCGCTTACTATTACTGGATAAATGCTTTTCTATCCGTCCGTCTATGATTTTCTGAGATTCAAATTTAGCTAACAAACGGGTAGATTCCACTGCTAAATCGGTATCAAAAGGTGCTGCGGCAGCTTGAATACGCTGGCGGATATCCTCAGAAACATCTTCAGTAATGGCATGCGAAGCCAAACCTGAAAACACTTGAACTAGCACCTCGTTACTACTTTCCATATAGCTGTGCTCTATTACCCTGCGCAACTTTGAGCCTGTTGCGTCGGGCGTTTCTGAGTTAGCACTAGCAAGTAGTCTATACCCCGCAATTCTAAATTGGTTGTTTTCGCTTTTAAGTAATTCAAGCGCAACCTGTTCGCGGTATTCATCGTTAAACTGAAAGATCACATCTAATAATAAACGCGTTTCAAAAGCATCAGCACTGTTATATGTTTTAATAAAATCAATCAACTGATACGGGTTTTGTTGTAGCGCCAATTTAAGTTCTCTGCGGCTAATACTACGTAATGTTTTTTTAGATAGCAGTTGGGTTAAGTTAGATTCGGCGAGTGCTGATTGCTTATGAACCTGTAGTTGCTCTAACTGAGCGCTGTTGTCTAAATTATGCTTTTGAGTTGTCATTGGGCTGCTCTTTAGACTGATATCTGAATTCTGATCATTAAATTGCACATATGTTTGCATTAAATAGCCAGTCCCGACTGCTAATATCCCGATAACAGACCATAGCAGCAGGTAAATTATTTTCCGCATAAGTTTTGTACTTAAATAAACTTAGGTAAAAGGTTTAAGGCGGATAATTGGTCACTGTATAACCAATCATCCGCCAATGTATTGTAATGTCGATAAAATCAAATTAGTTACAATATGCGCCATTGGTAATATTAGCGTTACTGGTTAACCTAAATTCCGTATTCGAACCCGTGGACGCCAAACACTGCCCACCAAATAAATTAAGCGTAGCGCCGGAAACCGTTAAGTTTGTATTTGATAAATGACCAAAGGTATAAAGTTTGGAGCGATTTTTACCCGAAGCAACTGTGTGGTTAAACGCCCCTCTGTAGTCAACTTTGCGGACATACCCAGTTTCATTAGTGCTAACCCACGCAAATACACCATGACGATAACTTGAGTGATTGTCTTTTACCGTGTTTGAGCCTTTTAAAATCAATTTAGCATAATCGAACCCACCCCAACCGAATTGAAAGGGCGCACCAAATTCGTTATGGGTGATATGCACATTTTCTACAGTCATTTCAGTGCGATACACTTTTATACTGTCATCAAAGGTATCGATATTTGAATTTCGAATTGAAGACCCCACTCCCCCACCAAAACCGTCGGTTGTATGATGATGGTGCACGTCGCTATTTGCCGCAATTCGGGTATATAAATTTACATTATCAACCAACATTACTGAGTTATCCGTGTCACCCAAAATGTGGAATTTTTCAGGATTTCGGCTGGTTAAATTAGAAACTGACACAGTACAGTTGCAGTCAGCATAAATCGTACTGAGTTTCTTGCCCGCTGTGCCTTTAGCATCAGCTTGCGACTCTCCCCACAGGCCATTGGGTGCAAGTATTGAAGTTGACCTATTGTTACCACGAATGACGACGTCGTTTGTGCGGCCTTTAAGAATATGGATATTTGCTTGAATGGTTTTGTTGCCCGGAATAACAATTTCATCATAATCACTGTTATCGTTTATCACTATCGTGCCGGTTTGGTTAGACAAAGTTAATGTACCACCAGCATGAGCCATAGCAGCCGCAGATAATGCGCCCGTTAAAAAAGCCAGTTTAAACAAGTTTTGCATGTGTATACCTCTATTTAATGTGTGTGTTTTATGTATAAATTTTCAACAGAAATATTGTGTTTATATATTACATTTAAGAAAAGAAAACACAACAAACAAAACACAAAAAATATAAACAAAACCAGAAAAATACGTAGTCAGTTGTTTTAAAACATATTTTAAAATAAGCGTTAGAAATAAAACACCTTAAATTAGAACATTATCATTTAAAAAACATTTAATTTGACATACAAATAAATAACAATTAAGTTTTAATTGCTTTTATTCGAATGAACCGAACATCCTGCTGTTACCTCAGTTCATTTCGCTAAGCCAAAATATTTATATTACAATAATACATATGGATACATGCTAATGCTTAAATTAACCCACCTCAGTACACTGATAAAAACCAGCTTATTAACCAGTTTAATTGTTTATCCTGCGATAAATATTGCAGCTTTGGCCAATGAACAAGAAACAGAAGATCCTGAAACCATTACAGTGACAGGTATTCGCAATTCGTTAAAAGAGTCCGCTTATATCAAACGTAATGCGACCCAAGTTGTAGATGTCATTACTGCTGAAGATATAGGTAAATTACCCGACAACAACATTGCAGAAGCTTTGCAACGTGTTACCGGTTTACAAATAGGCCGTGACGCAGGAGGAGAAGGTGCAGGCTTTCAGGTACGGGGGTTAAGCCAAAACCGCGTCGAAGTAAACGGTCGCAGCTTAATCTCAAATAACTCAGACAACCGCAATAATTCTTTTACCGGTATATCTTCTGCGTTATTTGCCGGTGTTGAAGTGATTAAGTCACCCTCTGCATCAGATACAGAAGGTGCGTTAGGCGCAACCGTGCGTCTAAAAACACGTAAGCCATTTGATACCGCGCCAGAAACAGTTTCAGTCACGGCCAAATTAGGTTACGACACACTGCGCGAAGACGAGGTAGACCCTGAACTCAGTTTATTTGCCAGTAATACATGGGATTCTAGTTTAGGAGATTTTGGTGCATTGATTAACGTTTCATACCAAGATTATAATCAAAGAACCGAACAAGTTGAAAATAATGGCTGGCGTAAATTAAATGGTGCAAGTTACACCAATGGTGATGTAAATGCAGTTAACCCCGGCTATCCGGTTTGGGTACCCCGCACCAATAGATTTCAACGCTTTGACTACGACCGTCAAAAAATAGGCCTTGATGCATCATTTCAATTTGCGCCAAATACCGAACTTGAGTTTTTTGTAGATACTACTTTTATTCAATTTGACTCGCAACAAAGCCAACCAAAAGTTGTGGTCGACTTAAAAGGTGGCTTTTTAGGGTTTGATTATCAAGACGAAAATTTAACGACAGTAACCCATACTGATGGTTCACAACAAGGCTTTTTAATGGCTGCAAATGTCATTTCTGAAACCAACGCTGACGACCCTGAATTTGGTCAAGCTGGCTGGGTTAAATTTAATCCAACAAATCAGTTAGGCGAAGAACAACAATACGCCCTAGCATTTGGCGGAACATACTTTAAAAACGATTATAAATTATCGGTACAAGCACAAACATCACGCTCAACCAACGACAGTAAAAACATCAATACGAATTATCTGTTAGCTAAATCAGAAGAAGTACAACAACAGGTAAACTACGACTTTTCAGGTAAAGGTCTGCCACAAGCTGAGATTATTTTGCCAAATAACCGAAGTGGCGCGACATTTGATGGTTTATATATGACCAATGTTTGGGCACGTAACAACGACAAAAAAACCGGAGAAGACAGTCTAAAAATTGATTTTGAATACACGTTAGATAACGGCATTTTCACAAGCTTTGAAACGGGACTTCGCCTGGCTGACAGAACCGCGAGCCGCAAAGAATTCCAGTTGGCTGATTTAAATAACTATTTGTCTGACTTAGATCCAAGTGATCCCAATTACGACGACAGCACCAGCGGACAAAACATGCGAATTGCATTAACAGACTTGCCGACTGAAGTGCAAAACATGATAGTGGTTACAGATGGTGAGTTTATGTCTGGCGAAGCAGGAGCAGTACCACGCAAATGGATTACGCTAGACCATATGTCTGCGCAACAATTTAAAGCCATGGGTGATATTGTTTTGGCGTTAGACGATGATCCAAACTACAGCGGGCCGGTGTCGGCGTTTAACGAAACAGCGACCGCATGGTTTGACATTGAAGAACAAACCAGCGCAATTTATGCACAACAAAACTTTGCCGGTGACAATTTTCGCGGTAACTTGGGGGTGCGTTATGTAAAAACAGATGCAACCGTAACCGCCAACCAAAATGGCGTACCTAAATCAGAAGAAAATAATTATTCCGACTTTTTGCCTAGTTTTAACATCAATTTTGATTTAACCGACAAAATGAATATTCGTTTTGCTGCAGCTAAAGTGATGTCTCGCCCTAACCCAGTAGACTTGTCACCTGCATTGAACCTAGCCGGCAATAGCCAAAGTGCAACTATTGGAAACCCAAATCTTGCGCCATTTAAAGCCACTCAATATGATTTAAGTTACGAGTGGTATATTTCAGATACCAGCGCATTGACTGCTGCAATTTTTTATAAAGATGTCGCGTCTTTCTTTAAAACTGGAACGCGCAATGAAATTATTGACGAAACCCAAGACCGTAACTCTGACGGCTGCACAGTCGCATTGGCCAATGAAGGAAGTGATGTAAACTGCACGGTTGCCAAAGCGCAAGAAGATGAAGTTGTGCTGGCGTTTAAAGAAAATGGAGAATCAGGCACGATTCAAGGTTTAGAAATGAGTTGGCAGCAAGATTTTAGTGAGCTACTGCCTGCACCATTTGACGGCTTAGGTTACGTGCTGAATTACACCCATACGGATAGCGAGCAACCGGGTCAAAATTTTAACCAAGTAACGGGCGAAGAGTTGCCACTGCCAAATCTTTCAAAAAATAGCTACAACGCGATTGTTTATTACGAAAAAGATGATGTAGGCGTGCGGTTTGCCTACAACTATCGCGATGAACGATTGTTATCCAACAGCCAAGGTGGTTTAGCTAAATATGCTGATGCATATGACCAGCTAGATGTATCAATAGATTACGCATTAAATGACCAAGTTAACTTATTCTTTAGCGGCAGCAATGTTTTGGACAGCGACGTTTACGAATATGTTGGCATCTCTGATGCAACCTTTAGATATCGTAAAACCGGTCCGCGCTATACTATGGGTTTACGTGCTAAATTTTAGTGAGTCTTGCTGCTTCATATACAGGGTCTAGTATTGCTGCTAGACCTTCTTTTTTATCCAGCTAGCTCACTAAGTGAAATCTAAGCCTTGTTTAAACGAACATACTTTTGTAGCAAATAGGCTAGGTCACCTAAGTGACGTACTCTTTCTACTGTAAGTAAATTTCAGACAGAAAAAGACGTTAATATTTAACTTTTACAGTGTTATAAAATAACACGGCTTTACGCTAAAAGTTTAATTTTTATGATGGTATTTAGAAACCTATACCACTTCAATCTATTATTTAGCTTTTTTCTTATCGAATACCTCAATCAAAAAGTGTAGTGGCCAAATTACTCTGCCACTACACTCACGCGGGATAAACCCACTGCTACGATTTTAATTGAAATGAAACACACTAATATCGCGTTTTAAATCAGCGCCTTTTTGGATTAATGTTTTAGTTGCTTCAACCGTTTGACTGCCTTGTTCATACATACTAGCAGAATCATCTTTAATCACATGAATACGGCGGTTAATTTCATCTGCGGCATTCGTCTGCTCTTCAGTTGCCACAGCAATTTGTGTCGCCATATCGGTAATTTTATCAAGTTCTGATTTAATCAAGCTAAAAGCATTGGTACTTTTTTGCACACTTTCTACGGTTTCTTGCCCACTACTTTGCAGGATCGACATTTTTTGAGTGGCTTCTTCTGCGCCATTTATCAGGGTTTCAATTTGAGCTTGTATTTGCTCTGTCGACTCATGGGTGCGTTTAGATAAGTTACGTACCTCGTCAGCGACCACAGCAAATCCTCGGCCTTGTTCGCCTGCTCTGGCCGCTTCTATGGCTGCATTTAATGCCAGTAAGTTGGTTTGCTCTGAGATCCCTTTGATCACCTGTAAAATATGGCTAATTTGATTCGCTTCATTATTTAAATTTGCCACCATTTTGCTGGTATCATCAAGCTCTTCAAACAGCGCATTCATCGCGAGTTTGCTCGATTGAGCATCTTTTTCACTTTCGATTGATAAGTTGTATGCACGTTTAACCGTATCAGAGGTTGATGAAGTCATGGTAGACACTTCATATATAGTGGATGTCATTTGGTTAATTGCGACCGAAATACTATCAGTTGCTTCTTTTTGATTATCAATTAATTTCATTGAATCACTGACCGAGGTGGAAACACTTTTAGTCGTCTGATCCATCGTGACAATTTGTTCCTGTACTGTCGATAAGGTTTTTTCAAATGTTTGGGTCAGTGAATTAAAAGCATTGCCAACTAAACTGAGTTCATTGTTGCCTTCTATATGACTACGCAAAGTCATATCTTTACTTTGTGCCAAAGTAGTTAAGCCAGTCATCAGTTGCTTAAGTGGCGTGTTGATACTGCGAATAATTTGATACGAAACTACTGACAATACGAGTAATAATACGATAATCGCTATGATGGTGTTAAATACCGCACTTTTTGCATCTGCCATTAAAGCATTTTTGCTAGTTTCTATTTTGTTTAAAACATGATTAATGACTTTTGCATACGCATTGTTAATTTGCTCGCTGGTATTCAGCCATTCTGTTTTATCCATAGGTAAAGGCTGAGCAATCAATTCACCGGCTTCTTTTCTTATTTTTCGATAATTCTGCAATGTGCTGGTATAAAAAGCTTGGCTACGTAAATGTTGATTAAAATAATCAATACTTTGCTGAGGCGCAAAACTAATAAAATAATTAAGATAACTGGCCTCTAACGCTGCTAATTTTAAAATGTCACCATAATTATTAATGGTTAAATTACCTACAATGCCTGCATAAATATGCCCAACTAAAAAAGATGAAGCATCTTTTGCATACACTAAATTTTGATAAGCGTTTGCCAACAACGAAAGCTCTGGGTTGCTGCTAGATAAAATAACCACTTGCTTAGAGCTATCAATTAAACTATCAATCGTATTTTGGATGGTTAAAATGGTCCAAATTTTAGAGCCATTAGGATCAGTTTCATCTTTAACATTTTTAAGTCTTTTATTGGCTAAAGATCGGACAAATTCAAGTTTATCAAAACTGGTTTTAATTTCTGTAAGATCTTTTTGCAACCTTGGAAAAGACTCAAATTTTTGGCTGTCGGCAATAAATGTTTGATAGTTTTTTAATGCATCATCTGATATCGCCCGCCGATCTAACATATTTTGTTTAAACTCTAACCCTACTTCATGAATACGCGACCCTGGGCCAAGGTACATTTTAGTATAAAGTAACTCTTGCTGAAGCGCAGAAATCGCCGGAGATACTACATATATATACTCTTGCAATATCTCTAGCTGTTCAATTTTTTTAACGGCTGCATTGGCATTTTGGTATCTTTCTAAAGCAAAAAATAAGCTGACAAGTAATGGAATTAGCACCAATAATATTATTCTGGTTTTGATTTTAATATGGTTAATTATTTTCATATTTTTCATCCAATGTTGGGGCTAAATGCCTGCTGAATTTTTGCAAATAACACTTTGGCAAACATCAACAGGCTTTATTTAAATGACTAAATTAAACCTAATAATTTAGGTAAATATTCACTAATACTTGGAAAGCTGGTCACTAATACCAGTGCAGCGACCATGGCAGCATACAATGGCAATATGGGGCGTATTATTTGACTAATCCCGACTTTAGCAATACTACAACCAACAAATAAAACACTCCCCACTGGCGGTGTACATAAACCAATTGACAGGTTTAAGATCATCATGATCCCAAAATGTAATGGTGATAAACCTAAAGATTCAGCCACAGGCAACAAGATAGGCGTAAATATTAATACGGCTGGCGTCATGTCCATAAAAGTGCCAATTAATAACAAGGTAATATTAATAATCAGGAGAATAACCAAAGGATTTTCTGACAAAC
Organism: Catenovulum adriaticum; assembly: GCF_026725475.1. NCBI lineage: Bacteria > Pseudomonadati > Pseudomonadota > Gammaproteobacteria > Alteromonadales > Alteromonadaceae > Catenovulum > Catenovulum adriaticum. Next base: position 608,399 of record NZ_CP109966.1, read on the forward strand.
TCAACAAGGTTTCACTAATAGATTGCGGGATAAAAGCGTATGACATTAACCACGACATGGCAGACGAGGCACCAATTAATAACATAACAATCGCTGTTGTATTAACGGACTTTAATAGCAATGGGTATAAATCTTTCACTTTAAGCTGACGATAAAATACCAGCGAAAGTGCTAAAGAATATAATACCGCAATAGCCCCCGCCTCTGTGGGTGTAAAAAAGCCAGCGATAATGCCGCCAATAATTAAAACAATTAATAATAAGCTGGGCACGGCGCCAAACAACGCGGGCCAGAATGGTTCAATTGCTTCACTAGACAAAGGCTGAATATTTTTTCGTTTAACGTAGATTGCACAAGCGGCAATCAACAATAAAGTGACTAAAATACCCGGTAAATAGCCTGCAATAAATAATGCCGCAATGGATACGCCACCGCTTGCTAACGAATATACAATTAAAATATTACTCGGTGGTATTAACATACCTGTGGTTGCTGCCGTTACGGTAACAGCTGTGCTAAATGGCTTATCGTACCCTTCTTTTTTCATCGCCGGGATCATAAAACCACCAATGGCAGAAGTAGCCGCAACCGATGAGCCTGAAATAGAACCAAATAATGCACATGAAATTACATTTACAAATGCTAAACCACCGGGTAAACGTCCAACCAACACTTTTGCAAAACTAATCAACCTAGCAGCAATACCACCCTGCCCCATTAAATAACCAGACAATATAAAAAATGGAATAGCTAATAAAGCAAAACTATCTATACCAGCAGTCAGCCGCTGCGCTATTGTCGTTAAAGCCGGCAAAGTATCAATGGTGGCCAACATAGTCACCAAGGTGGCAAATATAATGGCCAATGCAATAGGCAAGTTAATTAACAATAAAACGGCAAATACACCAAATAAAATTGCACTAGTCATTTGTATTCTCCTGCTCAGGTAAACTGGTTTCCAGTGTCAGATAAAAATTGATGCTATAAAGCAAAAACAAGACCCCGCTAAGCGGTACTACAGTATAAATAAAAGCCACAGGTACATTTAACACAGGCGAATATTGTTCAAATTCCCAAGTCATATAAACCAAATTACAGCCGCCAATAATTAATACTGAGACGGCAAATATCGCAACTAATACACAACAAAAACGGTATATTTTACGGGCTTTATCAGCTGATATTTTTTGAATTAATAGGTCAAAACCAAGATGGCTATGCGTGCTGTAAGCATATGCACCGCCCAATAAACTGATCCAAATTAATAAAAAACGAGCAATTTCTTCTGTAAATGAGCTAGGTTGCGGCAAAATAAAACGAGTCAGTACTTGCCAAGTGACATCAACCACCAATAAAACCAGCATAACAGCCAGCATTAAACGGATAATTGAATTAAGTTGAGTTAAAAATGATTGCAAAGATCTCATAGTTGGCGCCCTAATTTTTTAATATCAGCCACTAATTGCTCAAGCGGTGTGCCTTCAAGTTGTTTATAAATTGGCTCGACACTTTTTTGGAATTGCGTTTTGTCAGCTCGAATCACTTCAACACCAGCTTCTTTCACTTTGTTGAGTGACATTTGAGTCGACTCAGCCCATAATTTTTTCTGGTACTGGGTTGCTAATGCCATTGCTTCTTTTAGCCAAGCTTGCTCTTGTTTAGATAAATTATTCCAAGTGTGGGTGCCAATAATGATAACGTCTGGAATTGAAGTATGTTCATCTAATAAGTAATATTGGCTGACTTCATAATGTTTAGAGTAATAAAAACTGGGCGGGTTATTTTCTGCCCCTTCAACGATACCTTGTTGCAGGGCTGTGTAGAGCTCACCCCAACTAATAGGCGTGGCAGCACCACCCATAGTATTAACCATAGTCACAGCACTTTGACTGCTCATTACTCGAATTTTTAACCCTTTTAAATCGTCTGGCTGAGTGACTTTATCTTTTGTTGTATAAAAACTTCGGCTACCGGCATCAAAATAGCCTAACCCTTTGATATTAAAATCTTGCCCTGAATCTAATAACTCGCGACCTATTGAGCCCGATAAGGTTGCCCAAAAATGTTCTTGGTCTTGAAATAAATAAGGCAAACTAAATACTTTCATGCCTGAAACAAAGGTTTCAAGCGTACTGGCCGATACTTTGGTCATATCCATGCTGCCAATTTGAATCAGCTCAATAATTTCTCTTTCAGAGCCCAGCTGACCAGATGGATATAAAACAAGATCCATCTGACCATTAGATATACGCTGTAACTCGGTATTCATATATTCTAAAGATTGGTGCACTGGATGTTGTATATCTAACCCGTGTGCAATTCGAAGTGATTTTGTGCTGTCAGTTAATTCACCACAGGCATTTAATAAAACAATCATCAATGCCGAGGTGATGCTTTTTGTAATAAAACGCATATTAGTCACTAAACTCTGCCCATAAAATTAACAAAAAAAATACATAGGTTATTGTATATCGAAAACATTTGACTTGAAATGACTATTTTAGATTTTTTATCGTTAATTTTGGATTTATATGCTTGATAGGAGAGATTAAAGGTTACTAAAAAAACAAATTAGCAACCTTTATTATACAATTTAAGAAATGATTAAGCTTATTATTTGTAGTTGATTAATACCCAACCGCATCATATTTTCAATGCTTGGAGATTTAAATAACTACAAGTTTTCTTGAATAGCTGACAGCCATTGCGCTTTATACTGTACTAAGTTTTCTATACTGGTTTTTAATGCTGGCTCAACTTTGGGTTCATCAAATGATTTACCCCATGACATTAACTGAGCCACGCCTTGCACTGTGCCTGTTGTATCGGTTGATAAATAAACATTTTGATCACCTCGTAACTGCGATAATAAACCGCATAAAAAAGGATTTTTCAAAAAAGCCCCTTCAATATAAATATCACCAGAAACCTTCAATGTATCCAACTGATAGTCGAGCATTAATGCACAATACAAAGAAGCTAAAGCCGCACCTTTAATTGTTTTTTTATTACCCAAAATACAGCCTTCACTGTGACCAAAAGGTCCACTGCCACCACTAAAATCAGGCAAAGCAAATACATTTGAGTTAATCACATGCTGGATATCTTGTGCTGAAAATTTATCGGCAACATTAGCGCCAAATCGCTTACAGATACTTGCAAATTCACGCCCCCCCATAAATCTTGCACAAGCAACCGCTTTGCCGGTCGCATCAATATTTGCCAGCATATCTTTATCTTTAGATAAATTTTCAAGTGAGACGTTAGCCGCCATGCTAATTGTCCACGTACCGGTTGAAATAACGGTAAAAGGACGATCATCTTGAGAAACGCGATACCGCAAAAAGCTTGCGTTGCTGTCATGAATTCCGACATGTACTTGGCATTGCTCACCTAGCCCCCAAGCTTGTGCTAACTGAGGTTTAATTTGACCAACGCAATGCCATGGCGGCATCACTTTTGGAAATAAGTGACGCCAATTCATGGTATCAACCAAGCTTGAAAAGTCATTATCCGCTATAGACCATAAATCGGTATGACACCCCAATGAGGTAATATCTGTACTGACTTCGCCAGTTAATTTCCATGCCCAATATTGTGGATACATTAAAATATCAGTACATTGATTAAATTTAGTTGCAAAGTGGTGTTGCAGCCAAAATAACTGTTTGCCAAGGTTTAAACCTGCAGGCAATGGCGGCGAAAATGTTTTTTCGTATAAGGGTTTAACGGTTAAATAAGGTTCATTAATTTTATCTAACTCGTTATATTCATAATCTAAAACGGGTAAAACCAGCTCTTCTTTATCACGGTTAATTAGAGCAGCCGTTGCACCATGCGTAGAAAAAGCAATGGCTGAAATGTGATATGAGCTCGCTAATAATTTAATATTTTCACTTAACCATGTCCAAATATAATCAACATCAACACTTGGATACGCTCCTGAAGAATCAATGACATTATTAGTTTGCTCAGTACGAACAGGGTTATTTCTTGCGTCTAATAAGCAAATTTTGATATGAGTTTTGCCTATATCTACAACTAATGAATTTAAAGACTGATCTGACACTTTTGATTACCTTTAAGTAACATTAGTAAATTATAAAGCGATAATGCCTAATCTACTAACCTAAAATCACCACACATACCCAATACTATAACAATATTAAGAGTAACTTCAAATACAAACCAGTCAAAATAAATCTAATTTAATCAAAACCAACAATAAATACTTGTAACTATGTTAGTTGTGTGGGAATATAGATAATATTAGTTTTGAACATAGAATCTCCAATTTTATTAATCAAAACGATATAAATTAATTGGATAAAAGCAACCAATGCTACCCGCTAGCATCCAATTTCAGAGCGTCGTGTGTGGACAAGGATGTCCGCTTTTCTGCTGTCCCCCTCACTTATCAAGCTATCTTTTTATTTCACTTTATAAAACAAACCCACCCTGTATAAAAATTAAACACTATGCTCAGGACAAGATCATACTTTAATATATCGCCAATATTTAAATGGGAGAGCCATAATTTAGCACACTGGATTTTGTGCCAGACAAATCTTAAGTAATTGCATCCATGCAGTGTATTTTCAGGACGAAAAATCCAAGCTTACATGGCAAGCAGCGTTTTTGTGACAATGATGGGCTACTTGCGCCACTTCGCTAGTTTGTGGAAAAGTGTTCAACTATTATTTTGCCCTGAAACTATGTTCTGTTTGCCAATCAAAATACAAATATGGGTTGGTGTTTTTTGCGAAGCCGCTCATTGTAAAAGCGAGTTAAACGCAGTTTTCAGCAATGCAGTTTTCAGCAATAAGGCCGGAGAATAACACACAAAGCCTTCATCTTGATAAATGTTGAAGAAACTCCAGTATCTGCAAATAATACCTCCAAAAGCGCAACAAATATTAAAAAAGATGCAAACTCATCGCTATATAAATTACTTTAAATGAGTAATTTATATATAATAACAGGGTTAAAATAAGCCAGAATTCAGTAAGGCAGGTTAATTTAGTGTCAACAATCAAAGATGTTTCAAAACTCGCCGGGGTATCTCCAGCAACCGTATCCAGAGTCATTAATAATGCAAATGGCGTAAGCGCTAAAACAAAAGAAAAAGTTAAACAAGCTATTGCCGAATTAGATTTTTATCCTAATGCTCAAGCTAGAGCGCTAGTTAAGCAATCGACAAATACAATCGGTGTTGTCATGTCTGAACTGTCCGATCCTTTTTTTGCTATTATGGCTAGAAGCATTGAAATAACAGCAGAAAAATATAATGCCAATGTCTTAATTAGTACAGGCTCATTAAATGAAGAAAAAGAACGTCAGGCCATTAACAGCTTACAAGCTCAAAGATGCAAAGCGATGGTGGTCAATAGTAAAATTTTATCTGATGAAGAATTAATTGATTTTGCTCATAAAATTCCGGGATTTGTGCTCATAAATAAATACATTGAAGCCATTCAAGAAAGGTGTATTTGGCTTGATAACCAGCAAGGTGGTTTCAATATGGCGCAATATATCTTAGAGATGGGCCATTCTAACGTGTTAGTTTTATCAACCAAAAACAAAGTATATGACGCATCCCGAAGACTAGCGGGAATCCAATCAGCCTTTACACAAGCACATAAAATTTTACCTGCTAACCATATCATTTACACGTCACCTGATCCTCAAGGTGGAGAAAAAGCAATTGAACAAGCCTTAGCAAACGGCATCAAGTTTACCGCTGTATTAGCTTACAATGACGCAGTTGCCGTTGGCGCTGTAGCAAAACTGACTGAAAAAGGGTTAAGCGTGCCAGAAAATGTCTCTGTCATTGGGTTTGATGACGTACTGTTGGCTAACTATTGCTCGCCGCCACTCACAACCGTTAAATATCCGATTGCTGTGATGTCTCAAAAAGCAACTGAATTAGCATTAACGCTCAGTAAAAATGAAGGTAAAGTTAGTCAAACAATAAACACTTACAAATACAAACCGATCATTATCAAACGCAGCTCTGTTAGCTGGGGTTAACATGCTCCAGTTGCCTGCAATAAAAAATAAAGAAAAAGTAGCGATTGGCAGTGGGTATCTTGCCATTTTTTTTGCCGGCCATTCAATCAATGCGCTTACAACCCCCTACTATCAAATGACTCGGGCTTTAGACCCACTTTTATTAGCAATAGCATTAACTTTACCCTTAATCATTTCAGCAGCAATTAGCTCTCAAGTAGCGATTATATCTGACAAAATAAAATTCAAATGGGGTAGCAGAAGACAATTAATTTTATTAAGTGGCTGGGTCGCAGGTATCAGTTTTTCGTCTTTATGGATTTTCCCTGAGTCATGGGGAGATACCACATTACTGATGATGCTTTGCTTGGTAGCCAGTGTTTTCTACATTAGTAGCTGTTTTTTTTCAATCAATATCAAATGTGTTACTTTTGAAACTCGTTCAGATAACTACCAAAGAACATTAGTTTTAGCCTTTGCGTCTGTATTTGAGCGTATCGGTTCACTGGTTTATTTTTGGCTTTACCCCTTAGCGAAATTACCAATCTGGCAATCGGTCTATACAGGGGTACAAGTCGTAGGTTCAGCAGTAGGTTTGCTTTTAATTGCCGGGTTCGCCACTATTTTTGCCTTTTTATGCCAAGAAAAAACCGATAAAACGCCTCATTTTCAGCAACTAAAACAAGCTAAGTTAACATTTAGCAACCTAACCCCAGATATAAAAAAAGCTTTAACCATTATATTAGCGTTAGTCATTTTAAAATTTGGTGCTACCAGCGTTTGCAGTAGCTTTGACTACTATTTGCTCGTCTATTATGTAAATTATGGCGACATAGAAGCGGGCTCACATTGGAAAGGCATACTTTCAACTTCTTTTGCCTTATTTGGTATTCTACTCACTCCAGTGATCGCCTATTTAGTCAATGCTTATGGTAAAATAAGCATTTTAAAATTTATTTATGTTATCAGCAGCGTAGCTGGCGCGGCTAAATGGTTTATTTACACACCCGAAAGCGAATGGCTAATCATTTTAGACGCTTTACTAAATGCATCGTCTTGGGTTGCTATGTCTGTAATAATACCAGCGTTGCTTGCAGATTTAAGCGCAATTCACCATAAAGCATCTGGCTATCAAAACACGTCATACTTTGTATCTCAGCATAATAAAGTGCTGCAATTTAGCTTAGTGATTGCACTAATAGGATCTGGTACCTTACTCAACTTAATTGGTTTTGATGCCAGTTCAGGCACAGCCCAAACAGAGAGCAGTTTGTTTTTTATGCGGTTAATTTTATCCGTAGGTTCGATTTTATTTAGTTTGCTGCCAATTTGGTTATTAACTTTTTACCCATCAAATTGCGTTAACCATTCTCAACTAACAGGTAATTTAAACAAATGATAACAATCAAGGATATAGCAAAAGCTGCAGGCGTGTCACCTGCAAGCGTTTCCAGAGTCATTAATAATGGTCCTAAAGTTGGGTCTAAAACCCGTGAGCGAATAAAAACTATTATGCAAGAGATGGGGTACCAACCAAATGTACACGCTCAAGCGCTAAATACACAGCAAAATGAAGCAATAGGCATAGTGCTGGCCGATTTGACCGACCCATTTTTTGCCGCTATGGCTCATGGAATAGAGCAAGTCGCCAGTCGTAAAAACGTGCAAATTTTTATGAATTCAGGCGCATTTAAACAACACACAGAAATGAAAGCCATTGAAACATTAAGAGAACACAGATACACCAATATGGTTGTCAACAGCGCAGCTTTGTCTGATGATCAATTAATCAAATTTGCAGAATCTATCCCGGGCTTTGTTTTACTCAATCGGTATATTGAAAAAATAAAATCTAGATGCGTTTGGTTAGATGAATATATGTGCGGCCATATGATGGCTCAACATATCGGTGAAAAAGGACATAAACAAATGGCGGTTTTACTGACCGACGAAATCCGACCTAACACTCAAGAAAGATTAAGAGGAATGGTCGATTATTTCACCGCGCAAGATATAACACTACCAGATACAAATATTGAATATAGTTATGCAAGTTATGAGGGTGGTGAAATTGCCGTGCAAAACTTGCTAGCAAAAGGGATTAACTTTACCGCTTTGCTCTGCTATAACGATGCAATGGCTGTCGGAGCGATTTCTATGTTTAAAGCTCATGGTTTAAGGGTTCCAGAAGATATATCCGTCATAGGGTGCGATAATTTAATTCTCGCAAAGTGTAGTATCCCTAAACTGACCACAATAAACGTCCCCATTGAACAAATGGCAAAAAAAGCGGCTGAGTTATCACTAAAATTAGCCAAGCCAAGATTGGAGCAAAACATAATCGAAGAGCAAAAATTTACCCCCAGCTTAGTCGAAAGAGGCACAGTGAAGGACATCACTTAAATTAGACATATTTATCTTTTTTACAGAAGATAAATAAGGCACCAAACATGACATTTAAGTTCATTTCAACGATGATATTGACCAAGCCGTTAATGGATTTTCGAAAATCGACGACTGGATTGCAGGTAAATATCATTTGGCTCAATAAACATTATTCATTTTGCTAGCCCGTCAATCAGAGCGGATAAATAGCTGGGTGACGTTGAAGCTGGCAATTTTATATTCTGCCACTACAATTGTGACTTATCCACTAACGACCAATTTAATGGTCGTATCGTCTATTTTTATTTAGCCAAAACGCACCTGAATCTGGACGAGCTGGCCCTATCCACTGATCCACAAGATCACGCTGAAACCAACGTTCGTATTGTAGAATCATAGACTGTGCTATGTCAGGGTGTTTACTAAATAAGTCTGATGTTTCAGTACGGTCAGCTTCCATATCAAATAGTTGCCAAGCCTCTTGATAGCGAGAAACTAACTTCCACTTACCATCTCTAACCGCTCGATTGCCTTCATGCTCAAAGAATATAGGCTCAGATCTGTTTACCTCTTTCCCTTTGAATATAGGTAACAAACTGACACCATTCATTGGTAGTATTTCTGTATCTCGGTATGTTTTGGGATAAGTTCCGCCACTAATATCTATCAACGTCGGTAAGATATCCACAACGTGAGAAGGAGTGCGTTCAAAATCTTTACGTGTATTGGTGATGCCTGCTGGCCAATGAGCAATTAGTGGTGTCGCAATGCCGCCTTCGTGTGTGTAGTGCTTATACAATTGAAATGGGGTATTACTTACTTCAGACCAGCTTTGACCTATGACGTGCCGCGATTTTGGGCCACCAAGCGGATTGCCAATCGCGATGCCATTTGGGCCACTTTCCGCAGAAGGACCGTTATCTGACATAAACAAAATCAGCGTATTATCTAAAATACCTTCAGACTTTAAATAATCAGTTAAACGACCTATGCTCAAATCAATGTGTTCTATTGATGCTGCATAAACCGCCATCATATGATCGAAACGGATTTTGTCTCGTTCACTTAAATCATCCCAGTCAGAAACATCAGCTGATTTTTCAGGTAAGCGCCAGGTAGAATCAACGAGTCCTAACTCAATTTGGCGTTGATAACGAGCTTTGCGTAATTCATCCCAGCCAGCCATGTACTTACCACGGTATTTTTCGATCGTTTCTTGTGGTGCTAACACTGGAAAATGTGGTGCAACATGAGCCAAGTACAGGAAAAATGGTTGTTGCTTCTTGACGGCTTTATCAACAAATTTAATGCCCCAGTCTGTCCATAAGTCAGTTCCATACCAATAACCTTCGGCTAACTTTGGGTCGTCCAGTTGAAGTTTTTTACCATCTAGGAAAATAGGTACCGCAGACTTGTCACGTTTATTGAATGGTATTTGGTCAGGAAAATAAATACCTCCAGCAGTTAAAGCCAATGATCTCTGAAACCCACGCGTTTCTGGCGGTGTAGTTTTCCCTAAATGCCACTTCCCTGTCATAGCGGTCAAATATCCAGCTTCGCCTAAAACATCTGCTGCTGTGACTGCTCTTTTGTGTAAATGACTTAACGTACCTCTCGAGCCTTCAATATATTTACCAGACAAATAGCCCATACCAGCCTTATGCGGATACATCCCTGTTAACAAAGAAGCTCGGGTCGTACTGCATCGTGATGTATTGTAGAACTGACTGAATTTCATTCCATTGTCAGCTAATGCGTCAATATTTGGTGTCGGTATTTCACTGCCATAACTACTGATGTCAGAGAAGCCCATGTCGTCGACGAGAATAACAACAATATTGGGCGGGTTAATTTTACTGACACTTGATGCACCTACACTATAAGCTGTAGGCAATAGTGAGCACGCTGCTACCAGTAATGATGCTAAATAGTTTTTCATAATAAGTTTCATCAGTTAACTCCATTAATTTCTTTCAGTTTTAGTTGGCGCATCGGCATCAATGAGCGACGCCAAAATGTTTTCACTATCAATAGCTTCTGTTTTATCCAACTTATATCCAACCAAGTTGGCTAACGAGGCATATAAATTAACATGAGACATTAATGCATTACTGATACCTGTTTTTTGCTTACCTTTATTCATAAGAACTCGAATACCACCAGCAAACGGCCCTGCTGGTTTATGTGTACCAAGTTTTTCAGCGACTATATCAGCATAAACGTCTTCTAATACTGGATTATTATCACTAGAAACATGATTAAAATATTATCTAACAAACCTTTATCTCTTAGTGCATTAACAATACGTCCTGTCATCCAGTCAACTTATGTGGTCACATCTCCCCTAGGTTCCATATCGGTTGAATCGGTAAAATCGACACCCACTTGTTTTTCATACTCTTCTCTCACCTTACTTTAGTAATTATGACTAGAGCTAAGATCTCTGTTCATAATTCGATGATATAAAAATTACCAGCCAAAAGGCAACCGTTTTCATTTTTATTGTTTATATTTTAGCGTTTGAATATAAAAGCAAATAGATCCCATACCAACCAAATCTCTTAAAAAGATAAAAATACTGTAAAAACAGAGCAATTTTAATTTTATTTGTATATTTTTAGCTAATAAGTATACTTAAAAAATGTTAACTATAAAAACATAATTTTAACACTTAAATCACATTAAGGGAAACTGTTTTCTTTTAGGTGGGATAAATTAAGGTACATAAGTTATTACAGGCTAAACAATGTCTAAAGTAATAGTTTGAAAGAGAGAGCACTCATGAATAATAAATCAAGCGAAAAACGCCCCTTTTCGGGAAACCTACCTAAAGTAAGTACAATAGCTACCTTAGTAGCAGCGACACTTTCCGGGCAAGTAACCGCTCAAGAGTCACAAACACAACAATCGTCCAATGTTGAAGTTATTGAAATAACAGGGATCCGCGCCTCGTTGAAAAAATCACTCAATACAAAACGATTCGCAGACACAGTTGTTGATGCAGTATCGGCAGAGGATATTGGTAAATTTCCGGATGAAAATGTAGCAGAATCATTACAACGAATAACCGGTATACAGCTTAACCGAGGCGTAGACAATGCCGCTGATGATAATTTTGGTTCAGGTGAAGGCACACAAGTTTCGGTACGAGGTATTCGCCCAGACCTTAACTTGATTCGCTTTAAAGGGGTATCAGTTGCACCCAATACGATAAATAGAAATTTTGATTTTAGTATTCTAGCACCTGCATTGGTTAGCAAACTAAAAGTTTACAAAACACCTTCAGCAGATCTTCAAGAAGGGGGAATTGGCGGAACAATTGACGTAGAAACATTAAAACCTTTGACTAACCCGAAACGAAAATTAGTTGGAAGTTATAAAGTAACTTATCCAGAAATAAACCAAGAGCCGGGATATCGAGCATCGGCACTTTATAGTGAAGGGTTTATGGATGATACGCTGGGAGTTGTTCTTTCAATCAACTTCCAAGATGTGGAGCTACAACGCCATAGATATGAAACTGCGGGCTGGATTGATAGACCGATTGAAGGCACAACAGCTCGAGTTCCACGCAACTTCCGCTATAACAACCGTTCACAACAAAAAGATCGAACAGGTATTTATGGGGCTATTCAATGGCAGCCTTCAGATACACTTGAATTCGAGTTATCACACTTGTTTGCTGAAGAGGATATGCGTGATTTTGGTTCTCAACCTATATACCCAGCAGAAGTAAATCCTGCATTTACTCGAACCAATGCTGTATTAACAGCGGCTGGTGAAGAAGATGAATTTGACCGTTTTCTTTCCTTTGATGCAGTTAGTATAGGTCCAACTCGTCGATTACTCGCAATAGATAGAGACTTTACGCTAGGCCTGAAATCTACAGCCTTAGGTATGAACTGGACACCCAGTTACTCTTGGTCTATCGACGCAAAAGCTGCCATTTCCGAAGGTAAGTTTGAACAATATCAATATTTTATGCAGTTTTGGGGGAATGATGATTTCAGCATTTCTCATACGGATGCAGGTCAACCTCCATTACTTTCCGCTAATCAAGCTGGTGACCCTTCAGTCAATGGTTTGTTGTTTGAGAACCCTGAACGTTACTATATGAACGTATCTAATTTATTAGATCGAAGGTTTAGCAATGATATGACTGACATTGCCTTAGATTTTACGCGAGATCTTGATTTTACCTACGTGCCGAGCATTAAATTTGGTTATAGATATACGGATGTAGAACACGTCGCTTTTCGTCAAAGAATCGATGGTAACCCAATTGTAAGAGGGTTAGAACCTCGTATTACACTAGATAAGTATATTGATTTAACTGATCCTGAAGAGTTTAGTGCAAGTCGAGTTGGGGGCGTTGAATATATTCCCAATATCAATATTAGCAGTCTCACCAATGATGTATCTCAGTTATATGATCCAGCAGATTTCAGTTCTAATGGTAGTGACTTAGCGGCAAACTACGCAATCAACGAGGCAATAAGTGCTGCTTATTTTAGAGTTAACTATGAGCTAAGTGATAATATCCGAGGAAACTTTGGGGTTCGTTACGTTGAAACCGAGCAAATCAGTGATGGTTTTGATAGTGCTTCTCGTGAGCCTGTAAAAATCAAGCAGGACTATAACGATACCTTACCCAGCTTTAATATTGTGTACCAAATAGCCGATGACATGTTACTAAGAGGTGCAGCAGCTAAAACAATCAGTCGCGCACCTTTACAAGATCTAAACCCTGGCGGTAATATAAATGAAGAAGCCGGTCCCCCAGCTACAGCAAACCTTGGAAATCCATTTTTAGAACCTTTCAGAGCAAATCAATTAGATTTATCTTATGAGTGGTACTTTTCAGAAACGTCGCTTTTTTCTGTTGCGTTATTTAAGAAAGATATGGAGTCGTTCATTGTTAAAGGGTTTGATCAACGTATAGTTCCTGGGTTTGAAGATTTAGGAGAGCTAGATGTAACTCAGCCCGTTAATGGACAAGGTGCAGATATTAAAGGGTTGGAAGTATCTTTGCAGGGTGATTTTTCATTTATTACAGATGAATTAGCTAACTTTGGATATATCGCTAACTATACCGCTGTTGACGGTGAAATGGATGAAGATGGTAGCGACGTACCTGGTATATCTGACACGAGTTATAACCTAAGTGTTTTCTGGGAAAATGACGTATTCAGTGTCAGAACCTCATACAACTTCCGCAGTAACTATGTCACCTTCCCTCAATATTTAGGTTTTCCAGTTTATCGAGATGGAAGAGGTCAGGTAGACATGAATGCCAGCTATAAGTTGAATGAAAACGTTTCATTTATTGCCAGTGCAGTGAATATTACAGGAGAAGAAACCTATGATTACCATGCCACTGAATCTAACTTTATGAACTATACGCTTTCTGGCCCAATTTATAATGTGGGCATTAGAGCTAGGTTTTAAACATTTATACAATGATGTTTGGCCAGTTAACTGGACATATTGGTTGATTATACTTTCAACTTTTTAGGCTCTCATTTTTGAGGGCCTATTCGTTTATAGAAGCCGCACTTTTCTATCCACTTATATGTAATGGCAGACGGTGTTTTTTAGAGTAGTTTGGTCAATACAGGATAACTGAGATGGTTCAGCCCATCTTCAGAGTAAAATGTTGAAATCATCTGACTGAACTATAGAAATCATTTTTATAAAGTATCTAAAAATATTTAATTAGATAAATCTTTATCGTTGAGGGCGTTCAAAAATCTGTGTCAGGTAAATACGGCCTAAACTTGCAAATACTCGTCTAACCGCCCTTTAAAGTGTACCGCAAATCCGACAATGTTAAATACCAGTTGGCAACTGGCATTGTCCATTTTTTCTGAGCATGTAATATGCCAGCATACAGCTGCTTGAGCAAACTATTTTCATTTGGGAAGGCCCCTTCTGTTTCAGATACATACAGGCCGAGTCATTGTTTTTTCCCTTCAACATTTAAAACCAAAATTGTATAAACTGCTTTACTAACATAGCGACCTTCATCTTTCACTTTAAAGTGAATAGCATCCAGCCAAACAATGGGATAAACCGCATCTAATGGACGAGATTGCCAAGTTTTCAGTTGTGGGATTAAGCTTTCGAATATCTCGATAGCTTAATCCCATTGAAAACATGGAGAGAATTTTATGGTCTATTTCTTCAGATAATTTGGTTTGATTTTTCTTAACCAATTGAGGTTCAAAACGACCTGCTCTGTCTCTGGGCGTATCTAACCGTCATTCCGCACCTAGTTTTTAATTAACTTTGGTGTTTTTTTATTCAGTTGATCGCATTATTTCAAAAAAGCCTTGACCTAGATCCCAGATCTTGATCTATTACTCTCTTTTGAGAGTGGTGATCACAATGCCTAACCCTTTTACTAAAACACTTGAACATCACGGCTTGGTTGCTGGTTTTTGTCATGAAATCCAATTGGTCGACTTAATTGACCGTAAACTCGGTCAATCAAACGATCGTACTTTAAGCTTTGGCCAACTGGTTTTGGCTATGGTGATAAATGGCTTGGGGTTTACTGGCCGAACGCTACACATGTACAGTGAGTACTTTAAAGATAAGCCACTTGAGCGCTTAATTGGTGAAGGCGTCAAGGCTGAGCAAATCAATGATGATGCGTTAGGTCGATGTTTAGACAAGCTGTATGAATTTGGTGTATCCAGTTTATACCAAGATCTCGGCGAAACGGTTGTTAGTCACCTTGGTCTGGGCGGAGAATCACTACATTTAGACTCCACTAGCTTCCATTATGATGGTCAATCAAACGATGTGGATGATGATGTTAATACTATCCACATTGCCAAAGGGTATTCTCGCGACCACCGCCCCGACTTAAACCAAGTGGTTTTAAACCTCATCTGTGAAAATCAATCCGGCATTCCGGTTTATATGAAACCCGCCAGTGGCAACTGCAATGATATGGATGGGTTTAAAAAGATAGTTAAAGCCCATGTGAATAGCTTAAAGGCAGCACAACGCTGTCGCTACTTGGTGGGGGATGCTGCTTTATATGTTCAAGAATCCCTTTCTCATTTACAGCAAATCAATCAACTATTTATCACGCGTGTCCCTCAAACACTCAAAGAAGCTAAAACGCTCATCAAATTAGCTCCGACTTTAAGTTTTACGCCTTTATCTTCAGGCTACGAAGGCGTGTTTCATGAATGTGAATATGGTGGCGTAAAGCAAAAGTGGTTGCTA
Source organism: Catenovulum adriaticum (assembly GCF_026725475.1). NCBI lineage: Bacteria > Pseudomonadati > Pseudomonadota > Gammaproteobacteria > Alteromonadales > Alteromonadaceae > Catenovulum > Catenovulum adriaticum. The sequence goes on from NZ_CP109966.1 coordinate 624,032, forward strand.
GTACGCAGTGAGCAAGCTGCTAAACGCGAAACACATACGTTAAGTAAGCGCATGCACAAACAAGCAGAGCAAGCACGTAAAAGCTTTAAACAACTCAGTCAAAAAATATTTGCTTGCGAAGGTGATGCACAAAAGTCATTGGAGGAATGGAAAAAGAAACAAATACTCTGTGATGTTGAAGGGCAAGTTGAAAAAGTCCCCGTATTTGCCGGAAAAGGGCGACCTAAAAAAAATGAAAACCCGATACGGATTGATTACCAAATTACAGGGCGTTTATTTACTCCACTGGCTCGACGCCAAGCGGCATTGGAACAATTGGGGCTGTTTATCATTGCCAGCAATGACATGAGTGAAGCGTTAACCATGGATAAAATGCTCAGCACGTATAAATCACAGCAATCAGTAGAAAAAGGCTTCCGCTTTCTGAAGAGCCCAGACTTTTTAACCAACGCCATTTTCTTGAAAAAGCCAGAACGAATAGAAGCATTATTAATGGTGATGACGGTCTGTTTAATGGTATATGCAGCCTTGGAGCATCAGATCCGCAAACAACTTGTAGAGCAAGAGCAGTACTTCCCTGATATGAAATACAAACCCCATCAGAAACCCACCGCTCGCTGGGTGTTCCAATGCTTTCAAGGGATCACCATCATATATATCAACGAAAAAACTAAATTCGTTGCCAATTTAGAGGAACGTCACCGCACCATTATTAATTGCTTAGGTCATCACTATCAAAAAATTTATTCCTAAAAGTGGTGCGGAAGATCGGATCTAATTCAAATTCACCGATTGAAGTTTTAATGGTCTTGGCTGTTGAGCCATTTTTACGATTGGATTGTATATCTTCTTCAAGATGCAGCTCTAGTTCAGCTTTTAAAGCAGCTTCTGTCAGCTGTTTAATTAATGGGGTGAGAGCGCCCTTGACCGACGAGCGCTTTTCCTGGTTGAAACTGTTTTAATACCTCATTGAAATCAAATTCTTGATTCATGTGCCACTCCTGTTTTGTTTTATCTAAATAATAGATTGAAGTGACACAGGTTTCTAAACATTACCAATTTGAATGTTGATAAATTCCTAAACTAATAGGTACATTTTGTTGGCTGAAAAATTCAGGGTATCGCAAGTTACCTTGAATATCTAAAGGGAAGCCACTTTCAGCAGAACCTTTATCAATTAATGTTGATTCAGCTTTTAATCTAAAGTCTCCTTGCTCTGGCGCAACAAACATAGGGTTTTCGTCCATATTCCCTTGTGAACCAAACAGTTCATTAATTTTTGCTGCAGATTTTCGCCTTTGAGTATCAAAAGTGCGCTCGGTTAGCCCCAGCACTTGATTATCATAAAAAGCATTGTTCACTAAATTAACCCAACCTGTTTTTTTCAAATCTGCTTTTTTAGGGATCACCTCTGTTATCGTATTCATAGTTTTAGCAAAGCCATCAGCTTGAATTAAAGCACCGCCTTTATTACCCATAAAAATATTATTAACTAATCTGTGTTGGGCTGGAATGTGACCCAGTTTGGCAAATGAAACAGAGTTAGACATGCCAACATTTTTATATGCAACAGAATTAACCATTAACAAAACCGAACCACCACGCAAACAAACATTGCCACAATTAAGAACCGTTTTATTATTGGAAATAACAGAGTTAATAATACGTACCGTACCGGTTCTCATATGCTTGGTATTGGCATAAATGGCACCGCCGTCCACACGAGCTTCATTATCATCTAATATTGAATTATAAAACCGAGTGTGATAACCATTGTAATCATTTGCATTAATAGCAACAGCACCGCCATTATTTAACGCTAAATTCTTTTCAAACTGGGTTCCAATAAATAAGGGAGATGCACCATCGGTAATATATACACCACCGCCATTGCCAGCAGCGTAATTATCTTTAACTAAGCTGTTCACGATAACAACATGCTCACCGCCCCCTTGAATATACAAACCACCACCATTGCTATTTTTGTCATGGTTAGTACCACCGGTAAAAGTAAACCCTTCAATGCGGATATATTCGCTGTTAACAATTTCAGCGGCTCGGCTGCCTTTACTTTTCACATCAATAATGACATTAGCGTCACTGGTATCGCGCATTGTTCTGCTGGTTTCATCACCATCAAAGCCACCATATAACCAAATTGCTTTTTTATTTTTAATCAATAATTTTTCTGAGTATTCGCCATTTTGAACCCAAATTTGAGTACGGGGTGACGCAGATTCAATCGCTTGATTGATTGAAGTATATGCATTCTCCCAACTATCACCTTTATGATTATTACCATTTTTTGAAACATAAATAACCTGAGCATCTTCAGGCGGTAAAACGGGGTGGGGTAATTTAGGGCGGATTTTACCTTCATCATCGATCAATAAAGGAAGCAAAGCAGGATCTTCTCTAAATGGCGCGCCCGCTTCATCATTACCAAACATGGTAGACCATAAATTTCCATCATGATCTTCAAAGATCATATTATGGCCTGCATGAGGTATCGCTAAATAAGATTCGCTATATGGCCCCATTAAATTTTCTGCCGTTGCAATCATGGCATCGTATCGACCATCTGCCTGACGGCGAATTAAATTAGTATTACGATAAATATGGCCTCGCTTTGGCCCTTCGGCATTCCATTCAGCGGCCATTAAATAATAAATGCCATTTTTTTCAAAAATGTTAACCCCTTCATAACCAACTTTGTTACCTTTAGCATCTTTTAAAAATGTAGCTTTAGTATCTAATAAATCCGACATGTCGGGTTTCATTCGTTTTACCAGCCCAGGTCCCCAAATATCGTAAATGATGCCATCTTTAGGATCTTGAAATAATGTTTGATCAATCCCGGTACCAAACTTAACATCTCGAGCCACCACTTCATAAGGCCCTTGAGCTTCACCTGAAGTGCTTTTAAGCATAACACCGCCAACACCATTACCTGCGATAAAAAATGGTATATAAAAAGTCTCGTTCAGATAATGGATCTCAGGTGCCCAAGCCCCGCGCCTTAACATCCCATTTTTTTCAATAATCTTGCGCTGTTCTTTGGTTCCATCTTTCTCAAATTGCCATACAAAACCACTTTCGCCTAACAGTGTCCAATTTTTAAGATCATCCGATTGCCAAACTCTAATGCCTTCATTAACTCCCCAGTTATCATCCGTTGTCCCGGTTAAATAATATTGTTTGTTTGGGCCTTTAGTGATAGTGACATCACGTAAATGAAAATCAAAAAGAGGCGTGATGCTAGGAATAGCAGGTTCCAATTCATATATCTTTTGCTCAATTCGTTCAGATACATTTGCAGCATCATTAGCAAATGAGCTCACTGACCAGGCTTGTAAGAGCGAAAGTAAACCAAGTAGCCCTATATTAGTTTTATTAATTAATTTGTTTTTCATATTCAAGACATTTCCTATTAATAACAATTAGCGGGCACCAATCATGCCTACCATGTAAACTCAAACTAGCGTAATTTTTAGCTATTTTTCTTTGCCACTAAATTACGTATCGGTAAAATTAATGCTTGTTACCCTTGCCTTCAGCTGCAAAATTTTTCGGTACCCATTCACGTAAACCCCCTTTTATCTCGGCTAATTTTGATTCTTTTGCGATGTTGTGCCATTCATTCGGATCATTCTTATGATCGTATAATTCTTCTTCACCGTTGGCATACAAAATATATCGGTAACGATCATCTCGAATTGCGACATTGCCGCGATAATACTCTGTTATGGCGGGCATCTTTCGGTTGTAGTTTGGATCGGTCAACAAAGGGACCAAAGATTCACCTTGAATTTTTTCTGGCTTATCGAAGCCAGCTAATTCTAAGAGTGTCGGGAAAATATCAATCAAACTGACAGCTTTGTTGGACCGGGAATTGGCTTTAGTTAAACCTGGTACAGAAACGATTAAAGGTACTCGTGTCGACTCTTCCCACAATGTACTTTTGCGCCAATGATTTTTTTCACCCAAATGCCAACCATGATCAGACCACAATACAATAATCGTTTTTTCGGTTAATCCGGTAGTATCAAGCGCATCCAGCAAGCGTCCTACTTGGGTATCGGCATGTTTAATAGAAGCAAGATAAGCTTGCATACCCAATTGCCAGTGACCCGCTCGCTTAATGTTAGAATGCGCTGAATTTTCCAGAGAATCTGCCTTGTCATCTTTCACTTGATCTTTTCCTTGTAAAGCCCAAGCCATACCAATAGAACCGACATCATCTAAGTCATTTTCAATTGTGCTTGGAATGACAATGTTTTCTTCAGGAAACTCAGCATAAAAACGCTGTGGCACTCGCCAAAGAACATGAGGCCGGTAAATTCCTGCGGCAATAAAAAAAGGTTTGTCATGTGGTTGTTGTAGTTTATCGATCACCCATGAGACGGTTCTGGCATCCATGGTTTCATTTTCTAAATTATTTTTTAATGGATGAATATTAAATTCCCCACCCACAGAATAAACCTCCCTTTTGTCAGCAATGGCATCGGGAAATCGCTTTTTGACGTCATCCCATGCGCCTTTCTTATAGTTAAATAAATGCAGAAGTTTACCGGAGCCTGCGGTATAAAAACCGTTATTTTTATACACTTCGCTGATGGTCACATTTTTATTTACCACAGGTTTTGAAGGTACTCCATTGCGATATATTCCTGTTGTAGACGGTAGCAACCCTGTCATAACAGCTGCACGAGAAGAATTACAAACCGGACTAGCGGTATGCGCATTGGTAAACAACATTCCTCTGTTTGCTAGGCGATCAATATTCGGTGTTGATGCGTTTGGATGCCCACCTAACACGCCAACCCAGTCGTTGAGATCATCTACCGAAATAAATAACACATTATAATTTTTAGTATCAATTTTTTGGTTATCAGCGACCTCATAAGATGGTGAGGGACGCTGCACCTGTTGACTAGCAACGCAACCAGCCAAAAAATTTATAGTCAGCATTAGTGGCAATAATTTTGTTTTTGCCCGCCAGTTAAATTTATTTATATTCATCATATTCATAACTTGTTTGAGCATAAAAATCTCTTTACCTAATACTTGAGTTTTAAAATCGTTAAACGATAACAATGGCTAATCTTTGAAAAAGTTAACCATTAATAAATATGCTCTTTTATAACGAAATCAAAACCATGTTCCTTGAGCGTGGATATTTATTTGTCTTTTAACAATACCCTCTAAATGGTCCAAGCTCGCCCTTGGTTTTCATTCAATGGCATGCAAGGGTCATATTCACCCGGAATAGGCAGATAAACTGTAACTTCTCTACCGACTTTTTCACTGGTAAAATAACCAAGCAGAACTAATTGCCTAAGTTTGGTAATTTGTTTGATTTTGGTCTTGCCCTGATTTTTAAAATCGACCAGAAGCTTGGTCTGCATGGTTTGACTTAATTCAAAAAAAGCTTTTTTAAAAGTTAACAATGACGCTTCGTCTATGCTTCTAATCGCAGACAAAACCAAATCTAATTCATGTTTTTGCATGTAATTTTGACATAGCAAAGCAATGAAATCTGGCACGCCCACATCAACAGCTCCGGGTGTATCCGTTGTAGGTAACAAACAATCGCAAAAAGATTTGAGTGTTTTAGATTGCCGCGTGGAAAAAAAATCAGACTGACTATTACTAGCCAAAATCATTTCTTGCGCAATTGCAATATTTGAACTGCTCAGTGACGCAAACCCTAGCCCAGCACCAGCAATTACTCGCTGAATGAGCGCTCTCCGGCTAATTGAATTCGTCATTATAGCGTTCCTTTTTTCAAAGCGTCTGCTGCAAAAGCCGCAGCTCTGGCCGTTAGCGCCATGTAAGTTAAAGATGGATTGACACAAGATGACGACGTCATACATGAACCATCAGTCACAAACACATTTTTCACCGAGTGAACTTGATTCCACTTATTTAACACCGACGTTTTTGCATCCTGTCCCATACGCGCTGTACCCATTTCATGGATAGCGAGCCCAGGAGAGACCTTTCGATTATAAGTATTTACATTTTTATAGCCCGCATGTTCGAGCATTTCGGCTGCTGCATTCATCATATCTAAACGCATTTTGGCTTCGTTATCTTTAAACTCGGCATCAAACTCGACCAAGGGAAACCCCCATTCATCTTTTTTCGTGGTATTCAATGAGAGTTTATTTTGATGGTAAGGTAAACATTCGCCAAATCCAGTCATTCCCATACGCCAGGGTCCCGGAGCTAATAAATCGGCTTTAAAATCAGCGCCATATATTTCTAATTCTTTAATACCACGTGACCAATTTTCCCGGCTAGCTCTCCCTTGATATCCAAACCCACGCAAATAATTTGCTTGTTTGCTATTCGCGTCGATATTTCTAAATCGAGGAATGTAAAATCCACTCGGACGACGGCCTTTGTAATAATCTTCTTCACCACCTTTAATTTGGCCAGATGCACCCACCATATGGTGGTGATCCATTAAATTATGCCCCAATTCACCACTGTCGTTGCCCAAACCATGTGGAAAACGCTTAGACGTGGAGTTCATTAAAATAGCAGTGGTTGCAACTGTTGATGCACAGCAGAAGATAATTTTGGCACGAAATTCAATTTCTTCATGAGTTATTGCGTCTTTAATAAGCACACCTGTCGCTTTTTCAGTTTTATCATCATAAATAATTTTCTGAACAACCGACATTGGGCGCATCGTCAAATTGCCACTGGCATAGGCAGCTGGTAAGGTCGATGAATTACTACTGAAATAGCCGCCAAACGGACAACCTCGATCACATCTAGCTCGATACTGGCAAGGCCCTCGACCATTATGCGCTTTCGTTAAGTTAGCGATTCGACCACTAGTGACAACACGACCAAATTGTCTAAGCATGGATTCTCTAAACGCTTTTTCCATGCAATTAAGAGGCATTTCAGGTAAAAACTGACCATCAGGCAGTTGAAACAAATTTTCAGAACGGCCAGATACACCAATAAAGCGTTCAACATGATCGTACCAAGGTGCTATGTCGGCATAACGAATTGGCCAATCAACCGCAATGCCTTCTTTAGCATTAGCTTCAAAATCTAAGTCACTGAACCGATAAGAATGTCGTCCCCACGTCAGCGAACGACCACCAACATGATAACCTCGGATCCAATCGAAGCTTTTCTTCTCTAAATAAGGGTGCGAAATATCATCAACAAACCAATGCTGGTTATTTTCATTTAAATTAATTTTGTTTTGTTTTGGCTGTCGCGCCTTTTGTTCAGGAGTTAATGTACCGCGCCCTTGATAGTCCCAACTATCTTTAAATGCAGTCGGGTACTCACCATGTTTAACATCGCGTCCGCGCTCTAAAACCAAAGTTTTTAAGCCTCGTTCACTCAGTTCTTTTGCAGCCCAGCCACCACTTACGCCTGAGCCAATCACTATTGCATCAAAGTTATTTGCTTTTTGTGTATTAATCATCGCCTATTATAACTCTCTTAACCAAATATTTCTGAAGCTAACCGGATCTCTATGATCCTGCAGTTTGATAGGCTCACACCCATGAGCTTTGTCATAATGTGCTGTACCGACATAAACGGTAGGACCTTGCAGTTCAACATTATGCAATACTAATATGCCATTATGCATTGCAGTAAAACGAGCCGGCGAAGTGACTTGGCCTTTTTTATTAAATCTTGGAGCTGTGTAGATAATATCGTATTCATTCCATTGCCCAGTCGGCCTTGTTGCATTAGCGAGTGGTATATGCTGTTTATATATAGAAGCCGCTTGACCATTGCTGTAGGTTTCATTTTGATATGAATCTAGAATTTGCATTTCGTACAAACCTTGCATAAAAATGCCACTGTTGCCAAGCTGTTGGCCAGACTTTCCTACCGCTTTAGGAGGCGATTTCCATTCAATATGAAGCTGTACATCACAGTATTTTTGTTTGGTTTCAATTGCACCACTGCGAGGTTTCACTGTCATTGAGCCGTCGGTATTAACCGTCCACTGTGCTTGGCCACCTTTGCTGCTTTGCCACGCAGATAAATCACTGCCATCAAATAAAACAATCGCGTCGCTTGGTGGTTGGCCTGCTTTTAAAGCCTCGACAACTGGAACTTTTGGTTGCCAAAATTCACTGTACTGATGCGGTTTCAATGGTTTTGTCTTTTCTTTTTCACCTGCCGCGGTTGCTTGCCCCATTAGGCCAACAACAGCTGCAGTGATTAAAATAATTTTTCTTTCTTTCATTAGTATGATCTTCAAATATTTGTTGTTAAAAGACTTAATCAAGTGACTGCAAGTAAGCAATAATATCCATCAAATCTTGCTCGCTAAGTCCCAGCAGTTTGGCCGAAGGCATAATTGATTGGTCACTCGTGGTTTTGCTGACAATGTCAGTTTGAGCAATGGAGTGCATCTGCCCAGCAATAGTCTTGAGTACCACTGAAGCAGAATCAGAAACCAGAAAACCTTCAATCGATGTGTTATCGGTTTTTTTGATCTTGACTGTTTCAAAGCCAAAAGACATTGCAGCTGATGGGTTGATGATTGAGTCGAGCAAATATTCTGTACCGAACTTTTTTGCAATAGCAGTTAAATCCGGTCCAATATCACCACCTTCTTGACCGATTTTATGACAAGTAAAACAGACAGCTCGACCATTAAACAAAGCTTCTCCTCGCTCAACATCTCCGGTTAAAGCCAAAATTTGCTTAATGGTTCGGTATTCGCCAGCTTGAGTTTGCGCACTTCCACCATCGTGATAAACCTTAAAGCGAATATTGGCCTTGGGCTCATTATATTTTTTGCGTTGGACTTTGTGATCGACTCTCCCTTGCGCAACAAAACGAACAAATTGATGCCCAGATAAACTATAAAACAGAGTCGAAGGTGCGTTAACCCCTAAGCCTCCAATCAACTTTTGACTGCCCGGTAAGGTAATTGGCAAACCTCTCGCCGTCATATTCTTAGCGATATAACCCTGCTTTGTATTAGCCGCGCTCCAAGGAAAATCTCGCAATGCAACTCGGCTACCTTCGGCATCTATAAAATAGGCATTTACCCAAAGCCCCAAACCCCAATTTAAGTTTGGATCATCTTGTTCAACTTCTAAATACAATCGATTTGCACCGGTGATATCTAAATCAATATCGGCAATTTGTTTTGGCTTATTTAATATTTCACTTTGATAAGCAGGTTGCTCAATGGTAATGGGGACTGGTGCTTGCATCGGCTTTTGCTTTGGCAACTGCGCTGCCAAGTTAAACGCTCTCAAATCATTCGTATCTCGATTTCTAACCCACCAATCAGTATAAACTCTCGTATCGTCAGGACCATTTATTGCAAGTTCGAGCATGTATTGACCCGCTTGTTGAGTCGAAATAAACGCTAGCGCATCGATTGACGCTTTGCGAGTAGTTATACCAAACGACTCATTGCGAGCTCGTTTGTAAAAATCACTGGCCGCTTGTCTAGGGTGCAATCGCCAAGCTAAATCGGTAAATTGCTCACTCCATTTATTCGCGTCATCCGTCGCTAATTTTTGATGCAATACTTTATAAACCTTAGGTTCATCACCTTCGCTTGCTGTACCGATAGCTTCTAAAAGCCAAGGATCTTTTGTTTTATATTGCTCAGCTAACTTGAGGATCAGCGCCTGTTTTTGAGTAAAGTCTACATCCCGCAATGATAATGCAATTTCACGCAATAAAGCAGGATGATCTCGCCCAATTAACTGTTTAGCTAAAGCTAGTTTTAATTCAGGAGCAACGGTTAACATGGCTCTATATGCGGTAATCACATACTGTTGGTTAGTTGATTTTAATAAACCTGATACTTCAGCTAATCCGCGTTCTCCCAAATTGGCCAGAACCCAAATTGCACGCGCTGCAATATACTGATTATCGTGTTTTAACAGTCTTTTAAGTGCAGGCATTGCGCTTATTCCTGATTTAACCAACCGATGAAAGCCCAGCATGCGTACGCTTGGTGCAGGACTTTTTAACGCTTCAATTTGACCTTGAACTTGGGTTAAATCTATATCGGGAACATTTAAACGCTTATTTTTAGGGGCTATTCGGTAAATACTGCCATGACTAAGTTGATCCGACATTTTGTGGCCCCCAACGCCAGGGTCAAACCAGTCACTCAAGTAAATGGCGCCATCTGCCCCAATTGCGATATCAGAAGGCCTAAACCAAGTATGCAAATTGCTGGGAGTTGCAGTATGATTTGACTTAGTGCTGACAAAATTTAATCGATTGCCTAAATCAAATCCTGCACCATCAGGTTTAGGATGGTAGCCAAAAATCACACTTAAAGCCGATTCAGCACTGAGCAACATGCCTTCATATTCTTTACCCAAAGCGCCATTTTCATAATAGGCAATACCAGTTGGCGCCCCCGCACCATATACATCACCAGCAGGCAAAATGCCTGGGTCTTGCTGGCGCCACTCAGCAACCGCTACAGGCTGACCGGGTCTTTGATCGGCACGCCAAGTTCTTGCACCGTCATTTGATGCAAACCCCAAATTACCATATTTCATTAACCAAGTAGTGCGGCATGCTGGCGGATCATCATTATCATTTTGAAATACATCACCAAATGAATTCACGACTAACTCATAACTATTTCTGAAATTATGACCAATCACCTCCATTCCAGTACCATCTTGTTCAATTCTTAACGCGACGCCGCCTACATAAACACGCCCATCATCACTTTTTAAACCCGGCTGGTTGTTTTTTTGATAAGGGGATCCGCCAACATAAGACGAACCAGCTCTAAGTGTCCAGCCCGACTTATCCTTAACTATATGCGGGCCAGCATTGCCTGTTGCCGTATACAGTGCGCCATCAGGCCCGCTAACAAACGCATGCAAAGAATGGTCATGATCTAATCCTCCGAACCCAGTTAAAAAGATTTCTCGCTTATCTACCTCAGGTTCAAACACCAAATTTCGGTTTACATCTGTATATTTGATAAGGTTTGGCGCACTGGCAACATAAATTTCATTGTCAAACACAGAAATACCTAAAGGCGCAACCAGAGCTTCCTCTTGGACAAATACAGTTGACGTTTCCGCCTTACCATCACTATTTTTATCTTCGAGCACAACAACCCTGTCTCCTTTAGGAAAATTGAGCCCTTTATTTTTGTTAGCATTAAAAGTTCGGTAATTAACCGCCTCAGTTACCCAAACTCGGCCTTTGATATCTATGTCCATATTCGTTGGGTTATAAAAATCTGGCGATTTAGCCCAAACTTTTATTTCTAAATCATCAGGCAAATTAAATAAACTGGCGGGTACAAGTTCAGGTTGAGTTGATTCTGCTTGCTGAGCATGGAGAGGCCACAAACATAGCAGTAATCCCCCAGTGCTCCCTAATAGGCTAAATAATTTATAAATCATGGTATAACTCTTCTTATCAACAGAATAAGTTTTGGCACTTTTAGCCATGAGTTTTTATTGTTACATCTATGCTTCTATATGCCTGAATCAAGTCTTTTTCTCCGTCTACCCCTTTATTTTTAATTCCGTGTTCTGCGCCAATAATGCCGTTATAGCCTTGTTTGTGTAACCAGGTCATAATGTTATTATAGTTAATCTCGCCAGTTCCCGGCTCTTTACGACCTGGTACATCGCCAATTTGAATATAGGCAATCTCATCCCACGCATCAGCCATATTTTGAATCAGGTTTCCCTCTGTTATCTGTTGATGATATAAATCATCCAAAATTTTGCATGAGGCGCTGTCTACCATTTTGCAAATTTCATAGGCTTGCGAAATCCGTGTTAAAAAGCAATTAGGGTGGTTTTGATAATTAAGTGGCTCTAGTACCATAACAAGGCCAGACTTTTCACAAACTTCCGCCATATAACTTAAGTTTTCAACCACGTTTTTGGTTTGGTATTCAACTGGTAAGGTTAAGTCGATTGTGCCAGGTACTATTGTGCACCACTTGGCTCCACAGCGTTTTGAGATTTCTACAGCTTGCTCCATCTTCTTAGTTAGCATCGCTTTGACTTGTTTCTTATCCACACTTCTTTTATCAAAATGATCGAGTCGATTACCTGCGAAAATTGGGTTTTTAAAGTCGCCATAGGCGACAAAGACCCCCATTTCCATACCCAGTTTTGCCAACAAATCCCCAATCGCCTGTTGTTCTTTTTCAAAGCGATTTGGCATCCGATTATCTTCCCATGCCCTAAACCCCATATCGTGAGCATAGCGAATTTGATCCAAAATATTGTTGCCAGCTAAATTCTTAAAGTGATTGACGTGAGGCGCAAACTTCATTGTAAACGCGCCGTTTTCAGATTTTTTTTCTGTGGAGGTTGCCTGAAACGAAACACCTGAAGCCGCTAACCCAAAGCTTGACGCCAACACCCCTTTTGTAAAATTTCTGCGTGAAATTTGTACGTTTTTATTCATCATGATGAATTTCTCGCTGTTGTATGTAAGCACAGTCACCAGACTGTGCTATTGCTACTTGTTAGCTAATACCTAACAGTCTGGGTCTGAAAAACTACATCTCAACTTGTTAAAGTCGTTATGAAAGTTGTAATTCAGTTGTAGTTTGTCACCATCAGTTAATTTAACTGTGCGATTTACGTATATGCCATTTAAGATCCACGGATCGGTGCTTTGGTCAAACTGGGTACCTATGGTTTGCCTAAAGGCGTAAAAACCTGCCGCAAATTGAGGATAGCTGTTAAACACTTTGTAGCTCGCATCTAGATAGTCTTGGTTATCAGCATACCAAGCATTCATAGTAACAAAATCATCCCACTGGGCTTTGCTAGTTGCACCATCTACTTGAATCAATTGGCTCAAATATTCATGCACTAACATATCGCTGTTATAGCCATATTTAGTCGCGAAATTAGCATTTAACTGATCTTTAGTATGGTTTTTCCATTTACGCATAAATGAAAATTCAGTGGTAATAATGTTTTTATTACCTAAGTTAATATCTTGCGTTACATAATCCATCACTTGTTTAATTTCGTCGTAAGTAGAGTGGTGAATATGTACGTCTACGCCTGCAATACCAGCTGTATCCCGCGCGTATTCGAGTAACTTAGTGCTTTGTTCGTTACGCCAGTTATTCGAGTGTTGCAGGTTGTTAAATGCTCCTATATAAACCGGAGTTTGTGAATTTTGCTCTGTTTTATAATCCATCACAAATTCAGCCATAGTTATATAAAAATCAGCTAAACCCGGTGCATTTCCGCCAGGGCGATATTCGTCAGGTACTTCAATGAATGGTTCGTTGCCCACCACGATTAAATCTATACTATCCCACATGTGCTCTAACATAGTACGGGTATGAGCTAAAAATAAATCCATTTCCGCAGTGCCCGCAGTTGGGAAAGGTTTAGTACCGCCGTTTCCGTCAGGATAAGCACGAACTCTGCCCGTTTGTGGGTCATTGGTGTTAAAATCCCATTTCATATTAAAGGCAACTTTATGACCACGCGCTTTTAATGCTTTTAGAGCTTTTAAGTCGGCTTCGGCATTTAAACGTTTATTTGAATTTGGCTCTAACTCCATTAAATCAAATTGTTGAGCAAAACCTCGTACCCATTTTGAGTCGAGCGCATCAACTGCGGCTACAACATCAGTATTTTTACCATCTATTTGAGCGGTGAAATCACCGTTGGCGTAATCTTCAATAATTTGATTAAAGTTAATGCCGTAAAAGGCTTCAATTTGGTTGCGGGCACTAAAAATAGCCTGCTGATTACCTACGTGTACAACTACGTGGGCTATTGCCCCCATATCTTTGGAAAGTTCTGGGGTTTTAACCTGTAAACTTTGCCCTGGCGCAATTTTAACTATGGTGTCAGCTGCAACATAATCACCACCATCAATCGATATCATGCCACTTTCAACATACGCCGCAACAGGGACGTTAAAACCTTCTGGTGTAATTGCATCGGATACAGCAAATTGTGGTACTTCATCGGTTGAAGGCGTTAATTTGGTTTTTTCAGCAATGTTAAAAGCGTTCACCGAGGTAGTTTGTGTTGATGTTGTCACCACAAACTCAGAGCTGTATTCGCCATTATCACCTAAAGCTAATTGTGCTGAAGTTGATTGGTTAAATTCAGCCGATGACGTTACGCGCACAACTATTTCATCTCGGTTTTTCACTGTGCCAGCTGCAGAAGTAAACTGACCACCGTTAATGCTATATTCACCTCCAAAAATCTCAATGGGTATATGTACACCAATACCTAAACCAAAAATTTTTATCATATCCGATTCTTGCCAGCTATTTGGCAATAGGGCGGTTTTAGAAGAAAATTGAATACTACTTAAGTCGGGCGTGGTGCTTTCTGCAGGTAACTCAGTTTTTAAGCGAGTCTGACTACGGGTGTTATCGTCGATAATACAGCCGCTTATGCCAATAGCTAAAGCAAGTACACTTCCTACTATTCTTAGTTGTTTTTTGTTAATTAAATTAGTCATAATTTGTCTCACTCAATAGCCGATTATTGTGTTTTGCGTGATAAGTAAACACGTGCACCAGTTTCAATATCCACTGCGTATACCGCACCACTAAAGTCTGTCGCAAATAAATAACCGATTTGCGGCGAATACGATACATGGTCGATGCGTGTGGTCATCGGGTTAGCTTTACCATCGTTTGAGTCGCTAATGATGCGCAAGGTTTTACTACCATCTAGACTGATCGCGTGTACGCGGTCATATTGTTCATCCGAATCCGTACCAACAAATTCAGCAACAATCAGCTCGTCATTAACACTGTTGAAGTCCATTGACGTGATAGTGGCTAACTCAGTTTCAGCTGTGTCGTTGTTCCAATAAACAATAGGAGAGTTGGCTTGCACTGTGGCAGCTGCAAACTTAATTTCTGCCTGAAGATTCTGAATATCGTTGGTTAACCTTGTTTGTGCATCTTCATCATTTGCATCAACCGCCGCCACAAGCTGTGCTTGTAAATCCGAAAGTTGAGCGCTGCGCACTGAATTTCCATCATCTTTCATACTGAAGCTGAATAATCTTTCGGCAGCTGAGGTTGTTCCACGGTTTGCATGGCGAGAGACAAAAATCATTTCATCGTGATTATCAGTTTTAGGTACTAAAGCTAAACCTTCTGGCGCGAAATTCAAAGAGTCGGTTAAGTTTTGCAAGCGACCGCCAGTTGTACTAGCCACATCTGCATTCATATTTATCCAGCGGTATACGAGGTTACCATTTGGATGACCGATGGAGTCTACTGTGATAATACGATCACGTTTTTTGTCTACCAGCATTTCCTCTAAATCTTCATTACCTGATGAAGGCGCGAATGTGTCGCCTTTACCATCAGAACCATCAGCAACTGGGCCTTGAGTGATATCGTATTGCGATATTGCTGTTTGTTCATTAAAGCCTTGCCAGCTTGATACATATAAAGTGGAATTGTTTATTGCTAATCCACGGCCATTGTTAAATTGTGAGCCGGGTGGTCTAACAAATGGGGTTATTTCAGCTGTATTTAAGTCTATTTGGTACACCCATCGTTTAGCAAGTGGCCCTCGGTCAATCACAAATATTCTGTCGTTGGCTAAATCGATCGCCATTTCAGATGGTAACGCTAATAGATTATTGCCTTCTGGAAATGAATCTGAGTCGCTACCACGGGTTATATTAAAGTTAGATGGTGTATCTGCCGTTTGTCCATCAGCGTCTGTTACAATTACCTCAAAGCTGTGGGTAGCTAACGTTTCAAGCGGCACTTCTACTTGCCAACTTGTAAAATTGTCAGTGCTCTGTGCACTATAAGTTTGACCGGTTGTTGTGTTTTTTACTTCAACTTTGTTAATTTCACCAGACAAGCTCGCATCAGCATCTGACGCGCTGCCGCGTACCAAAATACTATCGCCAGTTGTCATAGAGGTTTTAGGCGGAAAAGCTAAGTTGAGTTGTGGTTTTGCCAAACCATTGTTTACGTAAAAGCTTTCACTGATTAAAACATCCCCATCACATTGCTCTGTACCGATAAATACAGTTGCCGTTGTCTCAGCATCTGCTTCAGGTGCAGTTGTTACCTGTACCCGAATTTCATCGCCATCACTTACTTTTCCCGCATCTGTCAAAAATGGGCCATCGTTAATACTATAAGCCCCATTCTCAATTCTGATATCAGCCTCAGCATCAAGACCACTTACAATAAAAGCTTCTGATATATATTGAGTGTTAGCATCAGCTTGAAATGGAATATCTTTAATCTCAAAGGGATCTGGTATTAAATTTGGGTGAGTTTTAATTTCAAGTAAAGTGGTTTTACCACCAACTGTAGCCAAATAGGAGGTGTTCTGGTTATAACTATCCGGCGCAGTTAATTCAAATATTAAACTGTCATCTTGAGCAATAGTGCCGCTGGAAACAAATTCTGCACTCTCTTCCCAATTACCCGCTTTAAACTTTCCTCCAACTACAGAAACAGATAAGGGCTTATTGACACCGCTAATTTGAATTTTATCGGTTGTAACTGTTTGTGCCGGACAATAGCTGCTAACCCCACCATTGGTAATTAAAGTTATATCTTCCGGTACAGTATCATCAGTTTCAACTCCTGAAATACCTTCATTACATGCAACTAGACTAAGCACCAGAGGCAATAATGTAAAAGGCACTAAGTCTCTTTTTTTATTAAATAATTTCATATTTCACCTTTAAAATTTGAACTCTTGCTTAAAAAGTTGCACGAATACCAACGCTATAAAAACGACCCGTATTAGTAATATCGTTTGGTAGTTGTAAGTTGTTTGGATTGCGAACATCCAAATGATAACTTTCAATATTTGAATCAGTTAAATTCGTAACACTACCCAGTAAACGTACATTTTTAGCTAATTTAAAATTAACGGTTAAATCCAACTGCCCATCAGGTCTGATTTGTTCAGCGGTTGCGTTTCCCGCTAAGCGACGGTTATATGCGCTTTGGCGCTGCCAAGCAAAGCGCACTGAACCATATTGACCCTCATGATACAAAATGATGTTTTCCATATACTCAGAAACATTAACAGCGCGGGCAATTACTACATCTCTTTCACCGGTCATCAATGGCGAAAACGCATCATCCACTGCATTGGTATCATTCACAGACCAATTAGCCTCTACGCCAAACCCATCGAAATTTGCAGGTAAAAAAGTAAAAGCATGACGATATGAAAACTCCAGTCCTTGAAACCAGTAATTCGTATCAGCATTGACAGGCGTTCGAATTTCAACCGGTGCAGTTGTTGTATCCGTGCTGTTTGGATCTCTTGAGCGATCAAACTCCATCTCTTCACGAGTTAACGCTTCAGTTAAGTAAGCGCCCACTTTTTTATAATAATAAGCAAGCGATAATGACATATCTTGATTCGGATACCACTCAAGTGATAAGTCAGCCTGATTAGCAGTAAAGGGATCCAACGCGGGTTGGCCTTCTTTGATCATCACAGCTTCTGCCGAATTTGCGCCTACGTTGACTGAGCGTGTGCTGGATAAATCACTAAAAGGGGCACGTGATAAAGTACGCGCTGCAGCTAAACGCAAATACCATTCACTCGTTAATTCTACATTCAGATTCAATGAAGGTAATAATTCAGCATAGGAATGTGTTTTAGTCACTGGGACTAAGTCCGTATCACCTTGCTCAATGATATAGTTTTCTAACCCTTCTTCCCCGCCACCTGGAATAACAATTAAAGAATCTAATTCAGGTACAACCGCTGTTGAGGTCACGTCAGTATAAACATAACGAGCGCCTGCATTACCGGTCACATAAAAGTCAAATAAATCAAATTCAAAATTAGCCTGCGTATAGGCTGCATAACTTTTTTCGGTTAAATCAAAATTGGTTACCAAGTCATAAGTCAAAGTTTGGTTTTCAAAAAAGTCACCGGCCACATTAGGCGTCTTAGCATCACTTTTTGCTTTAGCTAATAAGGTATCTACATCCCAAATTGGCCACATGGGGGTGTAATCCAATGCAATCATGTCGCCGTTATATGCAGCGACTGCTTGGCCATCTCGTTTCTTGTCACCAAAAACATCAAAAAAGCTGTTAAAAGGGAAATCTGACGTTTCAATAAAGTCTGAAGACAATTGTGGTCGCTCTCCTGGCTCCAATCCGTTCTCACCATTTTCATCGTTTCGACCATAAAAATATCGATCACGGTTAGTGGCGCGTTTAGCGTTGTGCTCTTCCACGCGAACACCAAATTCAAGCGAACGCAAATGATCACCGTCAAGTGTCCATTGGGCATCAAACCGAGCTGATAATATTTTATCTTCGGTGTTATCTTTCAGATCTAAAACACTCTCAACACCCCACTGTGTTGGGTCTTCAACACCGGGATCAAAACCTAAAATCAGATTGCCTTTTTCACTCATGTCAAAAGCAGACCAGCGCCGGAAGTTAACATCACCACGAATATCCTGAATGGCCTGATCATAACCAATTTCATTGTTGGTTCGCATCGCCGCAATTAAAGTTGGATTGGTTCTGTCTCGACCTGACCATGAATAGCTTAAATCACCTGAAAATTTCCAGTCTTCTTTAAACCATTCACCGGTCAGACCTAAATTAATTGTTTCATCCTGATTTAAATTCGGATTTACAAAATTGGTAATTAAAGAACGGCCCAGTGTCATTCCCAATAAATTATTGGTTTGGGAATCCACCATCGCATGTGCAGATGTTTCAGGGCCTAAATTATAAACCCCTAAATTAGAGACAACTAATCGGTTATTTTTGGTAAAAGTATCTTGTTTAATATAAGCAGCATCAAAGATCAGCTTAGTATCTTCGTTAGGTCTATACTCAATCACCCCCATCACAGCATTGCGG
This sequence comes from Catenovulum adriaticum, assembly GCF_026725475.1. NCBI lineage: Bacteria > Pseudomonadati > Pseudomonadota > Gammaproteobacteria > Alteromonadales > Alteromonadaceae > Catenovulum > Catenovulum adriaticum. The sequence continues at coordinate 642,879 of NZ_CP109966.1, forward strand.
TCTATATTTTGCTCAAGCGTGTCGTAACTAAGTGCATTAGGCAAAACTTCTAAAATGTTATTTTGATCAATATCGTTACGAATATAATCAAAGTTTAAAATTTTATCTTCGCTATAACCTCTTTGACCACCGAGACCTGAACGAGCTTGAACATTAGCGCCTCTCACACGGTAAGTTGGTATATCTTGATTTAAAGCAGCCCAGCCAACCGCAACACCTAATTTATTGTCCATTAATTGATCGATGTAACTGAGTGAACCACGCCAGCCAACATCATCTTGAGTGTCAACCTCTGATGCGTTGCTATTACCCAAGGCTCTAAATACGCCTGTAACTGTCGATTTTTTACGATCTAACGGACGAATGGTCTCCATTTCAATCGTACCGGCAACGCCCCCTTCAATCATTTTAGCTTGAGGCGTTTTAGCAACCTGAACCCGATTGATAAGCTCTGAGGGTAAGCGTCCTAATGCAACACGGCGTGAACCCTGATTCGTTGTAGTTAGTACACGGCCATTTAATGTCGTTAATGTCAGATCTGGGCCTAAACCCCGAATTGATGCAGTATCAGCTTGCCCGCCTTCAGAAGTTTGCACGGTAATACCAGCAATACGGCTAATTGAATCGGCAATTGAAACATCTGGCAACTGGCCGATATCCTCTGCACTAATCCCGTCGATAATATTGGCCGCCGCTCGCTTTCGAAGAATAGATTCATGCACCGAAGCTCTAACCCCGGTTACTTTAATCGTTTCCACTTCTTCGTTGATTTCATTGTCATTTGGTTCAGCAGCAAAAGATGGTGTATTTAACGCGGCTAATACACCAAAAGCTAAACCGTTTAATGCAAATTTTTTATTTAATATTTTCATAAAGTCCCCTTAGAAGTGTGATTAATCACACCTCAGGTATCTAGATTATTCTTTGGTGACAAAAACTCTTTCGCCAGTTTGCAAGTCAATTGCGAGTACGCCGCCTAGGTTTTGTCCATCTGGGCCTTTTAAGCCGGTGTCTGTAACAAATGCATATTCACTGTGTGAAGGAACCACCATACCATCACCCCGTAATAAGGTATTGGCACCGTCGTTTGAGAGTTCTGTTATGGTTTGATTACCGTCTAAAGAGACGCTATACACCACATCAGGAATGGTTGAAGCTGGGTTTTTGCTGGTATAGTCAATTACAATTAATTGATCTCGCTTCGCGTCATATCCAGCAACCGCAGGCTGTACAAAAACAGGCGCTGCATCTGGGTTTGCGAGCCATTGCGAGACGGCTCCACCGCTATAATCCATGCTGAATAAATCATCAATCTCATTCGCCCAGCTAGGTAAAATCACAAAAAAGGCAGCCCGCCCCCCCTTTGCTGGAATCAAAACAGCCTGCTCAGGTTGAAATCCAATATCATCTTCGCTCAATTGCGCAACTGCACCACTGGTTAAATCAATTTCAAAAATACGTTTTTGATCTTTCGTTGGCAGTAAGACACGATTGCTGTCAGTATCCAATGAAAGTTCTTGAGTGGTTAGATTTAAGCCCGTTTCAATTCCCGTATTTACCCACTCAAAATCTGGTCCTAACGCAGTTGTACTATCGCTATGGTCTACTGGAATTTTGTAAATTTTGTCGGTTTGCCAAGCGGATGGGTAGACAAAACCTTTATCAACAAAAATACCGCGAGAGTGGTTCCAAGTATTGCTGTTGCCTCCAAATTGGCCTGCGAATAAACTGCGAGTACCTGTGGCTAGGTCAACTTTAATCACACCTCGATTAATTGCACCGTTGGCACCACGGTGGGTAACAAACAACTGATTTGTTTGTTCGTCTATATCAACCGCTGTGGTAATAAACATTATATTATTGCCATCCACGCCGTTTGCTGCAGGGTAGGGATCAGCCGCATCGCCTTTTCTAATTTGCACTGAGGCTAAACTCGGGTTGGCTTCGTTAGTCACATCAAGTGTGTCGGTTGCCGTGGCGTAAATTAAATTTTCACCAGCAGTTAAACTGACAGATGCGCCCCAAGAGCCGTCTGACAATAAACTCGCTGCTTGTTCGTTTAACAAATTACCATTGATGTCTTTAACGATAATTTTCACGCTCTGAATATCAGCGCCCGCTTCAAGCGCTTCGGCCGATGCACGCACAGTGATTGAATCACCAGAACTAAAGCCCACTTTAGGCGGAAATAAAATGCCCGTTGTCGGCTGCGCCGTATCCGCTTTGGTTGTTACCTCAAAAGTTTTAGTCACATCCCCTATTGTCAAATTGGCAGTTTCAATTTCACCCGCTTGTGCACTACTCATCACTCGGACTTTAATACGTTGACCATTTTCGACTTGCCTTGCGGTATTAGTATAGTCCGCATCATCAATACTGAATTCACCATTTTCGATTTTCACATCAGCTTGCGTATTTAAACCAGAAATTGTCACCACTTCAGATTCAACCCAAACTGATTTTTTTGCGCCCGCAACAGGGGTAAAAACAAAATCGTCAGGAGTAACATCAGCCATTGCGGTTGCGGTAAAGCTGGTTTCAAATTCACCCACTGTAACGGTTGCTGTTGCGGTGTCGCCAATTTGATTCAAACCACTCACTGCGAGGGTTAAGCTGTCGTTATTGCTAATAGACAAACCGTCTAAATTGCTCAGGGGCTGGTCATTTAATCTAAACTCGCCACCACTGACTGAAATAGGTAACGCATTTGTCAAACCCGTAACTGTCACTGTATCCGATAATATGATTTGCTCTGCCGAAAATTCAGTCAAATTTTTTGATGCAAAACTAAATGCATCAGGCATTTTAGCTGTAGGAGATAATTTAGTGGTGACACTTGAACTGGCTTGGTAATCCCCTAAGGTTAATACCCCAGTGACCCTTGTTGCATATTCATCAGAAGCGAGCATTCTGGCAGTTATCGTCTGCCCATTCCGCACCATTCTGGCCGTGTTAGAAAAATCATCTCCAGCGACTGAAAACTCTAATTTACCGCTGGCTGTAACCTTAACTTCGTTTTCTATTCCTTCAACGACAAACGACCCAATGGAAACGATATCCTTAGGCTCAACATTTTCTTTAGATGTTAAAATAAAAAACTCTGGTGTAATATCCTGCTCCATATTTTGTTTAGAGCTATCTTTTGTTTCCACTTCATCGCTACAAGCAGCTAAAATAGAAAGAGACATGATGCAAGGTAGTAAAAAAACCTTTTTAAAACTCATATTATTATTCATAACAATTACTCTTATTAAGCACAAATACAAACAAAACTATTACAAACTATATACAACTAACACACTTAACGCAAACGGTTTCCCTTATTTTTGTAAGTACTTTGTTCTTTATTTTATCTAAGAGAAAGTGGTGCTTATCTAATGCTTTTAAAATAAAAAGCGGCCTAACTAACGACCGCACTTAAATAGAAAAATAAACCGATTGGTTATTTTTTATTGACAATTTCGGTTATCTTATCGGCTAAACGTTTTGCGATTTCAGGGTTTTGTTCAATCACATTATTTTGTTCTTGCCAATCTGTTGATAAATCATAAAGTTCAGCTGTATCAGAAATACCGGTTTCTACTGTTTTATTTGCTAGCCAGTCTGGCGTATCACCAGTAAACGGGGCAATATACTTCCAGTTCCCTTCTCTGATAGAAAGCGTAAATGATTCCTCCAACATGTAGTCTCGACCTTTTGCATTAGCGTCTAAAAAAGCAGGTAAAATATTACGGCTGTCAAATGCTTCATCAGCTGGCAAATCGAGTCCAATTAACTCCGCCATAGAACGATAAATATCAATTTGACTGATTAAAGCATCACTCTCTCCAGGATTTTTTAAACCATTCGGGTAAGTAACAATCATAGGTACACGAGTGCCTGCTTCATAAGCACTATATTTACCACCCCGGAAGCCAGCTGCAGGATCATGATCACCTATCATTTCCACTGCACCGTCAGCATAACCATCATCCAAAACAGGGCCATTATCACTTGAGAAAATAATTAAGGTATTTTCATACAAACCTTGTGCTTTAAGTTCTTGTACAATTTGACCAGTCATCCAGTCCATTTGAACAATTGCATCCCCACGTCGACCCATTGACGTTTTTCCAACAAACATATCGTGTGGTGCTCTTGGTACGTGAATATCATTAAACGGAAAAAACAACATAAAAGGTTGCTCTTTATTCTCTCGAATAAATTGCTTAGCTTTGTCCGTAAATACAAATGGAAAATCTTCATCTTTCCATTCTGCAGATTTGCCGCCTTTCATCCAACCAATACGGCTAATACCATTAACAATAGTTCGACTGTGCTGTAAATCAGCTTGCATTTTTAATAAGTCAGGACGCTCTGTACCCACAGGTCGCTCGCCAATACGCTTTTCATAGCTGACTTCAATTGGATCATTGGGATCCAACCCCACCACATCATGATTCTCTAGATAAACGGTAGGTACCCTGTCGCCCGTAGCTGGAATTAAGAAGCTATAATCAAAACCGAGTTCAATTGGGCCGGGTTTAACAGGCTTATTCCAATCAACAAAACCATCTCCTAAGCCTAAATGCCATTTACCTACTACTGCAGTTTTATAACCTGCTCTTTTAAACATTTTAGGTAACGTTGGTTTAGTATGATCAATAATCAATGGTGCATCACCTGGTAAAATGGCAGCTTCACGTCTAAATGCATATTGCCCAGTTAACATAGAGTATCGAGATGGGGTACAGGTTGCAGCCGAACTATGCGCATCGGTATAACGGATCCCTTCTTGCGCCAACGCATCTACATTAGGTGTATTAACTTGTGTCGCACCATAGCTACTTAAATCACCGTAACCTAAATCATCAACATAAAAAATGACTACATTTGGTTTTTTATCGACCGTTTCAGCCGTGACCATATCCGCTGGAGAATTGTCGGCACAGGCCATTAATCCTAATGCAGGTAAGGCGCATGTCAGAATGCTTTTAAGTTTAAAATTAAACATCTATATTTCCTCAATTATAACTTTTGGTTGTCATACTGGTAAAAATTAATTTGCTATTTCCGTCTGAATCAAACTCGACGGCTTTACTCTGAGTTGATCAATACCATCATCCGCGGCTACAAATTCCAGCTCTACTATCATCGTTTTACGTGGGTGGACTTGGTTTTCATTGGCATGTGCATGAAAAACATAATAAATTTTGTTATCTTTTCCAGTGAAAACATCACCATGACCCGTACCATCTAAGCCAATATTAGCTTGACTCAGAATGGGGTTGCCTTGATAACGCGTCCACGGTCCCATAGGGCTCTTGGCTGTTGCATATCCCACTGCATATTCATCAGCCATAAAGTGGTTAGCCGAGTAAAGTAAATAGTAATTATCTTTATGCTTAATAACTGTGGGACCTTCTGCCACTGTCGGAATTCGGTTTTTAAAAACACCAGACATTTCCCATGTTTTTTTCTGTGGGCTCAGGCAATGGGTTAATGTATTAGCTTTAATGCTTGATAAATCACTTTTCATTTCAGCAACATATATATGATTACCTTTATTTAAACGCACATGAAACAAATACACTTTGCCGTCATCATCAAAAAAAACGAATGGGTCAATTTGCCTTTTGTCCGGTTCAAAAGCACCTAACTGAGGCCGAGTAAAAGGCCCTTTTGCTGAATTAGATTGAGCAATGGCAATTCTTTCATTTGCGGTGTAAGCAAGAAAATACTGATGGTTGTGCTTAAATACTTGGGGCGCCCAAAAGCCTCTCTCGCCAAAAGTCTGCTCACCTTTAAACAACGCATAACCTGGCTTAGCACCAGATACGGACTTCCAACTTTTTAAATTATCAGATTCAAACACAGGAAAGCCTTGCTGAGGTGGGGCTTCAGTTCCCAACATATAATACTTATCCCCCTCCAACCAAACTGTTGGATCAGCTAAAGTAACAGGTTGCGCATATGCAAGCTGAGCCGTTATTAACCCTGAAATTAAGCACAATGCTTGTTTAAAACTCATTATTTACTCCCCTTGAAAATACATTAATATCATTAAAATAGGTTGAGCTCTCTTTACTAAATAAGCCTAACTTCACCTTTTGCTTTGGCTTTGGATCTGTAAAGTTCATCACTAATTTTTGATTAACCCAAACTAAAATTTTGCCGCTATCTCTTACCATGCGAATGCTGTTTCGAGCTTGTGCTAAATGCTCAGAATAAAATGCAAAAGGTCGGTTATTTTCCGATTTTGAAATAATTTTCAATTTGCTTGTTATCACTGGTGATTTAAGTTGATAAGTTTGATATTGCCCTGTTACAGCCTCGCTTTGGGCATTTAATGTAATGGGTTTAAAGCCGTCGTCAGTCCAAATTTGAGCGCTAATATCACCTTTTTTTGGCAATTTGAATTTTGTATTCAAAAAGCGATTATTATCTTGATTCCACAATACATTAAAGCGGTTTAACTTGACCGGATGAGAAAAGTCATAAAGGTATTCTTGTTGAGTTTTACCACTATGTTCAAAAGCTAAATAATTTTGGTGTACTAAGCTTGCTGAAGCTAACACTTGCGCTGGTTCGGCTGAATCAGCAAAACGGGCAAACCATAATTTATCGGCTAAATTTGCACCTATTTTTAATTCACTCTTATCCGCATAATGTAAATTCAAACCAAATTCAGCTTGGCTATTTAGCTCAGCTTGAGTCGCTTGCAAATTAGCTTCAATGCTCAGCAGTGCATCTCCTTTTAAAGCCCGCCCCATTAATTTCATCCCTTGTGGCTGGATTTGTAACTGAGTTTGCTGATCTTGAATATGCCATCCTTTAATATGCTGATCCCAATCTTCAAACCCTGGATTAAAAATAAAGTCATCAAACTCATTATCCGCCGAAGCACTTAACAAACCCACTGTACCAGCAGAGTTAATTGACTCAAATTGAATAGGTTCAGATTGGTTTAACCAAAATTGATTTAATTTTACACGTACCTCATTTTCATTTTTATAAAACTCAATGAAGTGAAGCTGATTCTCGAATTGAGTCAATGGGCTTTCACTTGACATAAATTCAAACGCCTTTGGTAAGGGGACTTTTTTCACTTCAATCTTTTTACCATACTTAACTCGTTCAATAATGAGTTCATGCGACTGCTTCGATAATGAGGCTTGTAAATAATTTTGCTCATCTTGATACCAAACTAAAATTTTAGCGGTATCAGGGCTTTGCTCAGAAAAACGGATCCCTACATGGAGATAATAATGAGCATGATGCGCTATATTTTGAGAAATTAGTAATGGCTTGTTTGGCAATAATTGCAACGCGGCTCGATTTATTTGATAAGCAGTTGGGCTTTGCCAATGTGCTGGTAAGCTTGCCTTTGTAAATCTATCTAACACATAAGGCATTGTATGAGCTAAAGGTAGATTCTTTGATTGAGTACCTGTTGCAGGAGAAACCTCAACTCTATCATCAAAAAAGTAGACTCGCTCAAGCCCTTGCCCACTTTCGCCATTGTAAAATGCTTTGCCAGATAACCAATATTCAAAGCCATTTAACCCTCGAAAAATATTAGGTTGAGAAAATCCTGTAATGTCATCTTGAATTGCTTGTTCTGTCATATACAGACCAAAATCAACAAAATTAAAGCCATTTTGTTTTTTTGATATTTCGGCCGTAATCACATTTTGTCCTTTATTCAGATATTGTTTATCTAAAGTCATATTGGCATACGAGTTCATCCGCTGATTATGTTTATCAATAATCGTATGCCCATTCACCTTTATCTCACCTTTTCCTTCATAACGATAACGTAGCACTGCTAATTCATCTAGCTGATCCAGTGTAAATAATTTACGCATATAAACGGTATTTGCTTTATTACCCCAATTGGTATGCAGCCCCCGGATATCAACTCTTCTGTCCTGTAATGGAAAACCTAACCCGCCATATAAGGCTTGCCAATCTTTATCCAAACGATAATTCACATTTGTCCATTTAACCCCCAAATCATCGACTTTCGGCTGCTTAAAGCTTGCTTGTTTTATTCCGGCGCCATGTTCAGATGTTGGGAAAATAGGTTTCCAATCGATCAGTTGTCGTTCAAAATTTCGGCCGATTAAAGGAGTAGGCAATTTGGTCCTGTTATTAAAATCAGTTACCTTATCTGCAATGGCGACGCCTATTTGATACTGCCCAATTCTGGCAGACATGACATTGCCAACAAAAAATAAATAATTTTTGTCTCGAGCATAAAAGGCTTTAGGCCCTTCAAAATTCTTCTTATCGTAAAAAAAGTGTTCCCCCGGCTCACCCCAAATCGCGAGTTTTAAATTCTCTTGGCCTTTGGCTTTAATCTCGGCTTCAGATTGCAGTGGAGAATCCGCTTTGGCCATTAAAATGGCAGGCCCCTCATAAGGCTGATTTACCTCTATTGGGTTTGGTTCTAATGCATTGACTTTACGGATATAATAAAGCTGCCCTGTACGATCTATGTAATATTCAGGATCAATACCTCTGCTATGCGGGAGCTCTGTGCTTGCATGATAAAACGCATTCTTTTTGCCTAGCTTAACATCGTCAATACTAGCATAGCTTTGTCCAACTCCGTTAAATGCATAAAAAACGAATCCATTCCAATGAAATAATCCACCAGCTCCAAATCTAGGATAAGTTTCAGTGCTGAACCCTTTGCTTTTAATAAAATTAAACTTTGGATCTAATGTCCACTCTGGCGCCCCTTTCATGGTTAACATTTGGGCATGCTGCTGCCAATCAGTTAGGTTATCAGATGACCACAAATTCCCTTTAGTGCCAGTGCCAATTAAATAGAATTCACTACCAATACGCTCCATTGCCGCATCATATGCCGGAATTTTCTTTTGGTTTTGATCCAATAAAAAATTGGCTCTTAAATTTAATGTTTGTGCATTAACAACTCCAACAAAAGAGAAACAGGCACAACATAAAAAGAGCGTCTTTAAAAACATAACTAATTCCCCATTAAGAAGCAGAAATAAACGAATCATTTATTTCTGCTTTTAATGATTTTTACAAAGAAACTCTGACACCCAATGACACTTTTCTACCGGTAAAAGTTAACCGTTCTGTCACTTGATCATTTTGTAAGTTTCTGTCATCAAAGCGATAGCGTCGAATGTGCTCATCTGTTAGGTTTAAAACACTACCAATTAATTTAACATGTTTATTAATGGTATAACCAAACGTCATATCCAATTGACCATCATCTTGTGTCTGATAGGAACTATTAAAGTCATCAACCCGAGTATATGGGCTTTGATATTGCCAAGCTAAGCGAACAGAAACTGGCCCTTTTTCATAAAAACCAATTAAATTATAAACTTCGTCTGATACTTCGTTAGCATCCACAGTCACTGGCGCCCCAGCAATGCCAGCCCCTTGTTCAGTTGCATTTGTATCATTAAATGTTGCATTGGCCTGCACACCAAACCCATCAAATGGTTCAGGTAAAAAACTGAAAATTTGGTTGTACGACAACTCAAGTCCTTTAAAATACCTTGCTTTGTCTTCATTCACTAAGCGTGTAATTTCCATCGGAATCGTTAAACCATTTTGGCTAAATTCCGTTAATTCTTGAGTTTGAGTTAAATAAGCTTCTAAGTGCTTATAATAAAAAGTGGCAGCGAAAGATAAGTCTTGCTTGGGATACCATTCAAACGCAATATCAGCCTGATCTGCTGTAAAAGGCTCTAATTGAGGGCTTCCAGCGTTCACTTTTATCGTTTCGATTGCATTGCCACTGGTTGCAACAAATGAACCAGGGGTAATATCCTCAAACACTGGACGAGATATTGTTTTTGCCAATGCCGCTCTTGCTATAAAACTCGGTGTCACTTCCAAACTAGCATTAAACGCAGGCAATACATTTGTATAATCATAACTTGCATTAATAGTTTGTATGTTTTCAATATCAGCATTATCAAAAATAACATCAAACTTGCCGTCTTCATCTGCATTTTCAGACAACATAATTTTGCTAAGATCGTTACTAAAGCCTTGCGAATCAAGTTTTGTATTGACAACTCTCACCCCAAAGTTGCCTCGTAAAGGCATATCAGCGACATAAGTGTCATAATTAAGTTGAACATACGCTGCAAGTGAGTCTTCCGTTATTTTGTGTGAACGCGTGTAATCAAAATTAAGTTCTTCACCATCAACAAAAACATTATTGTCAATGTCACCATCAACCGCTTGCATCACTAAACCATATAGCTTGTTTTGATCAAAATGCGGAAATGTCGCACTTTGCTCAACACCACCAACGGTTTCCCATAACTTTTTATAGGCAAACTGTTCTCGCTCTAAATAGTCTGCACTCAAGTCTGGCCAGTTTGGTGGCGGGTTACCTTGATTAAATTTATAGTTATTCCTGTCATTATCTCTGTCTACTTGGCGGCTTTCAAAACGAACACCAGCTTCAATAGTGTCGATAAAATCACCAGAATAAGCATATGACTTAACATCAACAGAAGCTGAATTAACCCTATCTTCAGAAAATTGCTTCATATCTAGCATATTGCGTAAAGCCCAATTTTCGGGCGTTGCGAGTGAAGCGTCTGGCACTAAATAAATTTGTTCTGGGTTAAGTAGTGAAAACGACAAAGGTCGTTGAATGGCCGCGCCACCAACCCCAGCATTGGCACCAATATTAAAGGTTTTATTTAATCGATCACGACTTGATTTTGAATGACTTAAATCAAACTTAACTTCAAAATCATCTTCTATATAATTTGCCGTAAAGCCAACATTAACGGTTTCATCCAAATTATTATTAGGGTTAAGTCCGATTAAGCTATTTGCTTTACCTTCCTCAATAGACATGATTACATTCGTATTAGGATCGACATAAGCATCATCTGCGGTGGTCGCATTATTTGCAGGCGCAGGTAAAACTTCATAAATTAGCCGATTATTTTCATTTAAAGAATCTTGTTTAATCCAAGAAACATCTAATAACAAATCTAAATTGTCATTAGCAATATACTGCACAACCGCCAATACACTGTCACGTTCAGTTGAACGTTCAACCACATCGTTACTAACAGCACCAACGGTCACATCTCGAATGCCATCATTGTTAAAATCGGAGCGGCTACTGTCTCCATTACGATTTAATAAAATACCGGTTTTTCCTTCATAAGTTGGCGAGTCTTCACTTAACCCAGCCCAACCTAATGCAATACCCAGTCGGCCGTCCATAAATTGATCAACATAATTAATCGTGCCTCTCCAACCGTATTCATCCATGGTATCAATATCGCTCGCATTTTCATTATACAATCCACGAAAAACGCCACTGATTACTTGTTTTTGTCTATCAAGCGGACGAATGGTTTCTAACCCAATCGTACCTGCAACACCGCCCTCTATAGATTTAGCCATAGGCGATTTTGCAATATAGACTCGACGAACCAGTTCAGAAGGTAGCCTGCCTAAAGCCACTCTTCGACTGGCCTGATCGGTTGTTGATAAAACCCGACCATTTAAGGTGGTTAACGTTAAATCAGGTCCTAACCCTCGTACTGAAGCAAATGCAGGTTCACCATTTTGGGTGCTAAAATTAACCCCAACAATGCGTCGAATTGAATCTGCAATAGAAACATCCGGCAACTGCCCAATATCCTCTGCAGATACCCCATCGATAATATTTGCTGCGGCTTTTTTAGCATCAACCGAATCTTTTAGTGATGCTCTGACACCACTCACATGTATCACTTCAGATTGGTTTAACTCATTTTGAGCCGCAATCGCTGGAAATGACAAACTAACAGCACATATAACGCTGCTTGCAATAATTGTTTTGTTGAATTGACACATATTAAGACACCGAATTAGTAAACATTAATTTAACAACACCGCAAGTATAAACACAAACAGACCAAAATGGAAACGGTTTACCCTATTATTTAATTTGAGATAAACCAGACAACCTAAAAAAACCCAAATAAATCGTCACAAATAGATAATAAAGACTAAACAACAGCTTTAAAACAGCTAAAATAAAAAGAAAGGAAAGGAAAGTTAAAAAATAAAACAAACTATGTACACGGTTTACCTTTTATTTATAATATACATATGTTACAAATAAGTATGAAAAACACTTAATCAATAAATTCTTTAGTCATTGAGATAAATTCGTATGAAAATAAATTTTTTAAATAGCTTAAAACTATCGGCGCTGATTATGAGTGCATCCATTACGATCGGTTGCCAATCTAACCCACCACAAGCTGATCACAAAAACCAACCAAGCATATCCACTAAAGCCCAAAGGTACGGGGATATAGACGTTACTCGCCCAGAATTACAAATTCCAACATCGGTCAAGCCTTTATTTGATCACTGGTTAAGGGACACCTATGTTAATCTGGGCCACGATGGTTACTACTATATGACAGGCACTGTTGGCATGCCTGGCAGAAAAACAGCTTATGATGACTCCCCAGGTGTGAAGCTTTGGCGCTCTAAAAACCTCAAAGATTGGGAAAACATGGGCGTAGTTTTTGACTTATACAAAACAGATACATGGCAAGGTGATTATCATCATGCTAACGATAAGCGTAAAGTAGACCTAAATGGTAACAAAATATCTCAAAAACGTCGTACGCTTTGGGCACCAGAAATTCACTATATTAAAAGCCAAAAAACCTACTTTATTGTTGCAAGTGTTCCAGAAAACCCAAATGGCAGAGGGTCTTATATTTTACGTAGTACCAGCGGTAAAGCAGAAGGGCCTTATGTCAATATCGAGGGTAATAAAGATGGTCCAATCTACCCAAATATAGATGGTAGCTTATTTGAGGATGATGATGGCACTGTTTATTTCATTGGACATAATCATTTCATTGCGAAAATGAAAGCCGATATGAGTGGCATTGCAGAGCCTTTTACTCGTTTAGCAGAAAAGCCATATGAAGTAGAGCCTTATATTGAAGGGGCTTATATGTTTAAAGAGGATGGAAAATATCATTTGGTACAAGCCATTTGGAGCTTTAAATTACCTGACGGCCGATTTGCCTATGATGAAGAAAAACCGGGCCGAGCATTTGAAACGCGCAAGGAAATAGGCGAAGCCAGATATAGTTACGATGTTGTTATTGCAACCGCAGACACACCTTATGGTCCATTTAGCAAAAGGTACACATCGGTTATCGGGGCTGGACACAATAACTTTTTTAAAGATAAAGATGGAAACTGGTGGTGTACTATGTTTGGTAATCCAAGAGGGGATATTTTAGAAAGAAGCTTCTTGACTAGACCTGCTATTATACCAATGCGAAAAGTAAAAGGTAAATTTTACCCAATTCAAGACTAACCCAGATATCAAATTCAAGCCACGATAAGATACTGAATCGTTCGTGGCTTATATATATGAGGTCAATTCATGTTTACTATCAGGTTACAAAAACTGGCTATATTACTGGCGATATCATTAGCTGGGTGTGGACAAGCAAACCAATCTATCGAGCAGCAAGCAAAGCAAAACCCCCAACCGGCTCAGAAAGATCAGCAACCTATTGTTGATGTTAAAGTTTGGGGTGAAACTAATGGAAAACAGATTAATTTATATACCATTAAAAATAAAAATGGCATGTCGGTCAGTGTGTCTAATTGGGGCGCTTATGTACAAAGCTTAATCGTGCCAGATAAAAATGGCCGCTTAGAGGATGTTATTTTAGGTTATGATACATGGCCGGAATACTATAATGATTGCTGCTACTCAGGTCCTATTGTTGGCCGGTTCGGTAACCGAATTGCAAAAGGCCAATTTACGATTGATGATACTACCTATAATGTCACTCGTAATAATGGGGGGCCCAATAAAGATATAAATCATTTACATGGTGGCGCTAAAGGCTTACATAAACGGGTGTGGAGTGGGAAATTAGACGGAAATAAAGTTGTTTTAAATTATTTATCTGTTGACGGAGAAGAAGGCTATCCGGGTAATTTAAACATCCAAGTCACTTATAGTTTAAACAATAACAACGAATTTAGAATAGATTATTTAGCCACTACGGATAAAAAAACGCCTGTCAACTTAACCTGGCATGCTTATTTTAATTTATCTGGAAATAATAAAGAAAATATTGAAAATCATTTACTGGCTATAAACGCAAATAAAATCACTCCCATAGATAAACTACTCATTCCAACTGGTGAATTAGCGAGTGTTGACGGCACACCATTTGATTTCAGACAAGCTCAACCCATAGCAAAAAACATAAGAACCGCTAACCAGCAACTTAAATTTGGTGGTGGGCTAGATAAACAGTATGGCGGCTATGATCATAACTGGGTTTTTAGCCAATATGACGGCACTTTAAAAAATCAAGCCTCGTTATATGAACCAATAAGTGGGCGCTATATGGAAATACTAACAAAAGAGCCAGCACTTCAATTTTATTCAGGTAATTTTATGAGTGGTGAAGTGATCGGAAAAAATGGCAAAGCAATAGAATTCAGAAATGGTTTAGCGCTGGAACCTCAAAATTATCCAGATGCGCCTAACCATCCATACTTTCCAGACTCAATTTTAACGCCCAAAGAGACTTATCAATCGACCTCAATTTATCGTTTTAGTATTAAGTCGAAAGTAACCACAACCGGTCAGTAGGCCGGTTATCATAAGGCAATAAAAATGTTTAACCATTTAAACATAATAAAAATATTAATCATTAAAGCCTATTTATTATCTGCCATTGCTTTTGCGGTAGATAAACCAAATATGCTGCTATATCTGTCAGATGATCATTCTCAAACTGATATGAGTTTATACGGTAATCCAAATATCCCGACACCGAATCTTGAGAAAATAGCTGAGGATGCCTTAGTATTCAATCATGCTTACGCAGCATCTCCAGCCTGTGCACCTAGCCGAGCGGCACTATTAACAGGTTTAATGCCGGCAAGAAATGGCGCTGAAGAAAATCATACCTACCCTCAATTATCTGAGCACATTAAAAGTTTGGTTTCATCAATGCAGGCGCAAGGGTATGAAGTGGTTGCCTTTGGTAAAGTGGCACACGGAAAAGGAAATCGGCTAAAAATATATGGGTTTGATACAATAGAAACGGTACCTGGCTTTTATCATCCTGATAATATCCAGCAAATTGAAAAAAAAGTGACTCACTATTTAAAAAATAGACAGTCTGATAAACCACTCTGCTTAATGGTTGGCGTTACTAACCCTCATGTACCCTGGTTAAGGGAAACCAGTTTTGCACAGAAGGATGTTGAGCTACCGCCTAAATTTTTAGACACCCCAGCCACCCGTCAGCATAGAGCTATGTATTATCAGCAAATAAAAGAGCTGGATGATTTTTCAGGTCGCTTAATGGATTTAAAAAATCAATATATGGGGCAAGACTCAATTTTTGTACATACCAGCGACCATGGCTCACAGTGGCCATTTGGTAAGTGGACTTTATATGATTATGGTACCCGAGTTCCGCTCATTTTTAGCTGGCCGGGTAACATTAAAAGTGGAACAACGGATGCGATGGTCAGCTTAGTAGACTTGATGCCGACTTTAATAGATATTGCTGGCGGAGCAGCCGATCAATCATTAGATGGTTACTCATTCAAAACGGTACTAATTGACCCCAAAAAGCCGCATAGAGAGGCCATATTTACAACGACGACGGGTGATACAAACAAAAATATCTATCCGAGCCGTTCTATTAGAACAAGTGAGTGGAAATTAATACATAATATACACCCTGAGTTCGCTTTCACTAACCATAGCGATTTGCTTAGACGCTTTGGCGCTGGCGCTTATTGGAATGAGTGGTGGAACCTTGCAAAATCTCACCCGGATGCGATGGCAACGATCATAGACTATTATTCAAATCCAGAGTTTGAACTGTACCAAATGAAAAAAGATAAGTGGGAGTTAACGAATATGATAAATGCCCCTCAATATCAAAATATCGCCACCAATTTAAAAAGCAGGTTGCAAAACTGGATGGAGGCTCAACATGATACCGTTAAAATGAAATATAAACCTAAACTGCTTTCAGAACCTAAGAGCTGGCAACCTGAAGGCGTTCAACTTTCAGTTGAGCAATTGAATCACCTCAAAACACAAACGATGCATTAAGTTAATCACAAAAACAGCTTAAGCTATGGTTAGGCTGTTTTTTGGATAGAGATAGATCTTTTTATATTTTTTGCTCGTTTTCGCCAAAACAAAAAACCAGCTAACAAAGGGAAGAAAGCATAAGTTTCAGGTTCTGGCACGGCAACCTGCTGCTGTTCTACTGGTATTTCACTGCCATTGACATCAGTTACAAACTGGTCAATAAGCGTAAAATCTGGCGAAGCCGTATTTGACAAAGCCGTAAATTCCGCTGCACCAAGCTTAAATGAAGTGGTTAAAGCTTCATCCCAATTCGACAAAAAGCCAACATTTAAAATGAGTAAATCTGATGCTGATGGCAAAATATAACCATCATCCAAGTAACTATTTGAAAACACTTCATTTGTTACGGTAAAACTATCAAAGGAAAACAAGCTATCATCAAAACGATATTCAACATTAAGCCAGTCAATTATTGGGTTAGCATTGTTAACGTAAAAATCAACGGTAACAATATCACCTGAGTTATAGGTAGTTTGATCGGGTTGTGTCGTAATTAACCCCGCATTGGCGTTAAAAGTTAACACCCATGCAAAAAATATCATTAGAGATTTCATTTAGTATTCCTTATTATTGATTACTCAGGTCGATTAAGCTAAACCCGAGATAAAAATGAGTTAAAATTCAGATTGGTTATTAAGCAGCTGATTCCACGACTAAAATCGTTTCACCAGCCGCTTAATCTTATTTATCATTACTGGTTGTTAGCCGCACAGCGGGCACGTGTACACAAATGAACCATGCCTCTGATGTCACGAGTATTGATTAAACCATCCCCATTAAAATCATAAGCCGTATCAGTAATTTCCCCTGCACGCACTGCAGCATTAAAAGTGCGCATATCCATTCGATCGACATCGCCATCTTTATCTAAATCACCTAACAAGGTCACATCTAGTAAAATACTAGCTTCGCTCATCCGATTATTGCTGTCCGTTGCCACGGCTTTTAACTCATGACTGCCCGCCGTTAATCCGAGTAAATCGTCAGCATAATCAGCAGAGCCCCAAGTAAATGGTGGTTCAAAAATTTCACGGATAAGCTCATCATTTACATATAAAATAACGCTGACAACCTCAATAGTCTCTGCCGCCGTTTGCACGTTCGTATTCACAGACAAGTTACTATAGCCTTCCGTTAATTTAATATCCGATTCAACAAAGTTGATTGTTGGCCCTGGGAGCGGTTTAACAATAAGCGTCATTTCAGCTTCACTGACTAAACCGGCACTATCTTCTGCAACCGCAGTGAATGTGTGTTTACCAACGCCTAGCGGGCTGGGATTAGGTTCATGTTTGTCTAACCACCCCATTGCGCCTAGTTCATAAGGGGCGAATGAATGACCAAAATTCCATACCGGTCTTGTATCTTTTCGAACAAAGTCTCCGTTACGGTATAAAGTGACTGACTGAATGGTTTGATCTGCAACTTGCGATTCAGCATCAAGCGTAATACTTAATTTTTCATAGCCTTCAAAAACAGTGATAGTGTCGTTTGGCCAAGTCACAATGGGAGGCTTAGGTTCGCCTTTAACAATGAGCGTCATGTTAGCTTCGCCTGTATCGCCTTCGCTATCTGTCGCTATTGCTTTAAAATCATATACCCCTTCAGTAAATGGGTTTGGGTTTGGCGCATGTGTATCTAACCACCCCATAGCACCCGTTTCATGTGGTTTTGAGCCATGACCAAATAAATAGGGCAGCGAGTCATCTACTCGCACTAATTCATCATTGATATATAAAGCAACTGACTGAATGCTTCTGCCGTCAATTTGACTAGTTGCGTCTATCGTAACCGCTAACTTTTCATAACCTGCTTCAACAATGGTTTCAGAACTAGGAAAGCTCACCACTGGCGCTTTTGATAATACGGTCAGCTGCATAGTAGCAATACTTGTTTCACCTTCACTGTCAGTTGCAACGGCTTTAAAAAAATATACACCCGGTTCCAGCGGATTTGGATTAGGAGAATGCGTATCTAACCAACCCATTGCGCCTGTTTCGTGTGGTTTAGAACCATGACCAAACAAGTACGGTAATGAGTCATCCACTCTAACTAATTCACCATCAATATACAGTGCCACAGATTCAATCGAGCGGCTTTCAAGTGGGCTGCTCGCATCAACTGTGAGTGATAATTTTTCAAAGCCTTGCTCAACAGTCTTCGTTGCAGACGGAAATGCCACTTGCGGAGCATTTGCTTCGCTTTCAAGATCTAAATCAATAATTTGTAAATGAAGAGGCTGGGTTGTCTGTAACGCACCAGCGGCACGCTCCATTAAATAGTAATAAACTTTGCCATCTTTTATATAGATAGTACCGTGATCAAATTGAATACCATCGGTTGCTTCATAAACGCGTACAAAATTATTGGTGCCGCCTTGTGCTTTTTCAACATAAGGTCGGCCATTATTTAAACCAACAATGTAAACATTATCGCCCGCGGTATATATCTCACTGGCACCGGTAAATTCAGTTGAAATAATAAAATCTTCAGCGCCCGCAGGTTTATAAGAGTGAATATAAACTTCTTCATAATCGGGGCGGTTTCTATCTGTCGAGCGTACTTTGCTAATAATATGAATGTCACCCTTAGCAGTTACCGTCCAATCAAAGCTACCAACAATATAAACTGAGTTGTCTTCTTGATGAGTAATATAATCACCCGGCTCAAATACTTTAATTTCGTCTGAATCCACTAAAGGCCAAGTCATTACCTCGCCTTGATGATTTTTCCAATCACCAAAACCCTCAGGGTGGTCTGAATACGCATAATACACCCCATTTTGGTATTTATATTTGTCATTGTTGTCGCTAGAGCGTTGCTGAAAACCAACACGAAGTTTGCCATTGACATACTTCATATTTCCATAAAGTCCCCAGTTATATTCATTACCGTGGGATTTTTGGTTATTATGGTTAAATTTAGTAAAGGTTGACCACTTTTGGTTTTGAGCATCGTAACGATTAAATACATAAGCGCCGTTATTATTTCCACCTAAGCGCATATAAAGCAATAACGTGCCATCTGTTGTCGTAAAAAACTTAGGGTAAGTTAAACGCGAAAAATTTCCTTTATCAGATAAATCACCTGTCATCGTTAAGTGTTTATAATCGTCAGGGCCTTGGCTGACCGCACTGGTATCTTTTACGAATTGATTTAAGGTAAATTCTTCATCTGGCACTTCAGCTGCGCCCGCCGCGCTATAAGAATAACGGAAAAAATCATCTTTAAATTTGCCGCCATGATTATTATTATCATAAGCGTGCATATCATAAACCATATGAATAGTGCCATTAACCGGGCTAACCGCTAAACCTATGGTATTATGCGACTCCCCTACTAACGGATCACCTCTAAAGCCGGTATGTTGATGCGGAAATTCAATGGTTTTAACTGAACCTGTTTGAGTGTTATAGCGAGATAACATAACATGCCGATCGGTTTTCCCCCCTCGATACCAGGTCATAAAAACATAATGTTTATAGGTTTTAACTGCATCGCCATGAGCCGATATATTACGACCAAAGAAAAAATCATAAGTATCAGTGGATGTGTCTGGATTACCGACATTGTTGTAGTCTAAATCCTGACCATTAAAATGTAAGCCAAGATCTGTAATTTTAACCTGATCTTCTAATGTAACGGTGGCATTAGCTGTGGCAGTAAAGAGTAGACAGGCAAAAGAAAATTGCTTTAAATATCGTAGCGCTAAATAGCGCGTTAATTGTTTCATATTGATTCCTCATTCAATCTTCAACATATTAGTTTACTTATTTTTTGATTTAAGCTACCACTAAACAACCAACCAAAATCAAGCACAATGGATCACTAAAAACCTAAAAGTAGCACTAATAATAAAAATAACAAACTAAAAATTAACAAAAAACCTAAATAAAAATCAAAAAACAAACAACAAAAACACAAAACCAGTCATTTACAGTCAGTTTAAATATCTTTAATATATGAAGAAATAATCAAACCATTAACTAAAAGAACCATATGATGAAATCAAAAAAATTTCATAATAAACGCCCAATTATCATGGCTAATTGGAAACTAAACGGTGGGGTTGATCTAATTTGCTCGTCCGTTGCCTCGCTGATCAACCAGCCCTTTGCTGCTGAAATTGTTATTTGTCCGCCTTATTTATATTTACGTGATATGTTGAATTTTTTACAACATTCACAAATCAATGTGGGTAGTCAAAATGTGAGTAAATTTAAATCAGGCGCTTACACGGGTGAAACTTCAGCACAAATGTTAAAAGAAGCAGGTTGCCAATACTGTTTAGTGGGTCACTCTGAGCGACGAGAAACCTTTGGAGAAAATAATGCAAGCTGTCAATTAAAAATAGAACGCGCATTGCAAAGTGGGCTAACACCCGTTTTATGTATAGGTGAAAGCCAAAAAGAGTATGAGTGTGATTTAACTGAGCAGGTCTTGACTCGGCAATTAACAGAGTCATTAGAAAATATTGATTTAAGCCAACAATCTATATGTATTGCTTATGAACCTGTTTGGGCAATTGGAACTGGAAAATCAGCAAACGCTCAAGTAGCACAAAAAGTACATTATTTTATTCGCCAACAATTAAAAGCTATGTATTCTGAACAAACAGCTCAAAATACCCGAATTATGTATGGCGGTAGTGTTAACAAAAATAATGCTGAAACAATGCTGGAACAACCCGATATAGATGGACTTTTAGTTGGTGGTGCTAGCTTAGATCCAGCTCACTTTTCAGAAATTTGTAATTATGCAAAAGTTGTCTAGCGTTAACTGAAAAGATATTTATACCCCAAAAACACGTGGGTATAAATATCTTATATATTCAAAGTAACAAGTTAAATTAGTCGTTTGTAGCGTATTTTATTTGTCTAAAAGCCATCAGAAATAAACCCAATAAAATACTCAAAGGCGCACTACTCCCACCACCAGTTGTATCACTGGAATCTAGTTTCTTTTCACTATTTAACTTTGGCGTTGCCTTGGCTGACGGTGGCGAGCTTTCATTCACATCTAAATCAATGATTTGCAAATACAGCGGCTGCTTAGTGCCGGTCATTTTTTCCATTAAATAGTAGTAAAGCTTACCATCTGTAATATAAATAGTGCCATGATCAAACTGAATACCGTCAGTAGCTTCGTAAACGCGTACAAAACTGTTGGTTCCGCCTTGTGCTTTTTCAACATAAGGACGGCCATTGTTTAAGCCAACAATATAAACATTATCACCCGACGTGTATATTTCGCTGGCGCCGGCAAATTCTTTTGTAATTATAAATTCCTCTGTCCCTACTGGTTTATAGGCGTGTAAATAAACTTCTTCATAATCAGGGCGATTTCTATTAGTGGAACGCACTTTACTAATAATGTGAATATCGCCTTTTGCAGTGACTGTCCAGTCAAAGCTGCCGACAATGTAAACTGAATTTGCATCTGTATGGCTAAAATAGTCACCTGGCTCAAATACTTTAATTTCATCTGAATTAACCAGTGGCCAAGTCATTGCTTCACCTTTATGGTTTTTCCAATCGCCAAAGCCTTCTGGGTGATCTGAATAGGCATAATAAACCCCATTCTGGTATTTATATTTATCATCATTGTCACCAGAACGTTGCTGAAAGCCTACACGCAGTTTGCCGTTTACATACTTCATATTGCCGTAGAGGCCCCAATTGTATTTATTACCGTGAGATTTTTGATTGTTCAGGTTAAAGTTTGTGAATGTAGACCACTTTTGAGCCGCTGCATCGTAACGATTAAACACGTAAGCCCCGTTATTATTACCCCCTAAACGCATATATAACAATAAGGTGCCATCGGTATTAACAAAAAATTTAGGGTAAGTCAAACGGGCAAAGTTCGCTTTATCAGCCAAATCGCCTGTCATGGTAAGGTGTTTATAATCATCGTTACCCTGGCTCACAGCACTTGTATCTTTTACAAATTTATCTAGGGTGAAATCTTTATCTGCCACGCTGGCTGCACCAGGGACGCTGTACGAATAACGAAAATAATCGTTTTTAAATTTTCCGTCATGATTATTGTCGTCATAGGCATGCATGTCATACACCATGTGTATCGTGCCGTTAATAGGACTTACCGCTAAGCCAATCGTATTATGAGACTCCCCAACTAAAGGGTTTCCTCTAAATCCGGTATGCTGATGTGGAAACTCAATCGTTTTCACCGTGCCTGTTACTTTATTGTATCGACTTAACATAACATGGCGATCATCTTTTCCGCCACGATACCAAGTCATAAAAACATAATCTTTATAGGTTTTAACCGCATCCCCATGAGCCGAAATATTGGGACCAAAAAAATAATCATACTTTTCAGTTGTTGAATCTGGCTTTTCAAAATTGCTAAAATCCAAATTTTTACCATCAAAATGTAAGGCACTGTCGGTAATTTTAATTTGTGTTTCTAAAGTGACTTTTGCATTCGCAGACAAACTAACGGTGCATAACGCTGATGCGAATATTAATCGACTCAATTTAGCTGAAAGCTTTAAATTGAGTTGGGGAAATGAGGCTCGTAATAAATTCATCTTAATTCCTTATTTGTAGACCTAGTGCATTTATGATTTGTGGGAGAGTCATTCACTTAACGTAAAAAATTAACACCAAACCAATCACAACAATCATTAACGGTCAATAGAAGTCAAAAATAGCATTTAGTACCGCTTAAATCAACAAATTGTTAACTTAACCTTTTTGAGTCATATGCCGAAAATATAGCGGAATCATTTTGATACTGTTATTCATATCAATACTGAAATTACACATCCTTATGTGTATGAACCTTGCTTTTTAAAAAGTCTTTTAAACTCAATAGCACTCCCCTTCCGTTTTGAGTAACATGCCTGATCTTTAAAAAGTAAAAAAAAGTTTAAGATAAAAATTGATGAAATAAGTTTAGAGGTTTGTTTAATTCAAAAAATAAATTAATCACATGCGATAAAATCACAAAATCGTATATTATTTAATTCCGTTAAACTGTAAAGCTTTACAATTTATTGAATCAGGTAACTTTTAAAATAATGAAAGTGAGTTAATCCAGCGTGAATAAATAACCGGAGTTTGTAAATAAACTCAAACTCCGATTGGTTAGGTTTATTTAATTTCGTGCAACAATAATACACTTGGCTGAGTAATAGTTGCATGTGCTCTATCTCTGTTTCCTGGTTGGCTGAACCAAGATAGATAAAATTGACTACCATTACGGCTTGAATCACCAACGCCTCTTAGCACCTGATGCTCTAAATTTTCAAGGTGCCCTAAAGCTGGGTTTGATTTTCTGGTAATTTTTCTTAACGCACTCGGATATAAACTTGTTTCTACTACTTTTACCGTTTTCAACGTGTCTGAATCAATGATAAATTTCATTACATCATCGTTTTTTCTAACTACAATGCCTAATGTATTCTTGTCTATGATTTTTGGCTCATAATTTTTAATCGCAAACCGACCTAGAGATCCATTGCCACCAAAATCCCACCTAAAGCCTTCCCAATCGCTAATTTGCTGACGGTTCCAACCTGCAGCTTCACGTCTCGCAACATACATTTGAGTATTTCCTGCGGAATCATATTTGTGATAACTAATGATTGGACGATTTTTCTGATCAAACCCTATTTTGACATTACCATTTATCATGCCTCCGCCAGCAGGCACAGGATCAACTACTTCAGTGTGCTTTAATGTTAAAGGTAAGTTGATTGCCTCCCCTGCCGAATTTTCCCAATTAACGAGGTCTGCACTTCGGGCGTAAGATAAGCTATGGTTGCTTGCGGCGTTAGGTGTATTTCTCCACACCCAAATCAAATGAAACAGTCCATCTGGCCCAAGCGTTGGTCCCTCAAAATAACCGCTCATTAAGCCTTCACCATCTAAAAATTGCTTCGCGTGTAATCTTGACCAAGTTTTTGTTTTTACATCATATATATTATAAATTTCGTTACCGTTGCCACTGCCGCCATCTCGGTATTTAACGATAAGCTCATCATTTTTATTAAGTAGAAAAATAGGATAAGTCATTCTTTTTTCAACTGATTTATCAACCATTAACTCGATTCTTTTTAAAGACCTCACGTTATAAGGTTCGCTGGTTCTAAAATATTCAATTGGATCCGCGTGCATATTGCCCATAACATGCAAATGGCCTTTTGAATCCAGCTCCATTGTCACATAATTATGGCTATCCCACCCTAACCAGCTATCAACCTTATAATAGCGCCATGGTGCATTCCCTTCTCGATGTGAAACTGTTAACTGACGGTTTGCATCAAAATATCCGACAAATTGATGTTCGCCTCTGGTTAATAAATACGGTTTAATTCTATGTCCTGACCAGACATTATCAATAGCTATGCTTTTAATTTGCTCTACATTATCCGTTTCAGTGCTAGCGGATGTAATGGGTGTAGCCATAATATTCACAAATGAAACACTCGCCGCAAATAAGTATGCAACCCGATGGCGATTTAGTAGATTTCTAACTTTTTTTAAACCCATATCAAGACCCTATGTTTCACAGACGCTCAGCAATCTCACCGACTATATAGTTCAGTGATTTTCATAAAATACTGAACGGCTATATTTATAAAAATCGTTTTAGCTCAACCGCTACTCAATACTGACTTTGGATTAAGGCTTAAAACAATAATAAAACTGATATTTTACATAAACAAAATATTACTATCACAAAGAATCAAAATCAATCAAATTTAATCTTATAGTATAATGTTATAACAACATATCATCAAAGGCATAAGTAATTGATATATATAGTTTTATTTACACTATATAAACCAACTGAGTCAGATGAACAATAACCTAATTTAAATTCGAGAATATAAATATTATTTGAGCAATATTTATATAAGTTATATATGAGCTATAAAGACTTTATGCTCCTGCAAAGTCACCTTACCCCACATCCATGTGGGGCAACACAGTAGAAATGCCAAACAAACGCTGCCTTAGGGTTCGTCCTAAACGCTTTTTGCTCTTTGTTGCCTGCATGGATGCAGGTACTTAGCGTGAGCAGGATGCAGTAGCTGTGCTCGATATTGACATAGAAGAACTATGCTACATATTTCGCGTCGCGATCAAAAAGCGTTTAGTTAGAAACAAATTTGTACTCCAAACGTCAACAAACCCTAATACTAATTTAGTGACGATATAGTTTAAAAAAGCTAACAAGATTTTAGTCAATAGTATTTAATTGGAAGCAATTTATATCTAGTGATAGGTTATGTGCTAATTTGTTACTTTAAAATGCCATTGATTAAAACTTTCATTTAACGGAAGCGCCATACAATTAATTGGCTAACACTAAGCTTGCAGAGTGGCTATTAATGAAGATTAAAACATTTTGTAAATAAATCGAGAAGTGACGAGGAGCAGACCCAGAAATAAGAATTTGGTAGAACTTGATCAACATAATTAAAAGTAAGCATTTCATTAAAAGGTTAATTTAACAGGGCAGCCGACCTACCCTGTTAAAAATTATTACTACCTATTTTTTAATTTAAGCTTTCTATAAAATTTAGAATTTTATCTTTTTTCGATTCTGGTATTTCGTTTGATATTTTTATCGTGATACTGCCATTTCTTGCTCTTGTTATTTGTACATCATTATCTTTTTTTAGTTCGGCTGTATTTAACATTTTTTTGAAAGAACTTATCACAAGATTTGGAGTTGACAGTGGTAATTTGAATGTTAACTGCTCTTGGTTAATATTCATTTCTTCCAATTGACGATTAATTGCAGTTAACGCTTTTAAATTTCTAATAGACCATTTTAAATTTTTACTACTATCTTTTAACCAATCAGGTAGCTTAGCAACGCTAAACTTTAAATGCATTAATGTTCTATCGACTCCGTTCATTCTCGAATATATTTCAACATTCATGGCTGGATCTTTGCTTTTCAACTTTAAGTATTTATCATAGAGGTAATCACATTCACCAATGATATCCACTTCTTTGCGGCCGGAGTTTTCAATTTCTGCAATTTCCATTGCATCCGCGTCTGTCATGTCTTCATAAAGATCAATAACGAGATCTAATCCAGCCTCAATGCAACACCGTCTTCTTCGAGAGCCTGCAATAATTTCAACTTTATCATTGTCAGTCAGCCTAGCGTCTACGGCTTGAGTATTACCACCCGATTTTTCAATTAGAGGCAATAAATCTTCTATATCGTTGTCTCGTGAAAAATTTCGAGGGTTACCTTCCCATAACGTTGTCTCGCTAGCTTTAATGATAACTCTTTTACCAATTAACTTTTTCCTAGCTAATTTTTTTTGTATTTTTCCGTTGTCATTAATTTCTTCTAGTTTTTTTTCTTTAGCTAGCTCTTCTTTTTCAATCTCAGACGGGTACTTTGCTGTCTTTCCTTGTAATAGTTCTAGATCTAATTTCTTAACCATCATCCACCTCAATATCTAACAGTGTAGAACACGTTCTACACCTAGTTTCGAACTCTTTTATGAGTTAGCTTCCTATTGCCTTGAATCTCATCAAACAAAATTTCATACATGCTTCTTTTTGGGTGTTTGATGTCAGCTAACATTAAACCTTCGTCTTGAATTCTTTTCATTTTTTTTACTACAGTAATAGTAGCTGAAGATAAACTTGCATGACTTTCTAATTGCCTTGCAACCGCTTTAGCATCCATAACCAAATCTTTTGAATTATGATCAGCGCCAACAACTAATAGTCTTGGGTCTAATGAGTAATCAGGTACCAGTTCTGAAACCATATTTTCCGTATCAATAATGACCTTAAGGGTAGGGACAAGTTGGTCCATATCAACCTGGCACGGTTGGAAAGGCATATAGATAATATCGGAAACTTGAATAGCAGACGTGAAAGCTCGGTTTTCATAACCACCAGTATCAACAAATACATAATCATAGTTTTCGTCTAATGCTTGTAGATCTTTCCCTACAGCATCATCTGGTCTTTTTAACTCACTTTTAATAAATGGATATTCCTCTAATCCTTTTTGAGCACGCTCTGCATTCGTTTCATTTCTACGCCTTAGGTAAGTATTTGATGTTTCATTTGTATCAGCGTCTACTACACAAACTCTAAACCCTTTTTGCGCTGCTACACAGGCCGTATTTAATAAAGTAGTGCTTTTCCAAACACCACCTTTTTTATTTCCAAATGTGATAACCATTAATTCAATACCTTATATCAAACATTAAAATACATAATATATAATTTTTTGTGAAAACTAAAGATATAAATGAAGTTAAGGTGTAGAACATGTTCTACACCTTAACTACTAAACGAAAGGGCAGGGGGATAGAAAAAATGGCTTACTGAGCTAACAATTAAAAGAGAACCATATAAATTCATATGCGTTTAATAATAGTATGCTAGAGGTTTTAGAACAAATTTTAAAAATTATAATTGTATTATTAAAGGCGACTAAATGATAACAACGAGTAGTGTTAAATTCCAAGCATTAAAAGGAACAGGTGTGAAAATCACTTGTCTTAAAAAGTAGGTAAAGCCAAAGACCATAGACTATTAAAATTCTAATCAAATATAAACTCATGATAGAAAAAGATAATACGAATCTAGCGATAAAGTATAAATTGGTTGGTTAGCTAGCAGCAACTAAATATTAACTACGGGTTTTTATAGGTTGTGAATAACTTTTACTATAAATGTAAAAAATAATCTAAGATAACAGTTTTAGTATTTGTTATTTATCGACAAAAGAGGAAATTAAAACGTCTTCAAATACGATAAACGGTTATATAAGGTGGAAGATTAAACGGAAAACTAACCACTATCCCTTTTACTGATATAATTAAAACTGGAGCAACATTCAAAGTGGAAACAAAAACGAAATTAAAATAACTTTACAAATCAATAATTTAAATACAATTTTAGTAACGATAACGTAAAACCGATATATATAGCACCAATACGTACCGTCAAACGTCTATTTCAGCTGATATAAAGTTAAAACATTTTCATCATTTGACATTTAAGACATTTAAGACATTTAAGACATTTAAGACATTTAAGACATTTAATTTAAAAAATTGTAATTCAAAATACTAACTAGATACCAATTATCATATTAAATTCTTATTAATCATAACCTTAGGATTAATTTATTTGAAGTTAAGCAAATAAAGGTTATGTCTTAGGGATTTATATAAGCGTATTTCATTCCTCTTTTGTAAGTATTTACTGTAAAGAGGAATAAAATACGAATAAAAGGGGAAGGATATACTAACTCCATGAAGTAAAAGCCTCCACCTTGCGGCGTACAGGCTTCTTTTTTAACCGTATAAGTTTCTCTCTAAGCAGTAAAGGTTTCCACTTTACACTCGTATATTATTCCACTTTAACGTATAACATTCCTCTTTTAACACCTAAGTCATTGATTTTTAGTACTACAGATAGATCAAGATCAGATCAAAGACTATATATATTTATAGATCTGATCCTAAAGGGGGAAATAAAAACGCTCCCGTCTAATTATTTTAGAATAACCAAACATTAAAGAGGAAATAAATACGAATGACGAGTTGGAAGCAAAAATGAACTGAAGATAATTCATGAAATTAAGCATTATATTAAGTAAATCATTCCTCTTTAACATCTATTGGCCGTAAAATAACCCAAGGTGGTGTCATTTACGATAAAAAGAGGAAGCATATACGATACTTACGAAGTATATGCTTCCCGCTTTCGTCGTATATGCTTCCTCTTAGATCAAGTAATACTTTCCCCCGAACGAGTATATGTTTCCACTTTTAAACCGTTTATCACTCCTCTTTGTCGTTTATAGTTCCTCTTTAAAAGGCTAAGTCATTGATTTTTGGCAATCGAAAGCGATCAAGATCAGATCAGTACCTATTTAATTAAAAGATCAGATCATAAAAGGGGAAACATATACGTTAAATAATCCAATAAACACATAAAAGAGGAAGAATTTACGTTAATAAAGCAAAACGCGTCCTAAAAGAGGAAGCATAAACGACAATATGTCGTAAATTTTTCCACCTTAAGCGTTATACCTAATGAAAATCACATAAAAGAGGAAATATATACGATTAATTACTAGCTTTTATCGTAAAAGTTTCCCCATTAACTTCAATTTGTGTGTAAAGCATCATCTAAATTGGTAATAAAAACATAATTGAAAACGACAAAAGGGGAAACATATACGGACTTGGATTTGACAGAAATTATCAATCCGGTATAAGTGATGAATTAGTTTTAACGTTTAAATTAGCCAGATAAAAA